>NZ_JBFBJZ010000109.1:0-14688 GCF_040686255.1 Kitasatospora sp. NPDC085879 | reverse complement strand
CGCTGTTGAGTTCTCAAGGAACGGACACTTCCTTCGGACCGCCTTCCAGCGGACCCTCCGGGCGTTTCGCTCTTTCGTGTTTCCAGCTTATCAGAGGATTTCCGGCCCGTTTCACCGGGCGTTTTCCTTCGACTCGCTTTCGTCGCCCCTCTCGGCGCGACTCCGGAACTGTACGGGTCCCGGGGCTCCACAAGCAAATCGCCTCCACCCGGCGGCGGCCGGGCGGAGGCGAGGTGCTCGGATCAGCGGACCTCGGTGATCTCCGGACCGCGGGCGAAGGGGTCGAGCGAGGCGCTGTAGCGCTGGTCGCCGCCCTCGGCCGGCGCGCCGTCGGCGACCATCTGCGCGTCCTCGGGGAGCTTCAGCACGATCGGGTCGCGCGGCGCCATCGGCGCCTCGCCCCGCACGACGACGGTCTGCCGGAAGACCTCCTCCAGGATGCCCGCCATCTCGGGCTGGACGGCGGCCTGGCCGGAGATCACACCGCGCAGGAACCAGCGCGGACCGTCGCAGCCGACGAACCGCACCAGCTGGGCACCCTGGGTGCCGTCGGGCAGCTGAACGGGGACCTGGGCGCGCAGGTGCCAACCGAGCGTGCCCTCCTCCTCCTCGATCAGACCGCCCTGCTGGGTGATGCCGTTGGCGATCTCGTCGCGGACCTCGCCCCAGATGCCCTCCGACTTGGGGGCGGCGAAGGCCTGCAGCTGGATCGCACTGTTGCCGAGGACGAGGGTGGCGGCGACGATCGCGTCACCGGCGACCTCCACGCGCAGCTCCATGCCCTCGACCCCGGGGACCAGCAGACCCCCGAGGTCCACTCGTCCTTCCTCGGGCTTCTCGAGCTCGGAGATGTCCCACGGGCCGTCCGGGCGCGGCGCCGGCGGAAGGCCGACCCGGTCGGCCGGGTCCAGCTCGGTGTCGTTCTCGCTCTCGGCGGAACCTTCGACGTCATCGGCCGTCTCGTCGGCGCTGGTGGCGTCCTCGGCGAGCTGCTCGACAGCGTCCTCGCTCTTGTGGCGACGACGGAACACGGTCACTGTCCTTCCCGGTCCAAGACCGAATCCAAGACCGAAGCGAATACCTGCTCGGCTACTGCGAGACCGCGGGCATGCTAGACCGCGGCGTGGCCGCCGGTCGACCCGAACCCGCCTTCGGCTCGCGCCGACCCGGGCAGCTCGGCCACCTCGTGGAAACTCGCCCGCTCCACCTGCTGGATGACCAGCTGGGCGATGCGGTCTCCTCGACGGAAGCTGACGGTCTCGCGCGGGTCCAGGTTGACGACGATCACCTTGATCTCACCACGGTACCCGGCATCGACCGTCCCCGGGGCGTTCACAAGGGCAACTCCGCAACGAGCTGCGAGGCCCGAACGCGGGTGCACGAACGCCGCGTAACCGTCCGGCAGCGCAATGGCGACGCCGGTGGGAAGGACGACCCGCTCGCCGGGGGCGAGTTCGGCGTCGACGGTGGTGCGGAGGTCGGCGCCGGCGTCGCCGGGGTGCTCGTAGCCGGGGACCGGCAGATCGGGGTCGATCCGCTGGATGAGGACGTCCACCGGCGGACGGGCGGTGCTGGTCACGGGTTCACCTCGAAGGCTCTGGCGCGCTTGAACAGGTCCGGGTCGTCCAAGGCCTTCTTGATGTCCTCGGGACGACCGTGCGTGGTGAAGTGTTCCAGCTTCACCTGGATGAAGAGCGCCTGTGCCCGGATCGCGACCGGTCCGTCGGGGCCGCCGATGCGTCCCTCGGCCGCGCTGTAGACCTTCCGTCCGTGCACGCCGGTCACCCGGGCGTGGATGTGCAGCACGCTGTCCACCGGCACCGGGCGGACGAAGTCGGTCTCCAGCCGGCCGGTCACCGCGGGGGCGTGCAGCAGCCAGTTGAGGGTGCCGAGGGTCTCGTCCATGGCCGTGGTGAGCAGGCCGCCGTGGGCGAGGCCCGGGCCGCCCTGGTGGACCGCGCGGACGGTGAAGGTCGCGTCGACGGTGAGGCCCTCGCCGGCCACCGCGGTCAGCTGCAGGCCGTCGGGCTGCCGCGGGCCGCAGCCGAAGCAGAGGTCGTAGTGGGGTCCGATCGGCGTCCCCGGGGCCGGCGCGCCCGGTGCGCGGGGCGGCAGCACGGCGTCGGCCGGCGGCGTGGTCGGTGTGAGGGCGGCGGGGCGGGGCAGCGGCGTGTCGGCGCTCTGCTGCGCGGCGGCGGGGGCGATGGAACCGGTCACAGCCGCGATGCTACCCGCCAGTAGCAACGGGGGGCGGGAGGGGCGTTGACCGGGCACCGCCGGGCGGGCGCCCACAATAGGGGGCATGTACGACGAACGCCTCACCGTCCCGCGGTCCTGGTGGCTGCTCCCGCTCGTGACCGGCATCTCGCTCGGCCTCATCCTGCTGCGCTTCAGCGCCCTCGGGGCGCTGATCGGCGTGGTGGTCGGCATCGCCGCCGCGGCGGCCGCGCTCAGCTCCTACGGCTCGGCGCGGATCCGCGTGGTCCAGGGCTCCCTGGTCGCCGGCCAGGCCCGGATCCCGGTGGACGCGCTGGGCGCGGCCGAGGTGCTCAACCCGGCCGAGGCGGTCGCCTGGCGCTCGGTGAAGGCCGACCCGCGGGCCTTCATGCTGCTGCGCAGCTATGTGCCGACGGCGCTGAAGGTCGAGGTCACCGACCCGGTCGACCCGACGCCCTACCTGTACCTGTCGACCCGCTCGCCGCAGAAGCTGGCGGACGCCCTGCAGGGCGCGCGCAGGGCCGCCCAGCGCTGAGCCTCCGGCCCGCGCGCCCGCGGGCCGGCCGCGGGCGGCCGCCGGAGGGCCCGGCGGACGTGCCGCAGCGGGCCCTGAACGGAGAGCGGGCCCTGAACGGAGGAGGGACGGCTCCGCCATGGGCGGACCGTCCCAGTGCTCCTGTGGTCGCAGGCGCCCGACCTGCGGGTGCGGCCCCCGAACGGGGCCCGCGTCTGCTGCCTCCGGCCTTGCTGCCCAGGGCCGGCGGGGTGGCGTGCCGGGCCGACGGTGAGGCGTCGGGCCCGGGCCATTCCGCGCCGTGCTCAGGCGCCGCAGTCCCGGCAGATGGGCTGACCGTTCTTCTCGCTGTAGAGCTGGCTGCGGTGGTGCACCAGGAAGCAGCTCATGCAGGTGAACTCGTCGGCCTGGCGCGGCAGCACCCGGACCGACAGCTCCTCGTTCGAGAGGTCGGCGCCGGGGAGCTCCAGACCCTCGGCCGCGTCGAACTCGTCGATGTCGACCGAACCGGTCGTCTTCTCGTTCCGGCGCGCCTTCAGTTCCTCGATGCTGTCCTCGTTGAGGTCGTCATCGGTCTTGCGTGGGGTGTCGTAGTCCGTAGCCATGTTTTCGCTCTCCCCCTTTGGGTGTGTGCGGTATCTCCAGCGCACGTAACGCGTGGGGGGCCGGTGTTGTGCCCGACCCGAGGCGGAGATTTTGCCTTACTTCAAGCCCCGTTACTCAATCGACACCCAGTTTCGGACCCGTTGGGGTGACCGAACGGGGTTCGAACGCTGCAGCGGGTGGTCGGCTCCGCGGGGTCGAAACCGCCCCGCGGCGACTACCTTGAGTAGCCGCCACCAGGCCGTTCCTTCACCAATTGACCCTGGCCACGGCACATTTGGCGACACATCGACATTTCCGGCCGGGGCGGCGGCGGTCACCGTCCGCCACGGCGCAGAGTAGCGGCGCGATCTCCGCGCGACACCGCGGGAGTGCGGCGAATGGCCCGATGTGAACTTGGTCACATCTCACACCTTTCCGGAGAATCCCGGACATTCCAGGTGTGAGGCGTCGGCCCGTCGACACCCCCGCGGCAGCGGTCCGGTCAGGCCCTGGCGGCGTTCGCGGCACGTCGGGCGAGCAGCGCGGCCTGCCGCTCGTCGAACTTGGTCGCCTGCGCGTCCAGGCCGTCCAGGAACGCCCCCAGGTGCTCCTGGGCCTGCCGGCCGTCGGCGCCCAGGCCGGTGATCTCCAGGACCTTCAGGTGGCGCAGCACGGGCTGCAGCACGTCGTCGAGGTGGATGCGCAGGTTGTAGACGCCGCCGATGGCGATCTGGGCGGCGGAACGCTCGAAGCCGGGCATGCCGTGGCCGGGCATCCGGAAGTTGGTGACCACCTCGGCGATGGCGTTCATCGCCTCGTCCGGGGCGATCTCCAGGGCGGCCTTCAGCAGGTTCCGGTAGAAGACCATGTGCAGGTTCTCGTCGTTGGCGATCTTCGCCAGCAGCTGGTCGCACAGCGGGTCGCCGGAGTGGTGGCCGGTGTTGCGGTGGGCGATCCGGGTGGCGAGCTCCTGGAAGGCCACGTAGGCCACCGAGTGCAGCATGCTGTGCGAGTTGTCGGACTCGAAGCCCTCCGACATGTGCGCCATCCGGGCCCGCTCCAGGGCCACCGGGTCGACCGCGCGGGTGGCGAGCAGGTAGTCGCGGATGGCTATGCCGTGCCGGCCCTCCTCGGCCGTCCAGCGGTGCACCCAGGTGCCCCAGGCGCCCTCACGGCCGAACATGGTCGCGATCTCGTGGTGGTAGCTGGGGAGGTTGTCCTCGGTCAGCAGGTTGACCACCAGCGAGACCCTCGCCAGCGGGGTGACCTGGGACTGCTCGGGCGCCCACGCCTCGCCGCCGAGCACGCCGTCGAAGTCCCGCCCCTGGCCCCACGGCACGTACTCGTGCGGCATCCACTCCTTGGCGATCTTCAGGTGCCGGTTCAGCTCGTTCTCGACGACCTCTTCGAGGGCCAGGATCAGCTTGGCGTCGGTCCAGGCGGTCGACGCGAGCGGTGCGGTGCGCTGGACGGGTGCGATGGTCACGGCTGGTGCTCCTGTGTGCGGCGTCCGGCGCGTCGGGCGGGATGGGCCGACGGCGGCGGCGCGGACGGTGACGGAACGGGGGGACGGGGCTGGCGGCACGAGCGCGGAGGCGGACGCGGAGGCCGTCCGGGTCGACCCACCTACGGCTGCGTAGGTTACGACACCGTAAGTTGTTTCGGCGGCAAAAGACAAGCCGCCCCCTGCCAGCACTTATGTCGTTCTGACACGGCTGGAGGGGGCGGCGGGGGGCGGCGGGGGTCGGGCGGTGACCGGTCGGTGATCGGTCGGGCACGGAGCGGCGCGCAGTCGCCGGGCGCAGCGGCCGGGCGAGTTCGGCGCCGGGCCATGCGGGCCTCCGCCGGACCCGGGGAGGGGCCGGGGAGAGCCGGGAAGGGGGTCTCAGGGCCCGGGGATGCGCACCCGGACGGTCAGGCCGCCACCGGGCCGCGGAGTGGCCTCGATGGTGCCTCCGTGCGCCCGGACCACCGAGCGGACGATGGACAGGCCGAGGCCGACACCCTTGTCGCTGCGGGTGCGGTCGGCGCCCTTGACCCGGCGGAACGGCTCGAAGATGTGCTCCATCTCGTAGCCGGGCACGACCGGGCCGGTGTTGGAGACGACCAGCTCGCCGACGCTGCCCGGGGCGGGCGTGGTGGACATCTCCACCCAGCCGTCCGGCGAGTTGTAGCGGACGGCGTTCTGCAGCAGGTTGAGCGCGATCCGCTCCAGCAGCACGCCGTTGCCGGAGACCGTCACCGGGTTGAGCTCGGATCGCAGAACGACCTCGCGGGTGGAGGCCTCGGGGCGGAGCTGCTCCAGGGCGCGCAGGGCGACCTCGGAGAGTTCGACCGGGCGCCGGTCGGTGATCTCGTTGTCGCTGCGGGCGAGCAGCAGCAGGCCCTCGACGAGCTGCTCGCTGCGCTCGTTGGTGGCGAGCAGGGTCTTGCCGAGCTGCTGGACCTCGGGGGACGCGTCCGGGTCGGCGAGCTGGACCTCCAGCAGGGTCCGGTTGATCGCCAGCGGGGTGCGCAGCTCGTGCGAGGCGTTGGCGACGAACCGGCGCTGGGAGTCGAAGGAGCGGTCGAGCCGGTCCAGCATGTCGTCGAAGGTGTCGGCGAGCTCCTTGAGCTCGTCGTCGGGGCCGTCGAGCTGGATGCGGCGGTGCATGTCGGAGCTGGCGACCTCGCGGGCGGTGCGGGTGATCCGGCCGAGCGGGCGCAGCACCCGGCCGGCCATCGCGTAGCCGGCCGCGAAGGCGATCACGGCGAGGCAGATCAGAGCGGTGAGGGCCTTGCGCAGCAGGGTGTTGAGGGAGTGCTCGGCCTGGAGGTCCTGGTAGTGGTTGAGCCAGGCGGTGAGTTCGGTCTGGCTGCGGATGACGTCGCCGTCGGGGGTGGTGAGGGAGACGCCCGGGCCCAGTCGCAGCGAGGGCAGGGTGGCGTTCTGCATGGCCTCGCGGACGAAGTAGTACATCAGCAGCAGCAGGACGACGCCGGCCATCAGGAACATCCCGCCGTAGAGCAGGGTCAGCCTGATCCGCACGGTGGGGCGCAGTGACAGCCAGGCGAACAGGCCGTCGCCCGGGTGGTAGTGCGTGGCGGTGGCGGTCTCCTGCGCCGCGGTGTGGCCCAGCGGGGTGCGGGCCGGGCGCGACGGGACCGGGCCCGGGCCGCCGGCGGGCGCGCCGGGGGCCCCGCCGGCGGGGGGCGGGGTGGTCATGGCCTGTCCTCTCGGTACTGCGGTGGGGCGGTGCCCCGTCCGGCGGGGCCGGGCGGGGACGGGACGGGGCGGGCGGCCGGTGCCGGCCGGCTCCGCCGGTGCCGGGTCAGATGCGGTAGCCGGAGCCGGGCACGGTGACGATGACCGGCGGGTCGCCGAGCTTGCGGCGGAGCGTCATCACGGTGACCCGGACGACGTTGGTGAAGGGGTCGGTGTGCTCGTCCCAGGCCTTCTCCAGGAGCTGCTCGGCGGAGACGACGGCGCCGCCGGCGCGCATCAGGACCTCCAGGACGGCGAACTCCTTGGGTGCCAGCTGGACGGGCTTGCCCTCGCGGAGCACCTCGCGGCGGCCGGGGTCGAGGCTGATCCCGGCGCGCGCCAGGACGGGCGGCAGCGGGACGGTGGCACGGCGGCCCAGTGCCCGTACCCGGGCGACGAGTTCGCTGAAGGCGAACGGCTTGGGAAGGTAGTCGTCGGCGCCGATCTCCAGGCCCTCGACGCGGTCGCTGATGTCGCCGGAGGCGGTGAGCATGATGACGCGGGTGGCAAGACCCTGCTCGACGACCCGGCGGCACACGTCGTCGCCGTGGACCAGCGGGAGGTCGCGGTCGAGGACGACGACGTCGTAGTCGTTGACGGCGATGCGCTGCAGCGCGGCCTCTCCGTCGTAGACGACGTCGACGGCCATGGCCTCGCGGCGCAGCCCGGTGGCCACGGCCTCGGCGAGCAGCTGCTCGTCCTCGACGACGAGTACCCGCACGGTGGTAGTCCCTTCCCTTGGGCGGCCCCACCGTGCTGTCCGCCCGTGCGGGCCGTGGTGCGCCGGGCGCGGAGCCGTACCCTGCGGCACGGCCCCGACGGTGCCTCCATCCTGCCTGGTCCGCGGGTAAAGCAGCTGTAAGCGGCCGGATCCGGGCCGGTGCGGGCCCGTTCCGGTACGTTGACCTGCGGGGACGTCCGCGGTGGGGCGGCGGCGGCGGCGCGGACCGAAGGTGTTCCCTCCGGTTGGACTGTGACACGGGCAACTTTCCGACGGCGGGGAGGTTTCCCCGGCGCGCGGTTGGGGAGGACAAGCTCACACCGCGATCGCGCCGTGCGCGGATCGCACCCACCCGCCGTGTGCTCATCCGCACCGGACCGGGGGATCACGTCATCGGGAGCGGCCGTCGAGCCGTCTCCGCGCTCACCGGGGCCGGCAGTGTCCGACCGTGCGGCGTCCCGTGGCACCGTCCACCGATTCGGGGAGCATGCGGGCCCGTGCCCGTCCGACACAGCAAGGGGGCCGTATGGACGCCTTCACCGCCGGAATCCTGCAGCGCATACAGAACGCCGAGCAGGATCTCCACCGCGCTCTCGAGTCCGGGGACGAGTTCCTGGCCGAGGTCGAGCAGTCCGAGCTGGAGGACCTGCGTCGGCTGGCCGCCGACCACGGCATCGACCCGGTGCACGAGATGCACCGCTCGGCTGCCTGATCCGGCCGCAGGACCGACATCCGCCCCGCCCCCGCGGGGCACGCAGGACAGCAGCACCACAGCAGCACCACATCGCAGTTCGAATCAGCGAGCCCTGGCACCTCCCGCGTGCCAGGGCCCATTCACTGCCCGGGCGCACCCGGCCGTCAGGCCCGAAGGGCCCGTCACCGTCCCTCGCGGGGTGGTGACGGGCCCTTCGCCGTGTCCGGGGCCCCGGTCAGCCGTGCCAGGCGCCGAGGGCGTCCAGGCGGGCCTGGAGCGGCTCGAAGACGCCGGGGGCGGCGGCCACCGCGAGGTCGCCGTCGGCGGGCCGGCCCGGGCGGCCGCCGGCGAGGGCGCCGGCCTCGCGGGCGATCAGCAGGCCGGCCGCCATGTCCCAGGGCTTGAGGCCGCGCTCGTAGAAGGCGTCGAGGCGGCCGGCGGCGAGGTCGCACAGGTCGACGGCGGCGGCGCCGGCCCGGCGGATGTCGCGGACCTCGGGCATCAGCGCGAGCAGCACCTCGGCCTGATGGGCCCGTTCGGCCTGCACGTAGTTGAAGCCGGTGCCGACCAGTGCCTGGCCCCACGGCGGCGCGGGGCGGACGGCGAGGGGGCGGCCGTCGAGGTCGGCGCCGCCGCCGCGGACGGCCCGGAAGAGCTCGCCGCGGGCGGGCACCGCGACCACCCCGACGACGGCCTCGCCGTCCACCTCGGCGGCCACGCTGACACCCCAGGAGGGCAGTCCGTACAGGTAGTTGACGGTGCCGTCGAGCGGGTCGACGACCCAGCGGACGCCGCTGCTGCCGGGCCGGTCGGTGCCCTCCTCGCCGAGGTAGCCGTCCTCGGGGCGGCGGGTGGCGATCAGCTCCTGGACCAGCTTCTCGGAGGCGAGGTCCATCTCGGTGACCACGTCGACGGGGCTGCTCTTGGTGGCGGCGACGCCGAGGTCGGCCGGGCGGCCGCGGTGCAGCAGCTCGCCGGCTGTGCGGGCGGCCTCCTCGGCGACGGCGAGCAGTTCGGCCAGCAGCGGATCGGTGGGCGCGGTGCCGGGCACGCGGGTTCCTCCTGGGGTGCGGTCGGAGCGCGGGGTGCGGTCGGGTCCTGGGGGGCGGGTCACCGCTGGGCGGCGGCGGGCCGTGGGGCGCGCGGGTTGGGGCAGCAGGCGGCGGCGCACACGTCGTGGCTGGGGCCGAGCGCGCCGAGGGCGCGGCGCTCGACGGCGGCGCCGCGTTCGACGGCGGCCCGCTCCAGGACGAGGTCGCGCACGGCGGCGGCGAACCGCGGGTCGGCGCCGACGGTGGCCGCCCGGGCGACCGGCAGGCCGAGTTCGGCGGCCTTGGCGACGGCCTCGGTGTCGAGGTCGTACTTGACCTCCATGTGGTCGGAGACGAAGCCGATCGGCACCATGACCACGGCGGGGGCGCCGGCGGCGTTCAGCTCCTCCAGGCGGTCGCAGACGTCCGGCTCCAGCCACGGGATGTGCGGGGCGCCGCTGCGGCTCTGGTAGACGAGCTCCCAGGGGCGGTCGGCGCCGGTCGCGGCGGCGACCGCCTCGGCGACCTGCCGGGCGACGTCCAGGTGCTGGGCGACGTAGGCGCCGCCCGGGGTGTCGCGGGCCGGGTCGTCGGGGGCGCCGGAGCTGTCGGCCATCGCGTTCGGGATCGAGTGCGTGGTGAAGACGAGGTGGGCGCCGGGGCGGACCTCCGCGGGCAGCCCGTCGAGGGCGGCGAGGGTCGCGTCGATCATCGGGCCGACGAAGCCGGGGTGGTTGTAGAAGTGCCGCAGCTTGTCGACGCGCAGCGCGGGCAGGCCCTCGCGGGCGAGTTCGGCGAGCGCGTCGGCGAGGTTCTCGCGGTACTGGCGGCAGCCGGAGTAGCCGGCGTAGGCGCTGGTCGCGAGGGTGAGCACCCGGCGGTGGCCGTCGGCGGCGATCTCCTTGAGGGCGTCGACCAGGTAGGGCGCCCAGTTCCGGTTGCCCCAGTAGACCGGCAGGTCGAGGCCGTGGTCGGCGAAGTCCTTGCGCAGCGCGGCGAGCAGCTCGCGGTTCTGCTCGTTGATCGGGCTGACGCCGCCGAACAGGAAGTAGTGCTTGCCCACCTCGGTGAGGCGCTCCTTGGGGATGCCCCGGCCGCGGGTGACGTTCTCCAGGAACGGCACGACGTCCTCGGGCCCCTCCGGGCCGCCGAAGGAGAGCAGCAGCAGCGCGTCGTAGGGGGCGTGATCGGTGGAGGTGCGCGAGTCGGACATGGCTCCGATCCTGCCACCCGGGGGTGTTCCGACGGTGGCGGGCCACCCGTCCGCCGGAAATGTCTTCGCGGGTGGGCGCGGGCTCTTCGTAAGCTGTCCATACGAACGACGTTCCTTACCCACCCCCGCGGAGCACCAGTGCTGTCCAGCTACCGCCAGATATTCGCCGCGCCCGGCAGTCTGGCCTTCTCCTCGAGCGGCTTCGTGTCGCGGCTGCCGATCTCTATGACCGGCATCGGCATCGTGACGATGCTCGCCCAGCTCCGCGGCTCGTTCGGGATCGCGGGCGCGGTCTCGGCCGTCCTCGCGGTGTCCGCGGCGGTGCTCGGCCCGCAGGTCTCACGTCTGGTCGACCGGTACGGGCAGCGGCGGGTCGCGCTGCCCGCCACCGCGGTGACGATGGCCGCCGCGACCGCCCTGCTCGCCTGCGCCCGGCTCGGTGCCCCGGACTGGACGCTGTTCCTCTTCGCGGCCGGCATGGGCGTCATGCCGAGCACCGGGTCGATGGTCCGCGCCCGCTGGGCGCACCTGTACAGCGACCGGCCGGATCGGTTGCACACCGCGTACTCGTTCGAGGCGGTGATGGACGAGGTCTGCTTCATCGTCGGGCCGATCCTCTCGATCGGGCTGGCGACCTCGCTCTTCCCCGAGGCCGGTGTGGCGCTGGCCGGGGTCTTCCTGGCGGTCGGCGTGGTGCTGTTCACCGCGCAGCGCTCCACCGAGCCGCCCGTCCACCCGGCCGCCCACCACGAGGGCGGCTCGGCGATCCGCTCGGCGGGGCTGCAGGTGCTGGTGCTGACCTTCGTCGCCACCGGTGCGATCTTCGGCGCGGTCGAGGTCGTCACGGTGGCCTTCGCCAAGGAGCAGGGCCACACCGCGGCCGCCAGCCTGGTGCTCGCCGTCTACGCGCTCGGCTCCTGCCTGGCCGGGGTGGTCTTCGGCGCGTTCAAGCCGCGCGGGTCCATGGCCGGGCGCTTCCTCGGCGGAGTCGGCGCCATGGCGGTCGGCATGCTGCCGCTGGTGCTGGCCGCCTCGCTGCTTGACGGCACGGCCGGCCTGGCCGCCGTGGGCGCCGCCCTGTTCGTCGCCGGGCTGTCCATCTCCCCGACGATGATCACCGCGATGGCGCTGGTGGAACGGCTCGTCCCGGCCGCGAAGCTCACCGAGGGGATGACCTGGACGACCACCGGGCTCGCCCTGGGTGTCGCGCTCGGCTCCTCGGTGGCCGGCTGGGTGGTGGACGCCGCGGGCGCCGCCACCGCCTACTGGGTGCCGGTCGCGGCCGCGCTGTTCGCCGCGGCCGCCGCCCTGGTCGGACTGCCCCGGCTGCGCGGCGGGCTGGCCAGCCCCGAGCAGGAGCCGGTGGGCACCCCCGCGGCCCGCTGAACCGCGGCCGAATCGCGGCCGAACCGGGGGCCCACCGGGGACCTTCGGGGCATGGACCGGGGGGCAGCCGAGTGACTACGCTCACCCTACCCACTGGTAGTTCGTGAGCAGGAGGCACTCGGCATGCCCCACGGCACCACCACCGGCACCTGGAGCAACTGGGCCGGCAACCAGACCGCCCGGCCCGCCCGGGTGGTCACCCCCGGCTCCGCCGAGGAGATCGCCGACACGGTGCGCGGGGCCGCCGAGCAGGGGCAGCGGGTCAAGGCGATCGGATCCGGCCACTCCTTCACCGCGATCGCCTCGGCCGGCGACGCCGTGCTGGTCCGCCCGGACGCATTGACCGCCGTCCGCTCGCTGGACCGCGAGGCCGGCACGGTGACCGTCGAGGCCGGGCTGCCGCTCGCCCGCCTCAACCGGCTGCTCGCCGCCGCCGGGCTCTCGCTGGCCAACATGGGCGACATCGAGGTGCAGACCGTGGCCGGCGCCACCAGCACCGGCACCCACGGCACCGGCCGGGACTCCGGCTCGCTCGCCGCGCAGATCCGCGCGGTGGAGATCGTCCTCGCCGACGGCAGCGTCCGGACCTGCTCCCCGAGCGAGAACCCGGAGCTGTTCCAGGGCGCCCGGCTCGGCCTCGGCGCGCTCGGCGTGGTCAGCGCCCTGACCTTCGCGGTCGAACCTGCCTTCCTGCTGACCGCGCACGAGAAGCCGATGCGCTTCGACGAGGTGCTGGCCGGCTTCGACGACCTGGCCGCGGTCAACGAGCACTTCGAGTTCTACTGGTTCCCGCACACCGACCTGTGCACCACCAAGCGGAACAACCGCAGCCAGGGCCCGGCGGCGCCGCTGCCCCGGTTCAAGGCCTGGCTGGACGACGACTTCCTGTCCAACACCGTCTGGGAGGGCGTCTGCAGGGCCGGCCGGCGATTCCCCGCCTCGATCCCGACCATCGCCCAGCTCGCCGGCCGGGCCTGGACGGAGCGCGTCTACACCGACAGCGCGTACAAGGTGTTCACCAGCCCGCGCCGGGTGCGCTTCATCGAGATGGAGTACGCGGTGCCGCGGGAGGCCGCCACCACCGTGCTGCGCGAGCTCAAGGCGCTGGTGGAGCGCTCCGACTGGAGGATCAGCTTCCCGGTGGAGGTCCGGGTGGCGCCGGCCGACGACCTGTGGCTGTCCACCGCGAGCGGCCGCGACAGCGTCTACATCGCCGTCCACCTCTACCGGGGCACCGCGGACAGCGGCTACTTCACCGAGGTGGAGCGGCTCATGACGGCCCACCAGGGCCGCCCGCACTGGGGCAAGCTGCACACCCGCGACGCCGGGTACCTGGCCGGTGTGTACCCGCACTTCGGCGATTTCACGGCGCTGCGCGACAAGGTGGACCCGGACCGGATGTTCGCCAACGACTACCTCCGCCGGGTGCTCGGGGACTGATGGGGAGTCGGCAGCAGTTTCCTCGGTCAAACGGCGGAGACTCGAACAATTCTGTCGATCCTGCACGGCGCGGGACACAACGGGCGAAATTCTGCTCCCACCCGGTCGATATATGTGAAGATGATCACCGTTCGGCGATCTCGAAGCGCTCAACGGTGTGGCCGCTCTTGAGATTCCGGTGAATCGGGGGAGACTTGAGCGGCGAGCCGCCCCGCTTGGTGCCACGAATGGAGTACTGTTCGTGGGGCCTGAGCCTTCGGCGTTCCTGTTGACTGCCCGTCTGACAGTGGCCTAGGGGCCCGGGGGCGACGTCGACCGGCGACGTGGCGAACAGGCAACCGTGCCACAACGGCGTGCCCGGGTCTAAGCCCGACACGCCGGGTAACTCTGCAAGGTTGTGGCCAGTCGCAGGCGGGCAGGCCACACTCAGTACGGGAGCAGCGACGCAGGTGACGTCGGCAGGCACCACCCGGGAGGTAACCGTGCCCGAACTGCGCGTCGTGGCCGTCAGCAACGACGGCACACGGCTGGTGCTCAAGGCTGCCGACAGCACGGAGTACACCCTCCCCATCGACGAGCGGCTGCGTGCCGCCGTCCGCGGCGACCGGCCGCGCCTCGGCCAGATCGAGATCGAGGTCGAGAGCCACCTGCGGCCCCGCGACATCCAGGCCCGGATACGAGCCGGTGCCTCCGCGGAGGAGGTCGCACAGGCGGCGGGGATCTCCGTCGAACGGGTCCGCCGCTTCGAGGGCCCGGTGCTGGCCGAGCGTGCCTTCATGGCCGAGCGCGCCCGCAAGACCGCGATCCGCCGGCACGGCGAGTCCACCGGGCCGCAGCTCGGCGAAGCCGTCGCCGAGCGGCTCACCCTGCGCGCCGCCGAGAAGGACACCGAGCGGTGGGACTCCTGGCGCCGGGACGACGGCACCTGGGAGGTCATCCTCAACTACCGCGCGGACGGCGAGCACCGGCGCGCCAGCTGGACGTACGACCCGCCGCGGCGGCTGGTCCAGCCGAACGACGACGAGGCGCGCGCCCTGATCGGCGAGAGCGTCGACCGCGACGAGGACTCGGTCTTCCCGTTCATCCCGCGGATCGCCCGGCTCCCCCAGGACCGGCCGGCCCGAGCGATGATCGAACGGCCCTCCGCCGACCGGATCATGTCCGGCCGGGAGGTCCGCGAGGCCCGGGAGGCGACCGCGGAGAACCGCGACTCGCTGACCAGCCTGCTCGACGTGGTGCCCGCCTACCGCGGCGACCTCGCGATCGGCCCCGCGCCGGAGCCGGTCACCGCCGAGGAGCCGGAGGAGGCCGAGGAGCCGGCCGCGCCCGCCGCGAGCGTCGGCGCCGGCTCGGCCTACGCCGACATCCTGATGCCGCGGGCCGTCGCCCCGCACCGGGAGCGGCTGGTCGGCACCACCGACCGGCAGGCCGAGGCCGACGGCGTCCGCCCCGGCCGACGCGCCACCGTGCCCAGCTGGGACGAGATCGTCTTCGGCAGCCGGCGCAAGAAGCAGGAGTAGTCGCAGCGACGGTTCGGGGGGGGGGCCCCCCCGGGGGGGCGCCCCCCAACCCGGAAGCCGCCCGCCCCCCCCCACCCCCCGGGGCCCCCCGCGCCCCCGCGCGGCCGCGCCACACCGAACACA
>NZ_JBFBJZ010000108.1:0-14789 GCF_040686255.1 Kitasatospora sp. NPDC085879 | reverse complement strand
AACGTCACCCGCTCCCGCTTGGGACGACTCGTTCGTCAGGGACTCCTCGCCCAACCCGGACGTGGCCGCTACCAGAAACGGACTTAACGTCCTCTGAGAAGGCACACGAGGCCGTCACCTGGTAGGTGGCGGCCTCCGGCATGCTCCGGCCGGGCCGGGCACCTAACCGCGCAGCACCCAGGACCGGGTACGGGCTGCATCCGAGGTCCGGATGCCCTGGGCCGTCGGGGTCGTGCCCGCCAGGCGCAGCCGCAGTCGGTGGATGCGCAGGTCGAGGGCGATGGAGATCCGGCGGCGGAACCGTCGCGGACGGCGGTGACGATCGCGGCGCTCGTCTCCGGGCGGGCGGCGAGGTACGTGGCCGGCCGGCCCTGCGCCGCGAGCTCCGTCAGGACCGCGCGATCAGCAGGCCCGTCGAGGAGGCCAGCCCGGTGGTCGCGACGTGCCGCAAGCCCGCGGCGGCGAACAGCGCGGTGAACTCCGCCTCGGTACGTTCCCGGCCGGGGTGCAGTGCCATCATGACGGTGTCCCGCAGCTTCCCGTCGTGTGGTCTGTTGTCCTCCGGCACGATGGCGTCGATGACGATGACCTGGGCATTGGGTGCCATCGCCTGCCGGATCCTGCCGAGCACCGCCACGCACTGCTGGTCGTCCCAGTCGTGCAGAATCATCGACAGGAGGTAGGCGTCCGCGCCGTGCGGCACGCTGTCGAAGAAGTCCCCGCCGACCAGGTCGACCCGGTCAGCGACGCCGGCCGCTTCCAGCACCGCCTTTGCGCCCCGAACCACCGACGGCTGGTCCAGCAGGGTGGCCCGCAGCTCCGGGTAACGTGGCAGGATCGTGGCGAGCAGGTGTCCCTGCCCGCCGCCGACATCAACCACCCGCGCCACGCTGGTCAGGTCGCAGTTCTCCACAGCCGCGGCGTGGACACGCCGAGCCATGTCGCCCATCGCGTCGTTGAAGAGTTCGGCCTGCTCCGGGTGGGCAGCCAGGTGTGACCACCAGTCCGTACCGTGGATGTGCGGGAACGTCGGGCGGCCGGTGCGAACTGAATACGACAGCGAGTTGATGGCCTGAAGTTTCTCGGGCAGCCCCCAGAATCTGGTCCAGGCCCGCACCGACCCGGGCACGTCGGCGCGCAGTGTCTCGGCCAGTGGGGTCAGGGCGAACGTCTCGGGCTCCACCTCGCGAAAAATCTCCTGGCCGGCCAACGCCCGCAACACCCGGTGCAGTGATTGCGGGTGCGCCCCGCACCGGCGGGCGAGCTCCGACACCGACATCGGCCCGTCGGCCAGGAGCTCCGCAATGTCAAACTCGACTGCCACTACGAGAAGTTGCGTGATGAGGGCGCCGTGCAACAGGTCCATCATCCGTTGCTGCGGCCGGCTGTCCGTTGGCGCGGGAACCACACCCGGCGGGCGCTCGGCCGCGCCCTCGCGGGCGCTCGACAAGACACGCTCTTCCTGGACCTCACGGTTCTGCACCTGGCTTCTCCTTGCTGTGAATAGCGGCTACTCATGCCTCGGGCACGGGATCGCCCGAGTTGTTCGATGACGAATCATCTGGGTATTTCACTGGTCGTAGCGATCTGACTCCAGTACGGTCACGGGGACCTTCGCGGTTGCGGTGCGATCCCGATGAGCAGCTCCTGGCCAGTGCCGCTTTGCCGATCAGCGCGAGCGGGCGCACTCCTCGGACTAGACGGACTTCAGGTTGGCGTGGACCTTCGGAACCCGCAGTCGCCCTGGCCGGGGCCACTGCAGACCCGCCGACCAACGGCTTGACCAGCGCAAGCTCCAGTCGGTCGCGAGGATGCCGCAGCTGATGTAGCGGCATGTCAAGAGCGGGTGGCAGCCATGCACCCAGTCGCCTCCCCGACGTTGACCTTCCCAGCGTGGCCGTCAAACGACCCGCCCGTACTCCTGATTACGCCGAAAGTGGCACGTCGCAGACCACCCACACCCGGTGGAGCCCACGTGAACCGCACCGCCCGGTCTGCCCTGGACGGCCGCACTCACGCCATCGGCCGACGCCTCGTCAGTCCCGCGGTCCAGCCCTGGTGGCGGGCCCCGAGCGGCGCCCATAGCGTCGATTCGACCGGCCGTCACACCGGCCGCCACCCATTGCACACCGTGCCACCACGCCAGCGCCCCCGCGAGCGCGGCAAGAAAGCAGGTCACCACTCATGCCCACGCGACGGGTCCATCACCTCGCTGCGGCCACTGCCGCCGCCACGACCACCCTCACCACCATCCTTGCCACCCTGGGTGCGGTGCCGTCGGCTCACGCTGCCGTCAGCCTGCATGTGGTCCAGCCAGGCCAGTCGATCCAGCAAGCGGTCGACGCGGCCAGCCCCGGCGACACCGTCCAGTTACTCCCCGGCACCTACCACGGCAGCGTCCGGATCACCACCGCCGGCCTCACGCTTCGGGGCGCAGGTCCGAACAGCGTCATCACCCCGGGCGACGCCGCCGACGGCACCGCCGGTGACGCCATCTGCGCCGCCGCCGGACACGGTGTCTGTGTCGTCGGCACCGACCAGAACCCGCTCGGCGGCATCACCATCGAGGCTCTTGCCGTCGCCGGCTTCCAGAAGAACGGCATCAACGCCACCGCGACCGACGGCATGACCGTGCGCGCCGCCTACATCCGCGACAACGGCCAGCAGGGCATCAGTCAGGAGAAGTCGACCCGGGCCGTGATCGTCGGCAACTCGGCGACCGGCAACGGCCAGTCCGGTGTCTTCCTCGCCAACATCGTGGACCCCGAGGGCGACAGCAGCGGCGGCGCGATCGACACCGCCGGCACCGTGATCAGCGGCAACCGGCTCACCGACAACCGGATCGGCGTCGCCGTCCGCCGCCTGCGCAACCTCAGCGTCGAGCAGAACGACATCCACGGGAACTGCGGCGGCGTCTTCATCGTCGGTGACGAGACCGTGCCCCGAGCAGGCGCGCTGAGCGTCACCCGCAACCGGGTCGTCGCCAACAACAAGTACTGCCCGCCCAGCGGGCGGCTCGATCACATCCAGGGCACCGGCATCCTCCTCACCGGCGCCGAGGACGTGTCAGTGATGGACAACCAGGTCCGCGACAACGTCGGTGCCTCACCGATGTCCGGTGGCATCGTGTTCTTCCACAGTCTGGTCGGCGTGGCCAACACCGGAAACACCGTCGCGACCAACAACGCGATCGGCAACTCCCCCGCCGACCTGGTCGACCGCGAAGGCGACAGCAGCAACTCCTTCGCCCGCAACCACTGCTCGGTCTCCGAACCCGTCGGCCACTGCTGACTCCGCAGGCCTCCCACCCCACCCGCCTGGTGCCATGGGGCAGTCCGGGCCGGCAGTCGAGCTGGGCTGCACAACGGCGCCCCCACTGAGCACTCCGCCGAGCTGAAAGGCCACGACCGACCGGCTGCGCAACCTTCCACTGGCTGCCCTCCAGCACCCGGTCGGTGATCGTGGAGACGGTCTCCTCGCCGGTCGCCATGCCGTAGAGGCAAGGCGACCGGCGACGGCCGCACCGTCACCTGGATCGACATGCCGCGGCGGACGGGCGATGCCCGGATCGGCCGAGTGACCAGCAACGAGCAACTGGAAGTGCCGGTCCTCGCGGAACGCAACACCCGCGCGGCTGGCGGCGAACGTGATCGGCTCCACCGGCGCCGGTGAGCACATCCTGCGGCCGGCCGGGGCGACTCGGCCGCGGCCAGGCCGCAGGAGCATGTCGGGCATCCGGGGCGGACAACCGGTACCAGCGCTGCAGCCCTCTCCTCGCTGGAAGTCCGCCCCGCAGGGGCGGCCAGCAGTCGGCGGCCGCGTCCGCCACCATCGATGCTCACTGGGCGCCGCACGGGCACCGCTTCGTTGATCAGGCGAGGTACCGGGTGGTGTAGGAGGTGGCGTGAAGCCGGACGCGCTCTTCGGGCATGTCTCCAGCCAGGGCCTGGACCGCCATCTGCGCGCCGGGCGAGCGGGGGGAAGCCGAACTGGTCGAGCAGGAGGTTGCGGGCTTCCTCTGCGACCTCACCACCCTCGGGTGGCCGGCGAGCCGGCCGAACGTGGCACTGATGCCGCCCGCGACCGTCGTGATCCGCACGACGTCGGCGGCGTCCCTGTCGGGCCTGCGGTCGTCCTTGGGGTCGCTCGGCCGGTCCTTGATCTTGAAGGCCTTGGCGATCAACAGTGCGGCGTGGCCGGCGACCTGCACGGTGACGACCCGGTCGTCGTTCTCCGGGTCCAGGCTCGCCACCTGGAGCTCGTCACAGTCGGCCACGGCCGCCTCGAGTCCCGGTGTCCGGCGGGGCAACGTTCCTGCCACCGCCCAAGCATCACGCCATGTCCGGCCGGTAGACTCCGTCGGCTGCCAGACCGCATGGGTCACCGTCCAGACATACACCCCCTGCTACGCCGCCCGTCGATCCGGATACAGAACCAGAGCGGCACAGACCTCTTCCGCGCCCAGCTCCTGCGCACCCGCACCGGCTGCGGCGGCATCCGGATGTACAGCGCCATCAAACCCGCGCCGGGTACAAGGCCCCGGGACGGGACCGTCGCACGCCGCCGGCGAACCCGAGAGCCGCCTCCGCGGCAGGCATCCTGACGGGGCGTGGGAGGATGACGGCCGCTCCACGGCTGCACGCGATTGCCCGCCGGGGAGTTTCTTCGTCGCCACGGCGCCGTGTCGGGCGAGGTCCTGGTCGAGCGCCGGCCGCAGCAGCGTGACCGCGTCGAGCACGTCCTGGGAGAGCCAGGGCTCGCTGTCCGCGGCGTCGATGACCAGGTCGCCGTCAATGAACGTCCCCCAGAAGTCGCCGACCGTCGCCACCCAGCCGACCGCCGGCGGACCGCGACCACGGACGGTTCGTTCTCCCCGCAGTCGACGAGTAGGGACCGACCGAGCGGCGACAGCGAGTGCGCTCCGCATCGAGCGCCAGGCGCAGCGGCGCCTCGCCGTTCCCCCGGGCGGGCGGTACCCTGCGCGGCGGTGTCCGAGGCGGGCTGCAGCGGGAAGCCGGCGGCGGAGCGATGGTGCAACGCGCGTGAGACGGGTGTGTGTGTTGCAGGGCGGCCGACCTGATCGGGCCGAGGCGGGCCGCCCGTGGGTCAGCCGAGCCACTGTCCGGCAGGGCCGCCCGGCTGGCCCTGGTCGCTCTCCGCCCGGGCGCGGTCGAGTTCCAGGAGACGGTTCAGCGCGGCGGCCGCCCCCGCCGCGGCGGGCATGGCGGCGTTGGCCGCGTCGTACGCGGTTGGCAGGTCGCCGCCTTCCCAGGCCTGCACGGCCCGGTCCACGAGGTGCTGCAGTTCGGAGAGCCTCGCAAGCGCGGCCTCGGGGATGGACTCCTCTGTCTCGCCCATCTGGCCATCATCGCCGCGCACCGGCGCGTCTGCCCGGCCGATCCGGCGGCTGGACCATGCCGGGCGGTCGGAGTCGGCGTAGAGCAGGACGACGACGCGCTGGTCGGGCGACGGCGAGACCGTGCGCTCGGGCAGGGCCTCGCCATCGTCGGCGGTTCCGATCTGCGCCATGGTCACTCTCCTTCTGCGACGGTGGGCTTGCGGGACGCTTCTTCTCTGCCGGCGGTTCGACGTAGCCGAGCCCGCACGCCAGGACTGGGTCTCACCGACACCGTCTCGCACGGCCGCGAGGCGCATTCGCAGGCGCCGCTCGAAACGCCACTGCCTGGACCGTCACACCGACGAGCCGTGCACCGCCCGCGGCCGCGCTCCTGGCCGAAGCCGCTCGCCGCAACCCCGGCACTCCCGGCACTCCCGCTCAGCGGCCTGCCCGGTGTCCGTGAACACCACAGCAGGATAAAGCCCCGAGACCACTTCAAACCAGATATCGGAAACGAGTACTCACGGGGAGTAACCGCTGATAAATTGACGTCCGGTGGGGAATTTTCGTGATCGCCGGATGGGGAATTTTGCGATCGTCAACGGCTTGGACCGGTCAGAGCGCCGAGGCCGGCGACAGCGGAACTTAAGCCCGCCCGAGGAATCCGGCATCCCCGGGTTACCTTCCCTTGCACGGTCGCTACGTCATATAGTTGCCCGGTTACCTTATGCTCGCCCCGCAAAGGCTCGGGCCGCCGACCCAGCGTTCACGAAGCAGTGAGGCCAAAGGAATGCGAGGAAGCGGAACCACTCCGCTGACCGCCCAGGTCGAATCCGGCACGCTCGACATCATCGTGCCAACGACGTCCGTCAGCCTCGGAATTGTCGTTGCCAGCACCTCTCCCCAGACGGTCAGCAGCCAGATCGGGAACGTCACTGTGACGGACGGGCGCGGCGGTACTGTCGGCTGGACGGCTACGGCGGACGCGGTTGACTTCACAGGGCCGCAGAACATTTCAGTCTCGGCCCCGGGCTCCAGCAGCTACACCAGCCCGTCGGCCACGGTCACCGGTACCGCCAGCGTCACGAACGCCAACCTCTCCCCGCTGTACCCACCGGGTCCCGTGCAGACCGCCACCGGCGTGTCCGGAATCAACACTGCCACATGGAATCCCACGATCTCCCTCACCATCCCCGGGAACGCCCTGGTCGGAACGCACAGTTCGACGCTCACCCATTCTGTTGCCTGACCATACCGATGATTTCCCGGAGACGTCCTCCCCAGTGCGCAGGATCATCGTGGCAGTGCTGGCATCCGTGGTCCTTGCCTTGACCGCCGGCAGCCTTTCGACTGCCGGTGGTGCACCCGTCCAAACAGAACGAGCGAACATCGACGGGGCGGCGTCGGCATTCGTGCTGGTAGATGTCCCGACCGACCTCGCCGACGCCCCGCGGGCACGTCACTACATCATTGACAAACTGACCCCGGGCACGACAATCCAGCGACGCGTCGAGGTGACGACCAGCACCGATTCCCTCCTCCATGTGGAGCTGCATGCGGGCGCCGCCGATATTAAGGACGGCTCCTTCGTCGGCGCTTCCGGAAGGACGGCGAACCTCCTGCCTCTAGGGTGCACATGTGGACGAACGGAGCTCGATTAGGGCTTTGCTCCCAGCGATTGGCTTGGGAGTGTTGAGTTGGCTGATCATCGCGGCCATCATCTGGGTCATGTGACCGACCCTCAGGCGAAGGACTGCGGGTGCGGTGCGCGATAGTTGGAGCCGGAGGACGATCAGCGTGGCGTCGTCCGATCGGTGAGCCTTTTCAGGGCGGGCACCGATCGGGTGACGGCCGGACGGTCGGCGTGAGCGCATAACGAACGAGGCTCCCGGGCGGTTGAGCGAGATGTCTCACGTCTCAAGCAACCAGCCAGGGAGCCTCATTGGTCACTTATCCTGCCGCACTGGACCTGCCGCATGCGCTCGTTGAGTGGGTCACGATGCTGATCGTCACCCGGGAGGGTGACCGCCGGTGCAAGCTCCGGCCCTCCCAGCGAGCCCTGGTCGCGCTGGTGTACCTGCGCAAGCACGACACGCTCGCCCAGATCGCCGCCGGCTTCCGGATCAGCGTCGGCACCGCGCACGCCTACGTCCACCAGGTCACCGACCTCCTCGCCCGCAAGGCACCCGGCCTGACCCGGGCCCTGCGCGACGCCGACCCGGAGTACGTGCTGGTCGACGGCACCCTCGTGGAGTGCGACCGCGTCGGCGACGGCCGGGCCGACTACTCCGGAAAGCACCGCCGCCACGGCGTGAACCTGCAGGTCATCACCGTCCCGACGGGCGGGCTCGTCTGGATCTCACGGGCGCTGCCTGGCCGCACCCACGATCTGACCGCCGCCCGCACCCACCGCATCGTGAGGACCTGCGTCCGGCTCCGCATCCCCGCTCTGGCCGACATGGCGTACACCGGCGCCGGTGGAACGTTCGCCGTAGCCAAGAGGCGCCCGCCTCGCGGAGAACTCACAGCCGGGCAGAGATCGCTGAACCGAGCCCACGCCCGACTCCGCTACCCCGTCGAACGCGGCATGGCCACCGTGAAGCGTTGGAGGATCTTCCGACACGCACGCTGCAGTCCGAACTGGCTGACGTCAGCAGCCAAGGCGGTCCTCACCCTGGAGCTGCACCGCTGAAAAGGCTTGGTGAAAACCGGCCGGTGGTGCGGCCTGGCCCGGACAGGGTGCGTGTCGTTGCCCCGGCGTTCTTGCAGCCGGATGTCCCCACGGACCGCGGTGGAGCGGCCAACTCGCCGACCTACGTGTGCCGAGGTGACGATGAAAGTGCCACTGCGGGTGCGATTCGATGGGACAAGGCAGCTCAGGCCGGATATCGCGTCACAACGACACCAGTTCGCGGCCGCCGTCATGGGCACGGGCCGGCCCGCACAGCCTTCGTGCACCACGGTGTCAGCCGATGCGGTCTTGGTACCGAGCCTGCGCCGATAGAGCACGTCGGCCAGGATCCGGTCGGTCGGAGCGAGCTCCGGCCTGACTCCCGCTTCCGCAGTCCCGGCGTGCAACGCGATCGTCTTGGCAGGCACCGGGCGTCCTGAGCCCGTGACCTGTCCCATCGGCCAGAAGGCGTACGGCAAGTTGGGCCGTTCGAGGAAGCGGTGGGTCTCTCGAAGTCGGGCGGACGCCGCTGTCAGGCTTCCCGCGGACCTTCGCCGGCAGTACTGCCCGGGCAACTGGCACGCGAGGATTGGCATCTTGTCCTGGCCGATCCGATCGCGATGAAGGAAAGCGGCGCAGCTACGGCAGTGTGCTGCTGGGCTTCGGGTGCCCGTATGGTCGGCGTACCGGCTCGCAGCACACGAGGGGCGTGCGTCAGCACGGCGTTTCGTGGTTGTTCCGTCCGCTCCGTCATCGAGGCCTGGAATCGCCACTCGTCCGGACTGGTGCATGCTCGCGAAATATCCCCGGATACTCCAACTGCCCACCATGCGGGGAGATTCGGGAGCGCCCTCGCCAAGCGGTGCATCTCTGGCCGGAAGAAACAGGTCGAGCCCAGGTGGGCACCGGGACTGTGGCGATGCAGCCGTCGTGCCGGGACTCATCCCACCGCCACGGACGAGTTGACAGCCCGTGCGGCCGGCATGAATGTCGGAATCGCGAACTGCCGGACCATCTCCAGGCTCCGGCCGGGCGAGGGCGGGGAACGCGACACCGCGCTCGCTGTCTGCACTGTCCACGGACCGGTCCTCGGCTCAGCTCTCCTTGGGGGTGTGGAGGCCATCACCGGTGCGAGTCAACGCTCGAGAAAGTGTTCCCATGTCCCCCAAAGCCCTGATATCAAGGCCGGGCCGTTGCCTGGTAGCCCTCCTTGCCGCGCTGCTCGCCTTCACGGTGGCGGAACCGGCCTGCGCCGCGCACGACGGCCGACCCGCCGCGACCACGCCGGTGCGGTCTGGGCCCCCGCCCCGGACCGGGTCGCTGGTGTTCGACGAGGAGTTCAGCGACCCCATCGCCTGGGGTACGCGCTGGATCGGTGATGCCACCAGCGCATACCAGTACGGTGACCACAACCCGAACAACGACAAGCTGGACTGGCTCACCCCGTCGGCGGTCTCAGTGGCGGACGGCGCGGCCACCTTTACCGCGAAGCCGGGTTCGCGGACTCTGGAGAACGGCAGGCGCTCCTGGGACACCGGACTGCTCACTACCGAGGGGTCTTCCGAGGCCTTCATGGTCCGGGTCGGGGACTACGTCGAGACACGGGTCAAGCTGCCGACAGCCCCCGGTGCGTGGCCGGCCCTGTGGACCTGGTACAACGGCACGAACGAGATCGACTCGTTCGAGTACCACCCCGACAACCCGGACGTCCTGGAGCTCACCAACGGACTCCGACGTGCGGCGCTCTACTACCACGGCCCGAATGTCCGCCCGGGCGGCTGGGTCACGATCGGCGTCCGCTACGGGGAATCCTCCAACGATTGGTACGTCGACGGGATCAAGGTGTTCTCCGACGGTGCCGGTACCGGCAGGGGCTGGACGGCCTACCTTATCCTCAATCTGTCCGTGGAGGCCGGCGGTTACCACCAGCCGCCCGCCGACCTGACCCCGTTCACATATTCAGCCGACTATGTCCGCGTCTGGCGCTGACCGGTGATGCCCGTGTCCGGCGTTGGCCGACGCCGGGATTCTTGCGGGGATCCGGGCATGTCAGCGCGATGGCCGGTGGGCACCCCGCAGGGAGGCGGACCGGCCCGGTGGCTTGCGCCGGCCGAGTCGGTGCACCGGTTGATGCAGGCAGACCTCGGCTGTGAGTGGTGGCAGGCCCACCACCACGATGTCGACGGGACGCGTCGGCGACACACAACCCGGAACAGACGGTGGAGAACAGGACCACCACCAACCAGGAGTGGACCACACGGCGACCGTCATTGGCGGCGCGCAGGACGGACAGACAACCCACAAGCCACGGCCCGAAGACCACGATCGGCCACAATCGCGCCGGCACCCCTGGCGTCCGGGAGAGTGCCAGGTCGTGCAGTGGATCGTAGGAGAACATCCATCCCAGCAGACAGACGGTGGTGAATGCCAGCGTGCGCAGAGTCCCGAGCGCCAGGCTCACGGTCCGCGGCCACGACGCCGCCACAGGATCCCGGCGACGTCGAGCCCGGGGCGAGTGGGAACCGGCCTTCGCTCCCATCGGCTCCGGGTCTTTGTGCAACGGCGACTGGCGGGGGAACACATACGTGTCGCGCGTCCGCCAGTCGGCATTTCCTTCCGTCACGGTGAACGGCGGCCTCGGGGCATCGAAGACCATGCCACTGTCACACCGGTCATAGTGCCCTGCTGGGTCGTCATGTTGTTCTGCGCCGTAGTGCCCTGCCGGATCGCCGTATCGGAGGCCGCCACCGGTGTCCTCGACGATGGTCCCGTAGTGCTCGTACTGGAGGAAGAGGTCGCCTGTCGGGTCGTGCATGTCCCCCTCGATTTCAGGATCTCGGTCTCGCACATTCGCCGTCGCCACGCTCCGTCGGCACCCACCGCCGGCGGCCTCAGCTCGCCCCCACCCAGCCGGGCAGCGAGGCCGGCCTCCAACTCGCGCAGCGTCCGCACGAAGTCGGCCAGCAGGCGAGAGCAGTGCTGGAGGACCACCCGCTCACCGTTGCGGCACAGATAGCCGGGCCGGATGTCACCGACGGCGTTCACGCGGTCGGGCACGAAGAGCCACCTCCCCAGGCTGCATACGGGATCCCACGGCGGATTCACACCCGAACCCGGGTGCGGCAGTGGCGCCCGGGGCTGCTGAGTCGAATTCATGCCTCATCAACGATTGCGCACGGGGGTCGGTGTATACGGCATGCGGGCTTCATTCAATATTCGACATCGCTCGCGCTACGTCAAACTCCCCGAGGAGCGGCGCGCAGGCTGGCGGGCGTCACGCGAGATCGACCGCGTCCAGGGGGCAGGATTCGACCAACAGGGATCAGGCGCTAGCCGTGACAATATCGATCGAACGCTCTGTGAAACTCCCCAGCCGTCATCCGTGACCAGCTACTGCGCCGCCACTGCCAGGGCGTTCGTCCGGGCGCCCAGCGCCGGGGCCAGGCGACGGTGTACGCTAAACGAATTCCCCAGTTGGCAGTGAGGCGTGGAGAAACATTTCTTCGGTCGGCGCCCGAATCGAATCCTCCGAAATTCATGACGGAGATGGCGCAGGACGCTCCATGAAACTCCCCAGGGGCGCGAGGTCCATCACAGAACGCCATGGCTGCGCGTAGCATGCATCCGTCGCATGCTATATTTCCGGCTTCCTTTGAATGTCATCAATTCAGAGTCCACATGGCGTGGTCCGGATTGCGAGGTGCCTGGATGCTCACCAGAGAGGAATACGCGGAGGCGCGGAGGCTCCACAGCGAGGGATGGTCGCTGTCGGCGATCGCCAGGTCCCTGGGACGCGACCGCAAGACTGTGAGGTCCTACCTCGTCGGGGGGCGCACCCCGGGGGTCAGAAACTCCCCGCAGGACCCGTTCGGGCCGTTCGTCCCGTACTGCCAGCAACGTCTGTGTGACGACCCGCACCTTGAGGCGACCGTCCTCCTCAAGGAGATCATCGCACTCGGCTACCAGGGCGGGTACTCGACGCTCACCCGGGCGCTGCGCAGGCACCGGCTACGGCCCATCTGCACACAGTGCCGGTACACGACTCCAGACCAGGACACCGGCGATGTGCCGGCCGACGGCGACGAGCTGCGCTTCACGTGGCTGAAGCTGCCGGCCCCCCCGCCGCGGTGGGGAGCGGGCAGTCACGCCCACGTCCTGGTCGGTTCTCTGCCGAGCGGCCGCTGGCGTGCGACCCTCGCCGAGAACGAGGACCTGCCCCAGGTCATCGAGGCCATCGACCTGGTTCTCAGACGTCTGGGTCAGACCGGCTGCTGCTGGCGGTTCGACTCCTCACTCGCGGCGAAATGCCAGAGCAATGGCAGGGGCGAACCCGAACTCCTCAAGGTCGCCCGGTACTACGGCACCGACATCAGTAACGGCCGACCCTGCCGAAGCATTCCGGCGTCTCCCGTCCCGGACCCGCTGCGTCCCATCGAGGACTTCTGGTGGCGCACCATCCACCCGGACACCCGCCTCCAGGCCGCACAGGGCAGTCTGGACCACCTTGCCGCCTGGCTCGACCTACGCCACCCGGAGATCGGACTCCCCAACCGCGCGGGTGAAGTGGTCAGTGGAGTGCCTGATGCCGGGAACCGCAGCCTCGCGTTGCCTCCCGCCCCGTTCCCAGCCAGGATCCAGGTCGCCCGGACCGTCAGCTCCCACGACCTCGTTCCCTTCCGTGGCAACCACTACGCCGTCTCACCCGGCCTCGTGGGTGCCAAAGTCGAAGTCAGCTGGCGCCTGGACGAACCCTGCCTGTCGATCTGCACCACCCGCGGAGCCGTCATCGCTCGCCACACCCTCGCACCCCGCGGCGCCGGCCGAGTCGTCTCCGGCCCCGGACCTACCATCACACTCGAACGCACCCAGAGCCGCGAGCGCAAGGACCACACGCCCCGCGATGGCACAACACGCTCCCCGCTCACCCCTTCAGCCGTCGCTCACTCCCATGCACTCCGTTCCTGACCGGCCAGGACACGACAGCCGACCGAAGAGGCCACGCCCGTACAAGCCGGCCGGCTCCACGCGAGCCGCCACCCCGGTCGGAGGCCACGACCAAGCAACCGGCCACCCCCACACAGGGCATGGACCGGTCGCCAAGTCGCATGGGGCGTGAAAGTGTTGTGCAAGCCCACTGTGGCCATCGGATGACGAGCCGGCACTCGAAGAGACGGAGTCTCCGTCCGGTAGGGCGACGCGTTGGAGGTTGTCCTGGCGGTTGAACGGCGCCCGAACGGCCGGGTGGAACCATCTTCAGCACCGGCTCTTCGTGGGCAAGTGGCTGCCACTGCGAGTGGCCCTCTGCGGCCGGAAACAGGTCGAGCGGGCCCCGGGACCGGAGGCGGCGAACTCCTTCGGCGCCTGCTCGGTGACTGCCCAGGCGGCAGTGTGACCCCCTTTGGCGCGCGGGCACACGGATACGGACCGTGGCGCGCGGCCGGGCTCGCCGCCTCGCCCGACCTGTGAGGCCGGCCCGGGCGACGACTTCGGCCGCACCAGCACCGAATCGGAACGTGAACGCGGACTCGGCTACAAGGAATCACAAGGAACCGAAATGAACCGTACCCAGATATTGGCCTCCGCTCTCGCCACCGTCACGATGGCTGGTGCCGGCACCTGGCAGCGGTGCCCGGAACCCCCACCAGCTCCAGCGCCTCCCAACGTCCGGTCCCTCGGCCTCGACGTCGCACGGCGTTGGTACCAGCCCGCCACGCTGAAGGCCATCGTGGACGTCCTTGCCCGGAACCACTACAACCAGCTCCACCTGCACCTCACTGACGATCAGGCTTACCGGCTCGAATCCACCGTCATCCCCGCATGCGTCGCCCCGCAGCACTACACCAAGGCCGACCTGCGGACGCTCGTCGCCTACGCCAGCAGCAAGGGCATCACCATCGTCCCGGAAATCGACACCCCTGGACACATGGCAGCGGCACTCGCTTGCCGTCCCGATCTGAGCCTCACCACCGCATTCGGCACCGGAAGCCTTGACCTACGTAACGCCGCTGCAGTCGGCTTCGCCCAAGCGCTGATCGCCGAATGGCTGCCCGTGTTCCCCGGCAGGGACTGGCATTTGGGCGGTGACGAATGGATGGCCTACAACGACACCGTCAACTACTACGGAGACTCCGTCAAAGCCCGCGACTCCGAATACACCTACTACAACACGATGGGTAACTGGCTCATATCCAACGGCCGCCAACCTCGGATCTGGAACGACCAAATCGTAGCCGGCACCCACGTAAAACCTAACAAGACACTGACGATCGACAGCTGGTACGGGCCCACCGATCCCACGGCCACGAGCCTCGCCGCCCAGGGCTACCGGCAGATCAACTCCAACTGGAATCTGCTGTACGCCAGCACCGACTCCGACCGATACCCTGATCCGGCGAAGCTTGCCACGCTCGCCCTCGGGCAGTTCGCGTCCGGCACAGTGACAACCGGCATTGTGGGCGTGCAGCTCTCCGTCTGGTCCATGCCCGGCGACACCCACACCGACCAGCACATCATCGACAGACTCACGCCACTGCTTCAGACCCTCGCCCAACATCTGTGGGGGGGATGACACTTCGGCACCCTGCTTGAGAAGTGCCGTCTCTACTTCGTAAATCCCTACAGCTCGAAAGAATCGCCGACGGAGCAGGACGGTCCGCCAGAAGCCAACTATCTGTTGGCATTCCCATAGGCTGCTGCCCATGCGTGGAATCCTCCTGGCCGGCGGTACCGGCTCCCGGCTGTGGCCGCTGACCCGGGCGGTCTCGAAACAGCTGCTCCCGG
>NZ_JBFBJZ010000107.1:0-15363 GCF_040686255.1 Kitasatospora sp. NPDC085879 | reverse complement strand
CGCGACACCGGCCTCGCCCTCGGCCTGCCCCCCGACGAGGTCGGCCGCCTCGCCAAAGCCTTCCCCCACATCACCGCCCGCTCCATCAAGACCGCGCTCGCCGAGCTGCCGGAGCTGAGCAACGTCCGGGAGCACGCCGACCGCTACGGCCCGATCTTCGACCTCGCCGAAGGCCTCGACGCCCTCCCGCGCGGCACCGCCATGCACCCCTGCGGCGTCATCCTCTCCAACGACACCCTGCTGCGCCGGACCCCGGTGGTGCCCACCCCGACCGAGGGCTTCCCCGCCATGCAGTTCGACAAGGAGGACGTCGAACTCGACGGCCTCGGCGGGCAATTGAGAGCAGACGGCCAGGTGGCCCGCGCGCTTACACTCATAGTTCATTACGCGGATCGGTCCACGACCACCCGGACGCGAGCGCTTCCAGAACCCACGGCTCACACTCCAGTGCTGGCGGGCACCGCACAAGCGCTGCATGACGCCTTGGGACTTCAGCGGGCACGGGTAACAGCTCTTTCCCTGAGAGCCGAGGATCTGACGACCGCTCGGCTCTCCGGCCAGCAGCTCACCTTCGATCGGCAGACGGAAAGCGCCCGCCGGCTTGAACCGGTCCTCGATCGTATTGCCGCAAGATGGCCTGGCTCGGTGGGGCCGGCGACCCTCGCGCACCCTTGACCGCTGAGCGCCGCCGGACCCGTCCGGCGCAGGTGACCGCGGCGACGTTCACAGCGGTAGTCGTCTCACCTCCGGCGGGCGGTCGAGCCGGAGATCCCTGGAGACGTGAGGCTCGACGGGGGTTCCGCGGCTGGGCCATGCGATGTCGTCAACGGCGAGAAACGGCTCGCCGGCCACGGTTACGGGGGTTGCCCCGGTGAACGCCATGACGTCTCGATGCAGGTGGGACTGGTCGGCGTAGCCGGCGTCGGCCGCGACTCGGGCCGGGCCTTCACCCGCGACCAGGCGGTGGACGGCATGGTCGAAGCGGACCAGCTTCACGGCGCGCTTGGGCGGCAGGCCGAGCTGCGACCGGAACCGGGACCACAGGCGCTTACGGCTCCATCCGACCTCGGTTGCGAGTCCGTCGACCCGGGCCAGGCCACGGCTGTCGACGATGCGGTGCCAGGCCCAGGCCACCTCCGGGTCTACCGGCGGCCCCGCCTCATACCGACGGGCGAGCAGCGCGTCCGTCAACGCGAAGCGACCCTGCCACGACGAGACATCGCCGAGTTGCTCGCAGATCCGGGACGCCTCCCGGCCCCACAGATCGCCCAGGGACACGACGGCGCCGTCGAGGTCGGCGGGGGAGACGCCCAGAACCGTACGTGCGATCACCGGGGACAGGCGCACCTGCACGCACTCGACGTTCTCTCCCCAGGCCCGGACCTCGCCTCCGGTCCCGAGCCCGGGCCCGGCGACGAGGCTTCCCCGCTGCTGCCGCCCGGCGGCACTGTCAAGGACGGGCGAGCCGGCGCCGAACTCCAGGAGCAGCGTCACGGCCGGGTGCGGGACCATCCGGAGCGCGTCCAGGTCACGGATGCGGAACCCGGCCATGGTGAGACCGGCCACCCTGCTGGGACGCTGCGGACATGCGACGTCCCACGCAGCCGCACCATGCATGAAAGTCTGCACCGTCCCATGCTAGTTGAGTCGGCTGAGGGGAACATTTATCCAATCCGTCGGCAGGGACCGGCGGCGACAGTGGGCTCATGACTGTTTCTGACGGCGGACCGTACGTGAATGGCGGCGCCGAGGCCACCAAGAGTTTGACCCTGTCACTGGACGACGGCGACATCCACGTGTGTCAGGACGGCCCCCGCGACGCCCCCGCACTCCTGCTCATCCACGGGTCCGCATCCTCGACCCGCTCGTGGGACTCGCTGGTTCCGATGCTGACCGGATCTCACTGCGTCATCCGGATCGACCTGCTCGGGCACGGCCGGTCGGCCAAACCGGCCGACCGGAGCTATGCGCTCCCGAACCAGGCACGCCGGGCCGGCGCGGCACTGGACCGGCTCGGCGTCGAGCACGCCGTGGTCGTAGGTCATTCCAGCGGCGGCGTGGTCGCCACCGCCCTCGCCGAACAGCGACCCGACCTGGTGACCGCGCTCGCGCTCATCAACACCGGACCCAGCCTGGACGCCTTCATCGCACCGCAGTCTGCCGCGATCGGACTCTCGCAGTGGCCGCCGACCGACGAGCAGCTCCGCCGGTTCGCGAGCACCGGTTTCAGCCGCGCGGGCTACCAGATCCCACCGGAGCTCCTGGAGGACGTGCGCTGCATGACCCACCACATGCTCACCACAACGATGCAGGCCACCCGCGACTACCTGGAGCAGCAGGCGCTCCCGGACCGACTGACGGCCCTCGGCAAGCCGCTACTGGTGATCTTCGGCGAGGACGACCGCAGGTGGCGATCCTCATCCGCCGCCGACTACCGCGCCGTTCCGGGCGCGAAAGTCGAGTTGCTGCCCGGTCTCGGACACTCACCCATACTCGAGGATCCCCCGCGGACCGCAACTCCCCTGCTGGCCTTCACCACGATCCACGCCGTAAGGGTGGACTGAGTGACAACGAGGGGTGCCATGCGGATTCTCGTCTCCGGCGCCAGCGTCGCCGGCCCGGTGCTGGCCTACTGGCTCACCAAACACGGCTTCTCTGTCACCGTCGTCGAGCGCGCGCCGACTCCGCGCAAGACCGGCGGCCACGCGGTCGACCTGTTCCGGCCCGCGATGAACATCTCGGAGAAGATGGGCGTGCTTCCGCGCATCGAGGAGCGGGCCACCGGCACCAACCGGATGACTCTCCACCAAGAGAGCGCACGGCGTCCCGTCCGGGTGGACCTCTTCAAGATCTTCAGTGCCACCTCCGACCGGCACGTCGAGGTCATGCGCGACGACCTGAGCGAGATCTACTACGACGCCGCGCGCGACGACGTCGAGTACATCTTCGACGACTCGATCACCGCCATCTCGCCCGACGGCGAGGTGCGGTTCGAGAACGCCGCACCGCGCCGCTTCGACCTCGTCGTCGGCGCGGATGGGCTGCACTCCAACGTGCGCCGCCTCGTCTTCGGAGACGAGTCCCGCTTCAGCGCCTTCACCGGGGCGTACCTCGGGGTACTGACCCTGCCGAACGTCTCCGCGCTCGATGGCGAGCTCCTCATCCACGTCGGCGTCGGCCGCACCGCCGGCATGTACGGCGCGCGGCATCTCGGCGACGCGCGGGCGTTGTTCCTGTTCCGGAGTGAGCGCGAGCTCGACTACCACCACCACGACGTGCCCCGGCAGAAGGAGCTGCTGCGCGGTGCGTTCGACGGCATGCACCCCGACGTGGACCGCTGGCTGGACGAACTCGACCGCACCCCGGCGTTCTACTTCGACTCGATCACCCAGCTCCGCATGGACACCTGGTCGCGGGGGAGGGTGACGCTCGTCGGCGACGCGGGCTACTGCCCCGGCCCGGCTGTCGGCGGCAGCACCAGCCTGGCCGTCGTCGGAGCGTACGTCCTCGCCGGGGAGCTGGCGCGGGCGGCCGGTGACCACGAGCGCGCCTTCCCCGCCTACGAGCGCGCGATGGCGGAGCACGTGCGCGGCAGCCGCGCGGCAGCGCTCAGCGCGGCGAAGACCCTGATCCCCACCTCACGCCTCGGCGTGCGGGGACTGGCCCAGGGCGCCCGCCTGATCTCCGCCCTGCCCGCAGGGCTCAGCCGCGCCCTCCTCCGCCTCACCACCAAGAGCGCACGCCTCTACAATTCCATGACCGTCGACGACTACCCGCCGTCGTCCACTGCATCGCGAGGCCGGGTCGGCTTCGCGGGCGACCTTGGAGGCGGGCTCGGGGTGGAGTGAGGAGTGCTCGCCGCCCTGCTGCCGGCCCGGCTTGCGGAACTCAGTGGCTGCTGCGTAGGCCCGCGCTCCAAAGATCGCTGCGCAGAACCGAGGGTTGGTGAAGGAGCGGCTCCAGCCTGCATCGGGCACGCGATAGGACACAGGCCCCGCACACCCGCGACCCCAACTTGCCCGGCCGCCACCCGGGTTGGGCAAGGAGCACTGTTGCTTGGACGTGTGGCAGAGCCCTGATCAGGGACGAGGTAGGAAAGAAGGGATCCCGAGGTCGACTGAGCGGCCCGGTTGCTCAGACCTCAGAGCCTGCTTCCGTTTCTCGCGCAGGAACTGCAGTGTGAGGTCGATGCCTTCGATCTCACCCAGCCAGCCCTCGGTCTCTGCTTGCTTCCGGCGGGCTTCCAGATCCTCTTCCAATTCGTCGAGACGTGACAGCATCTTGGGATTCACCTGAAGCATTGGGCAACGCAGACAAGCGTGCTCATGTTGGCAAGGTGTGCCGTAGGGGCGGGCGCAATTTCTCAGTTCCACCTTGCGGCGCTCGAAGTGCTCTTGGAACTCGTCCCACTCATCCGACGTTGCCGATCGGTACTCTTCGGCAGGGCGCACAGCTCGACGGCGAGCCAGGTATTCCTGATAGTGACGTACGACATCCTCGTTGAAGACGGCTACATAGCCGCCGGTGGTTTCGATGTTCAAGTGGCCCAGAAGTGCCGCACCGATATGGATGGGCAGCCCGTTGTTGACGATCTCGGTAGCGAACAAACTGCGGAAATCATGGGGGGCGAATGTCAGGCCGACGAAGGCCGGGTTCGACTCGGCGAGTTCGCGGCAGAGCGTCCTGATCCGATTGGCGATGGTGTTAGGGCTGATCACGCCTCGGCCGCCTCGTGAGCCACGTTGGAACAGGAAAGGCATACTGCCCCGTGGGAGCGACGCGGGTGAGCTCGGTCCCAGTACCACGGAGAGGTACCGTCAGTGCACGGTCCGCTGACGAGATGGAGTGGCGTACATGCAGCCGATGACTCTGGCCCTGATCGCCGAGGTGGTCGACGGCCGACTCGACGAGGTCCCGGACCCGGCGTCGGTCGTCGACGGCCCGCTGGTGGTCGACTCCCGCAAGGCCGTCCCGGGCGCGTTGTTCGTGGCGATCGACGGCGAGCACGTGGACGGCCACGACTTCGCCGCGGCGGCGGTGGCCGCCGGCGCGGCGGGCGTGCTCGGGTCGCGGCCGTGCGGCGCCCCCTCGGTGCTGGTCGACGATGTCATGGAGGCCCTGGCGAAGCTCACCCGCTGGCAGACCACGCGGATGCCCGGCGTGACGCGGATCGGGGTGACCGGCTCGTCCGGGAAGACCAGCACGAAGGACCTGTTCGCGCAGACGCTCTCGAGAACCGGGGCCACCAGCGCAACCGCCGGCTCGCAGAACAACGAGATCGGCGTCCCGCTGACGGTCGCCGCCTGCCCGCCGGACACGAAGTTCCTCATCCTGGAGATGGGTGCGCGCGGCGCCGGCCACCTGACCTACCTGACGGACATGGTGCCGCTGCACGTCGCCGTCGTCCTCAACGTCGGGGCCGCGCACGCCGGCGAGTTCGGCACCAAGGAGAACACCGCCAAGGCCAAGGGCGAGCTGGTCGCCTCCCTCGCCGCCGACGGGCTCGCGGTCCTCAACGCCGACGACCCGCTGGTCGCCCCGATGGCCGCCCGCACTACGGCGCCGGTGCTGTTCTTCGGCCGCACCGAGGCCGCCCAGATCCGCGCCACCGACGTCACCCTCGACCCGGACGGCCGCGCCCACTTCGTGCTGACCACCCCGGCCGGACAGGCACCCGTCGCCCTGCAGCTGCTCGGCGAGCACCACGTCTCCAACGCCCTCGCGGTCGCCGCCGTCGCCCACCACGTCGGCATGGCCCCCGCCGAGATCGCCGCCGCCCTCGGCGACGCCATCGCGGCGACCGGCTCCCGGATGCAGCGCCACGACCGCCCCGACGGCGTCACCGTCATCGACGACGCCTACAACGCCAACCCCGACTCCACGGCCGCCGCGCTGCGCGCCCTCGCGGCGATGCGCGGCGAGCGCCGCACCGTCGCCGTCATCGGCGAGATGCGCGAACTCGGAGCCGCCGCGGCCGCCGAACACCGCGCGATCGGCGCCCTGGCCGCCGACCTCGGCACAAGCGTGGTCGTCGCCATCGGCGACCAGGACGCCGCCGCCCTCGCGGCCGGTGCCGAGAACGGCGGCGCCGAAACCCACCTGGTACCGGACCGCGCCGCCGCCACCAGCCTGCTGGAGAAGCTGCTGCGCCCCGGCGACCTGGTGATCGTCAAGGCGTCGCTGTCGGCCGGCCTGCAAGCCCTGGTGAAGGAGCTACTCGCGGCCTGACCACCAGGGGTGTCTCACTTCTGTGGGGTGTGCTCCCATGTCGAAATCTCGCGCGATCTCCTACACCCCTCCCGTTCTTCGGCGCCGGGCCTCTGCCGGCGCGGCTGTTCACAGCAGGGGCTGACGACGAGGTCCTGACCGGGCTGTGGCGCACCGGCACGCCCTTGGCCGGCCGGCACTGGGACGGCGTCCAGCCGGACATCGTCATCCTGTCCAAGGGCCTGGGCAGCGGCTACACGCCGGTGGCCGCAGTGCTGGTGTCGCCCGAACTCGCGCCGCTGCTGCGCCACCCCGACGCGGACCCGCTGCCCGCGATGGGCACCATGGCCGCCCACCCGCTCCAGGCGGCGGCCTGCCTGGGCGTCCTGGACGAGCTGGAGTCCATGGACTTCGATGCCTTCCGGGCCCGCGGCGAGCGTCTCGGCGCGTCCCTGCGGGCTCTGGCTGGCCGCCCCGGTGTGCGGGAGGTGCGGGGCCTGGGCCACCTGTACGGCGTGGAGCTGGCGCCCGGCCTGCTCTGGCCGCTGATGGCGGAGGCCGAGAAGCGCGGCGTGTTCCTCTACCCGTTCAGCGGCGCCGGCCAGCCGAAGAGCGAGGGCCTGGTAGTCGCCCCACCCCTGACCTGCACGGACCAGGACATCGACTTCCTCACCGAGGCACCGGCCGGCGCGGTGCACGCCCTGGACCGAGACGACCCGACCGTACGAACCCGACACTGATCAAGGAGGACCATCGTGCTTCTGCCCTACCCCGTGATCGACTCCCTGACCGACGCACAGCTCCGTGTCTGGAAGCAGCACTTCGCCCCGGAGGCCGACGGCCAGCGCCGCCCGGCCATCGAGGAGGGCATCTGGCGCCGCACCCAGGACCCGGCCAACGCCGAGCAGTCCGGGTGGAGCGAGGACGAGCACGGCCGCCGCCGCATCGTGCACTACCGCCTCCACTACGGCCTCGACCGGACCCAGCCGATGGAGCGCCTGACACTGGACGAGCTCTACCTGTACGTGTCCTGGCTCGCCCCCGCCGGCGAGATCGCCGACCACCGCAGCGACCTGGACCAGTGGCTGACCGACGGCCGCTGGAAGCCCACCGGCGACCCGGACGGCTCCTGGCGCCGCGGCGACCTGTACGCCACGATCACCGAGCACACCGTCCACCCGCAGGACGAGCGGGCCGGCCGCGACACCCCCGCAGGATTCACTTCGATCGACGTCACGATCCGCTCCGTCGAGTACACCCTCACCCGGGCCTCGCGGAACCTGCCCTGGGACGTCCTCGCGGGCGGACCGCGGATCAAGGAGCAGCGCGGCAACCCCACCTACGCCGACGACCTGTCCGGCCTCCTGGACCACCTCCCGTTCGTGGTGGAGGCCGGGTGCGGGACCAGCATCGAGGCCGGTGTGCCTCCGCTGCACTGGCTGCACGAGGTCTACCGGGTCGCCGCCCGCCAGGGCAACGACCTGACCCAGGGCTTCAAGTTCACCATGACCCCGGCCTGCGACATCCTCGTCCAGGAGATGCTGACGGACACCGACCGCACGGTCGACGACCTGGTGTCCATGTTCTGCCGCCTGATCCTCGCCGAGCCGACCGCAGCCCACAGGGCCCTGAAGGCACTGCACGACGCCGGGCACGCGGTCGGCCCGGTCGCTACCCACAACTTCGACCGCCTCTTCGCCCGGGCCGGACTGCCCGAGGCATACATGCGCCGCTACGACCAGCGCACCCCGCACATGGACTTCCCCGACGACGCCAAGGCCCTGCTCGTGATCGGCCTGCACGCCGACCGGCGCGCCGTCCAGGAACGCGCCCGCGAACGCGGCCTGAAGATCTTCTTCCTCGACACCGAAGGCGTCACCGAGAACGGCATCTACAAGCCATACCCGATCGAGGGCGCCCGCGAAGGCGACGTCGTGGTCCGATCCGAAGCCACCCCCGCCCTGCTCCACCTTGCCGCACTGCTGGACACCGCGTGCTGACCACCCGCCGAGCCACGGCCGCCGACGCCACCGAACTGGCGCGCCTGGCCAGCTCACTCGTCAACGACACGGGGGAGTGGACCAGCAGGGCCGCCCACTTCTTCCACACCCACGCCGACACGGACCGGGTGGCCGCCTTCGTTATCGACCGCCCCGGCGGCCTCGCCGCCTGCGCCTCCGCCACCATCACCCGCTCCATCCCCGGCCCCGACCACACCGGCACCTACGCCCACATCCACACCGTCTACACCGAACCGGACCACCGGCTCCGGCGCTACGCCCGAGCCACCGTGCAAGCCCTCCTGGGCTGGCTCGCCGCCCAGGGCTGTGGCCTGATCACCCTCAACGCCAGCGACGGCGGGGCGCCCCTCTACCGGTCGCTCGGCTTCACCATCAACGAACGGGCGATGCGCCTGATCCGGCCACCCGGAACCTGTCTCCGCGCACGCCCCGCAGTGAACATCTGATCGAACTCTGGTTTGTCGCAAGCAAGTTCAAGAACCGATAGCGTCGAGGACCCTCCATGCGCGTCTCCGTGATCGGCTGCGGCCACCTCGGCATCCCGCACGCGGCAGCGATGGCCGAACTCGGCCACGAGGTCATCGGCGTCGACGTCGACCAGGCCAAGGTCGACCGGCTCAACGCCGGCGAGTGCCCCATCTTCGAGGCCGGCCTCCCTGAGCTGCTGGCACGCCACACCACCAGCGGCCGTCTGCGGTTCACCACCGACATCACCGAGGCCGCCGCCTTCGCGGCACTGCACTTCATCGGCGTTGGAACCCCGATCGACGCCGACGGCCGCTCCTACGACACCGCGCAGGTCTTCGGCGCCGTCCGCCAGCTCGCCCCCCACCTTCACCAGGCATGCACCATCGTCGGGAAGTCCACGGTCACCGTCGGCACGACCGCCCAGGTCACGGCCCTCGCCCAGCGACTGGCCCCCGCCGCCGAGCAGGTCGAGGTCGTGTGGAACCCCGAGTTCCTGCGCGAGGGGCACGCGGTGGAGGACACCCTGCGCCCGGACCGCCTCATCGCCGGCGTCACCACGACCGAGGGCGAGAAGGCCATCCGCGCCGTCTACGCCGGCATCCTGGACGCCGGCGTCCCCCTGTTCGTCTGCGACCCCCAGACGGCAGAACTCGCCAAGGGCGCCGCCAACACCTTCCTCGGCCTCAAGATCTCGTACATCAATGCCGTCGCCGACATGTGCGAGGCCGCGGGCGGAGACGTCGCCAAGATCGTGGACATCCTGGGCATCGACCCCCGCATCGGCGCCGGCGGCATGCGGCCCGGCATCGGCTACGGCGGCGGCTGCCTCCCCAAGGACATCCGCGCCTTCACCGCCTCCGCCCGCCAACTCGGCGCCGACCAGGCCGCGACCCTGCTGCTCGCCGCCGAGCAGATCAACGAGTCCCGCATCGACGTCGCCATGGGCCTCATCACCGGCGCCCTCGACGGCCGGCCGGTCCGGGGCGCCCGGGTCACCGTTCTGGGTGCGGCCTTCAAGCCCGGCACCAACGACGTCCGCGAGTCCCCGGCCCTCGCCCTCGCGCAGGCCCTCCAGCAGGCCGGCGGCGCTGTCACTGTGCACGACCCGCAGGCTGTGACCACGGCCATGAGCCGCAACCCCGAACTCGACTACACCGACGACCTGCCGACCGCCCTCGACGGTGCCGACCTCGTCGTCCTGGCCACCGAATGGCCCGAATACCAGCAGGCGGACCCCCGGGCCCTCGTGGACCACCCCGCGAGCCCGCTGCTCGTCGACTGCCGAACCACACTCGACCCCGAGCCCTGGCAGGCGGTCGGCTGGACCGTTCACCAGCTCGGACGACCCGGGAAGTAGAACTTCTTCCCGTGGTGGGACACCGTCAGGGTGTCCCACCACGGGAGGCCCTGCATAGTCGTTGCGGTCGACCTGGCGGCGCAGACGATAGCGTGGGCTCCGGCCATGCAGCGCGCTGTGGCGCCGACCGGACGAGGAGACCGCGCATGGGCTGGCTGCCGCCGGACGAGTACGTGAAGACCATCGAGAATGCGACCGTCTTCGGCTGCTTCTACTTCACCGACACCGCTGGCCAGCCCTTCGGGATGCGGTCGCGCCACGACCCATCGTTCTGGGGCTGGCCCGGTGGCAACGTCGAACGCGGCGAGCACCCACTGGAAACCGCCGTACGCGAGTGCAGGGAAGAGACCGGCATCGACCTCGAGACAGCCGGCCCCGGCCTGGTCAGGCAACCCCGCCTCCTGGCCGTCATGTTCAGTGGACCAGGCGCGGCCTGGCCACTGGCCAAGACCGGCTTCGTCTTCGACGGCGGCCAGCTGACAGACGACCAACTCGCAGGAATCGTCCTCGATCCCGAGGAACACACAGAATGGCAAGTCCGGCCGACGGCAGGATGGCTGGACCTGATGGGCCCGGCCGAGTCCGCCCTCGTCCAACAGGTCCACATGGCCCGTCACACCGGCGCCACGGCCTACCTGCCCTTCACCACCAGAGGCTAGCCCTGGACTGCGCCGCGACGGACCCGCCGAACCACCCACCAGGGGCCCTGACCCGGTGAACGCCGGGCGGCCGCCACCCACAGGTGACAGCCTCCCAGCGCTTTCTCAGTGCGCAGCAGCGTACTGCCCGGCGAAGGCTCCAGCGCCGAGCCGCGGATGCCCTCCACCACCGACTGGCCCTGGCCCACCGATCAGTACGTGAACGCCCTCCCGCGGTCGGCCTACTGCTCACCAACCTCAAGCACTTCCTCCGCTCCTCCACCACCCGCGAGTCAGGACAACTCATGGCCTCCCACCCCGACGAACCCGCCGCCCAGGACGCCCGCGACATGCCGATCTACAAGCGGTACTACGACCTCATCGCGAACGGCACCAAGACGATCGAGGTCCGCGTCGCCTACACCTCCATGCTCCGCATCAAGCCCGGCGACCAGATCCGCTTCACCTGCCGCAACGAGGCCACTCTCACCCGCGTCAAGCGCGTCTCCCGCTACCACGACTTCGACGACATGTTCGACCACGAGAACCCCGCGGCGATCAACCCCACCGCCACCCCCACCGAGCAGCTCCGCGCGATCCGCGAGATCTTCCCGCCCGAGAAGGAGGCCCTCGGATGCCTCGCCATCGAGATCGAGAAGGTCTGACCGCCATGAACGACCACAGCCCGAACGGGCGGCCGCGGCGGATCCTGACGGTCTGCAAGGGCGGCCACTGCCGCGCCCCGCTCGCCGCCGCCGTCCTCGCCCGGCACGGCGGTGCCACCGTGGAGACCCGAGCCGCCGCGATCCGCAACTGGCACATTGGCGAGCCGGCTCACTCCGCCATGGTGGCGGCCGCCGCCCGGTGCGGCTACGACCTCACCGGCCACCGCGGCATCCAGGTCAGCCCCGGACCGCTGGACTGGGCTGACACCGTCCTCACCATGGACCGGTCCGTCCATGCCGCCCTCACCGCGCAGATCACCGACCCCGCGACCGCCGGCAAGGTCCGGCTCTACCTCGACGGCCAGGACGTCCCCGACCCGTGGGAGCAGCCCGAGGAGGCGTTCATCGCCTGCGTGACCGTTGTCGAGGCTGGCGCCGACCGCCACCTCCAACCCGCCATCGCCTGACCCAGGCCACCGCAGCAGTGTGCCGGGCACCGTACGACGGCGCCCGGCACACTGCTGCCGAGAGGCAGCCTCGGGCTCCTGTATCGGGCACCCACCGGCTGGGCGGCTTCCCTCGGCCTGCTCGGCCTCGTCGCAGACGGCATCCTCACCGCCGTCCTCGGCACGCTCCGCCTCACTGAGAGCCGCCAGCTGCGCCGCCTGCTGCTGACCACCTTCGCGCCGGACGGCACCGAGGTGACCACCGCCACCTGGGTGGTACCGGATGGAACCGCCCTCGGGGTCTGGGCCCCGATCCTCCCCGGCCGTCCGCTGGCTGGCCCGCCACCCGGACGTCCCGGTGGCCCCCGGCGACTCCCACGGCCGCACGCTCAGGGCCCGCCTCCCGGGCCCGCGCCACCCTCTGCGACCCGGACACCACCGCTCGCTACCGCACGTCGCTGGTCAACAAGTACGGGCTGATCGCCCTGATCGCCCTCGCCCACAGCCGGCTCCGACTCGGCCTGGACGGCACCGTGGGCATCCGCATCATCTTGGTCGACCGCCCGGCGCTCCTCACTGCGCCGCGGTGGCGCCCCCCGTACATCTACCTCCCGGATGCGGCATGGAGCGGCGGGGCACAAGGAGGGGGTAGCGGGGTGCAAGGAGCGGGGTGCGGCGTACGGCGAGCGAGGCGGGTATCCCCTCTGGGGGAGCGTGGAGTCCGGTGAACGGGGGGGCGGGATGGACGCGGGAGGTTCTGGCCGACGATTCGGCCCGCAGGAGGTCTGGGCGGGACTGGCCTCGATCGTGCTGCTGGTCGGCGGGCTTGCGGTGTTCGCCCTGTGCTCGGCGCCCAGCGAGTACAGCTGCGACAACTCCAACTACCCGACCGGCGGGTGCACGCGCATCCGGCACGAGCCGGCCCCGGCGGGCTCGACCGTCCGGTGCCCGACCGACTGGTGGGAGTACCGCAGCCTCGGCCGGGAGGCCGCCGTGGGCTGTGCGATGACCCGGCCGAGTCCCCTGCCGTGCCCGACCACACCGGACACCTACTGGCTGGCGAAGGGCGAGGACGCGCTTCCGCCGGGCTGCTCCTACCCGCGGACGGCGGTGGCGTCGCCGTCCGCGTCGCCGCCGTCGCGCTCGTCGTCTGGCTCGCCGTGACCTGCCGGCACCGGCCGGTCCACGGTCGGCGGGCGTGCTTGTGGATTACTGAGGTTTTCAGGGCGGGGTCGGTGAAAGGAGTGACAGGCCTGTGCCGGCCAGACATCCCTCGATGAGGCCTGACTGGAACTGGATGCGCCGCAGTCCTCGGCGGAGTGTTCGGGTGAGGTGGTCGGGGTCGGTGAACGCGGTGTTGGCCATCGGGCCGCGTCGCAGGAGCGACCAGAGGCCTTCGACCGGGTTCAGGTCCGGCGCGTAGGAGGGCAGCTGGAAGACGGTGAGGCAGTCGTGGTCGGCCGCGTATTGCTTCATTCCCGCGGCGAGGTGGACGTTGAAGTTGTCCCAGACCAGGACGATCGGGCCGCCGAGCTGGATGTGTGCGCGGACGGCGAGGTCGCGGTAGTCGGTCCAGGCGAAACTCTTGCGAGCGCCCTTGAGCGGGAGGTGGAAGCGGGGCCGGTAGATCATCCGGCTCTTCTCGCCGGGCTTGTAGCAGCACAGGGCGGCCACCGAGATCCGGCGGCGGGAGCGGCCCCGGACGCGGACGACGGGTGTGTGTCCGCGCCCGGCCGTAGGGAGTGGATGACCGGGCCGGGTAGCGCGGGACGTGGCCGACACCATCGGCATCTCGGTCCCCTGCCCTGCGATGGGCAGAGGCGGTGCCTACGGTGGAAGGCGGACGCACCCTGTCCAGGTTCGGTTGCGGGGTGTTCACGGCGGTGGGTCGTCTAGCAGGGCAGCCGAAGGCGGGCCTGAGGGATCGGGAGGATGCGGTGCCGTCGGACGTTCCCGACCACGATCACCGGCTCGACGACGGGATGGACCGGCTCGTCGAGCGCCTGCGGGACGCCGCGCGGGGCCAGGACCGCTTTCGGGACCTGCTCGACGCGGTGATGACGGTGAGCCGGGAACTGGAACTGCCGGTCGTGCTGCGGAGCGTGATCACGACGGCGATGGGCCTGGCGGACGCCCGCTACGGCGCGCTGGGCGTGCTGAGCGAGGACGGCGAACAGCTGGAGGAATTCATCCCCGTCGGGCTGACCGAGCACGAGCTGGTGGACCTGGCCGGAGTCTCACTGCCGCACGGCCGCGGACTCCTGGGACACCTCATCGACCATCCCGAACCGCTGCGCGTCGCCGACATCGGCGCCCACCCGCACGCGGTCGGCTTCCCGCCCGGCCATCCGCCGATGCGCACGCTTCTCGGCGTCGCGGTCACCTCCCGCGGACGCGTCTACGGCAACCTGTATCTCACCGAGCGGGCCGACGGGCAGCCGTTCGACGACGACGACCAGGACATCGTCGTGGCGCTCGCCGGCGCGGCCGGCCTCGCGATCGAGAACGCCCGCCTCTACCGGCAGGTCCGCACCGGCGCCGAACACTTCCAACGCCTCCTGCTCCCGCAGCTGCCAGACCTCGACCCGCTCGAGACCGCCGCCGTGTACCGGCCGGCTGCCGTCCCGGACCACATCGGCGGCGACTGGTACGACGCCCTGATGCTCCCCGACGGCATCTGCGCCCTGGTCATCGGCGACGTCGGCGGCCACGACCTGAAGGCCGCCGCCGCCATGGCCCAGACGCGCAACATGCTGCGCGCCCTGCTGTACGACCCACGCCGCCCAGCGCCGTCCTGACCCAGCTCGATCGAACCCTGGACGCGATAACCGACAACCCCATCACCACGGCCTGCCTGGCCCGCATCGAGCCCGCCGACACCGGCTGGACGCTGCACTGGAGCAGCGCCGGACACCCGCCGCCGCTCCTGGTCCCACCCGTCGGCGCCGCCCGATACCTGAACGCCGAACCGGGCCTGCCGCTCGGCGTGGACACCGAGGTGCCCCGCCCCGACCACAAACACCCCCTCCCGGCCGGCACGACGCTCGTGCTGTTCACCGACGGACTGGTCGAGCACGCCGACCGCCCTCTGGACACCGGCCTGGCCGCACTCGCCCGCACCGCCGCCGCCCACGCCGGCCTGCCGCTGGACGACCTGTGCCGGGCCCTGGCCGACGCCCGCATCGGAGACGGCCGCGACGACCTCGCCGTCCTCGCCCTGCGCACCCCGCCCGGCCCGCACGATCCCGCCACCACCGGAATCGCCCAGCCTGGCTGACCGGAGCGCACCGAAGCAGGACGCCCTCGTCGACTCCCGCACGAGATTCCCGCAACCCCACATCCCCAGCGCCCTGCTGCCCGTGGTGCGCTGCTCCCGGCGTCTGGCACGGTCCCGCCCGTCCTACACCGCAGAGTCCGTGTCGCCGCTGGAAACCCGCACGGGCCGCCTCGCTGTGGTGCGCCGGGTGTGGCGCGCAGGCCGGTGAGGCCGCCGACCATGCGGATCATGGTCTCCTGGACGACGTCGTCGACGTCGGCGTGCCCGTTCATGGCCCGGCCGAC
>NZ_JBFBJZ010000106.1:0-16320 GCF_040686255.1 Kitasatospora sp. NPDC085879 | reverse complement strand
TCAATCAACCACCCCGGCCCGCCGGGTAACCAGACGGCGCCCCCCCCTACCTGGGGGGAATTCGCCACTTGCGGCGCGCCCCCCCCGGCGCCCCGCCCCGGGGCGGCGCGCCTCGCCCGTCACTCGCGGAAGGCGGGAAGACCGTGTTCGACTTTCTTGAGGGCTACAACGTGCTCGGCGCCTTCTGGGTGACGGTGCAGCTCACCTTCTACTCCGCCGTCGGCGCGCTGATCTGGGGCACCGTCCTGGCGGCCATGCGCGTCAGCCCCGTGCCCCTGATGCGCGGCTTCGGGACGGCTTACGTCAACGTGGTCCGGAACATCCCCCTCACCGTGATCATCGTCTTCACCTCGCTGGGCCTGTTCCAGACGCTCGGCATCACGCTCGGCGCCGAGGACTTCACCACCATCGACTTCCGGCTCGCCGTGCTCGGACTGATCGCCTACACCTCGGCGTTCGTCTGCGAGGCGCTGCGGTCCGGCATCAACACGGTGCCCGTGGGCCAGACGGAGGCGGCGCGCGCCATCGGCCTGAGCTTCCCCCAGGTGCTGAGGTTCGTCGTCCTTCCGCAGGCGTTCCGTTCCGTGGTGGGCCCGCTGGCGAACGTGCTGATCGCCCTGACCAAGAACACCACCGTGGCCGCCACGATCGGTGTCGCCGAGGCCGCCCTGCTGATGCGGGAAATGATCGAGAACGAGGCCCAGCTCCTCCTCATCTCCGCGGTCTTCGCGTTCGGCTTCATCTGCCTCACGCTGCCGACCGGGCTCCTCCTCGGAAGGGTGGCCAAGAAGGTCTCGGTGAAGCGATGACCCCGCCGTCCGTCCTCTACGACACTCCGGGACCGCGCGCCAAGCGGCGCAACCTGCTGTTCACGGTGGCGTTCCTGATCGCCGTCGCCGGTGTGGCCTGGTGGGTGGTCCAGAGCCTCATCGACAAGAACCAGCTCGAATGGGTCAAGTGGCGGCCCTTCCTCACGGACTCCCGCGCCTGGGAGACCTACCTCCTGCCGGGGCTGAAGAACACCCTCATCGCCGCCTCACTCGCCATGGTCGTCGCGCTGCCGTTCGGGGCGCTGTTCGGCATCGCCCGCCTCTCCGACCACCCGTGGCTGCGGGGCACGGCCGGCACCGTCGTGGAGTTCTTCCGCGCCATCCCGGTGCTGATCCTGATGCTGTTCGCCAATGCCGCGTACTCCGAGTTCACCGACGTCAGCCCCGACAGCCGGCCGCTGTACGCCGTGGTCACCGGCCTGGTCCTCTACAACGGCGCCGTGCTCGCGGAGATCGTCCGGGCCGGCATCCTCTCCCTCCCGCAGGGCCAGACCGACGCGGCCGAGGCGATCGGCATGCGCAAGAACCAGGTGATGCGCTACGTGCTGCTGCCGCAGTCGGTCACCGCGATGCTGCCGGCGATCGTCAGCCAGATGGTCGTCCTCGTGAAGGACACCGCGCTGGGTGGCGCACTGCTCGGCTTCTCCGAACTGCTGGCGTCCGTCCGCCCGATGAGCGCGAACTACGGGGCCAACACCATCGCCTGCTTCACCGTCGTCGCGGCCATCTTCGTCGTGCTGAACTTCGCCCTTACCTCCTTCGCGACCTGGCTGGAGCGCCGGCTGCGGCGCGGCAAGAGGTCCACCGGCGCGGTGGTCGGCGCCTCCGCCGTCGAGGAGCTGTCCACACCGGGCGAGCACGTGGGCCACGACGACCTCGGCGGAAAGGGCAGCACCTCCGGCAAAGGCGGCTAAAGAGGTCGCGCAGATAGGTGATCGTCAGCGGCGTCGTTCGGGGCGGTTGGCTCAGCCGCCAGCGCGGTCCTCGCCGCCGGCCTCAGCGCCCTCTTCTGGCTGCTCGCGGCCCGCTGGTTCACCACCGCCACGGTCGGCCTCAGCTACGCCCTGCTGTCGGCGGCGATGCTGCTGGCGACCCTCGGCTCCCTCAACCTCGGCGATGTCTTGGTGCGCTTCCTGCCCACCGCAGGCCCCCGCGGCCGGCAGCTGGTGGTCCGCTGCTACACCGTCTCCACCGCGACCGGCGCGGCGGTCGCGACCGGCTTCGTACTCCTCGCCCCGCAACTGGCCCCCGGCCTGACCGAGCTACGCCAGCCCTCGGCGATCCTGTTCATCGCCGCCACCTCCGCCTACACCGTCTTCGTCCTCCAGGACGGCGCACTGACCGGACTGCGCCGACCGGGCTGGGTCCTGGGCGAGAACCTGATCTTCGCCATCGCCAAGGCCTTCGCCCTCGCCCTGTCCGCCGCCCTGACCCTCAGCGCCGGCATCCTGCTGTCCTGGGCCGCCAGCCTCGTAGGGGCGCGGGCGAACAGGACCGTGTTGGCGACCGTGCCCACCGCCCGCCCCACCCCGACCACCGCCGACACCAGCACCACCGACGCCACCACCAACAGCGGCACCGGCACCAGTGCCGCCACTGCCCGGCCCGGACGGATGGCCCGCTACGCCGCCGCGGTCTACATCGGCCAGCTCGGCCAGACCGCCGTCTCCAAATCCCTGCCACTGCTCGTCCTCGGCCGCCTCGGCCCGGAGCAGACCGCCTACTACTCACTGGCCTAGCTGGTCACGGACACCCTCTACCAGGCCGCCTACGCCATGGGCCAGTCCCTCACCGTCGAGGGCGCCGCCGAACCCCACCGCCTCGCCGAACACGCCCGCCACATGCTCCGCCACACCGCACTGCTGATCACCCCGCCCCCGCCCCCGCCATCGCCGTCGCAGCCGCCCCCTGGATCCTCGACCTCCTCGGCACCGACTACGCCCAGCACGGCACCACCGTGCTACGCCTGATGGCGCTCTCGGCGGTGCCGAACGTGCTGTTCGGCGTCGCCGTCCACGTCGCCCGCGTCCGCCAAGCCCTCGTCTTCCTCACAGGCCTGCAGCTCACCTTCGCCGCCCTGCTCCTGGCCCTCAGCCTGCTGCTGATGCCCCGCTACGGCCTCACCGGCGTCGGCATCGCGTGGCTGGCCACCGCCTGCGCCCTCGCACTCGCCCTGACCGCCACCGCCCCCCGCTGGCTGTCCGCCGCGCCACGCCAGCCCTGAGCCGTCGTTTTCGCCGGTCGGCCGTCACCCCGTTCGGCCCGTCAGCCGGGCTGCACCTCAGTGACTTTTCGACCGTGTCGGGCGCGGGCGGGTGCAGGCGCCATACGGGGCAGTGGGCGGTGTGGGACGTGAGCTCGAGGACGGCGCCGCTGCCCAGCACATGCCGGGCAGGCAAAGCCTCGGAGCGACACGTGCCCGGGGGAGCCGAAGGCGCCGGGACCGGGGCCGGCGGGCCGGTTCGTGACGACCCGCAGACGGCGGCGAAGCGCGCGGACGGCCCGCCGGCATGCGCGCGGCAGTCGCGCGCGGCGGGCAGGAAGGAGACGGGAGACGTCCGGCATGGGCCATGCAGGGCGAGCCGGGGCGGTGGCTACAGCGCGCTGACCACCGCGCAGCCCCGGCCCACCGGACCGGGGATCCCTTCCCCCCCTTGATGGCGGGCGGATCCCAGCCGCGGCCGCCCGGCTAGGCGAACACCCTCATACACTCCGTGAACGCCGTCGGGCCCTCCTGGCGCGATCGCGGTCGAGCCGCCCCGGCCTTCGGCGGCGCGTGAAGACCTGCCGACACGCGGAGAATGGTGGTCGCGGAGGAGTTCGTCGGAGGTGGGCCATGCACGGTGTCGGCGGGATCTCGTGGCCAGCGGCCGGACGGACGAAGGGCGCAGGGTGGGCCGAATGGTGGCGACGGAGCCGGCTCGGCGGGCTCTGGCGCCAGGGCGCCGGGCTGGAACTGATGCAACGGTCGATGGGGTTCGCCGCGCTCGGGCTGGTCACCCTGGTACCGCTGCTGATCGTGGTCGCCGCCGTCGACCCGTTCCGCCAGCGCGGCTTCGCCCACTGGGTCGTCGACGGCATGGGCCTGCCCGGCCGCACCGCGGTACCGGTGGAGCACCTGTTCGCGGCCGACCAGCACATCCGCAGCACCGCGAGCGTCCTGTCGCTCCTTTCCCTGGCACTGTTCGGCCTGTCCTTCGTCGCGGCGGTGCAGACCGTCTACGAGCGCATCTGGCGGCTTCCGTCGCCGTCGTGGCGGCACCTGTGGCGGCAGGTGCTGTGGCTGGGCGCGCTCACTGTGTTCCTGGTCGTCGAGGTGGAGACCGGCGCGGTGCTGCGGCCTGGCTGGTGGGACACCGCGGAGCGGCTGCTCCTGCTGGCGGCGATGAGCGTGGCGTTCTTCTGGTGGGGGCAGCACTTCCTGCTCGGCGGCCGGATCGGGTGGCGGGTCCTGCTGCCCGGTGCGCTCGCCACCACCGCCGGACTCGGCGGCCTGCGCGTGTTCTCGGCCCTGGTGTTCGACCCGATGGTGGTCTCCAATGCCGAGTCGTACGGCACGGTGGGCGTCCTGCTGGTGGTGGAGTCCTGGCTGATCGGCGTCGGATTCGTGTTCTACGGCGGCGCCCTGCTCGGCCGCTACTGGCTGGAGCGCCAGCAGCCCTCGTCCCCTGCAATCGACGTCACTCAACCCCCACGGCTTGACGAATGAACCTCGACCGCACCTGCCCCGGGCCGGCGGCAGACCGCTTGCCGTTCTGCTCACCCACCGATGTGGAAGGGACCGTGCATGACGAGAACGTGAGCGACTGTGACGCGTTCTTGCGGTGGGTCAGGACGACGTTGTACGAGGCACAAGCGGCCCTGTACGACGGTGACGCGGCCCTGTACCGGGCGTTGTGATCACGAAGAAGCCCGGTGAGCGTGCTCGGGACGGAGCACAGCGCCGACGGCCGGCGCGAGGTCGACGATCACCTGACCGCACTCGCACGCCGCTTCTCCGACTGCACCTCGTAAGGGCGTGGGATCGGCACTGCTGATCCCGCCGGTCTACATCCTGACGACGCTGCTGTTCACCGACACGGCGTCCCGGGCGCGGGCGTTCGGCGCGATCATGGCGATGGGCGGGGTGGGGGCGGCCGCCGGACCGCTGATCGGCGGGCTGATCACCAGCGCGATCAGCTGGCGGGCCGCGTTCGTGTTCCAGGCACTGGTGATCGTGGTGATCGTGGTGCTCAGCCGCGGGATCACCGATCCGCTGCCGCCCGACCCCGTCCGGCCCTTCGACACGGTCGGCGCGGTGCTGTCGGCGGCGGGGCTTGTGCTGCTGGTGACCGGCATCCTCGCGGTCGACAACAACGGCTGCTGGCCCTGGGGCTGCTGCTGGGCGGGGCGCTGGTGCTCGCCGGCTTCTTCGCCTGGGTGCGCAGCCGGGAGCGCGCCGGCCGGGAGGCGCTGCTGTCGACGGCGCTGTTCCGCAACCGCACCTCCAACCTCGGCCTGGTCACCCAGAACACCCAGTGGCTGATGCTGATGGGCGTCTCGTTCACCGTCGCCGCCTACCTGCAGGTCGTCCGGGGCTACGACGCGATCCAGACCGGCGTCATCTTCACCGCCGTGACGCTCGGCATCCTCGCCTCCTCGCTGGCCGCGGAGAAGCTGGCCCGGCGCCGTCCGCAGCGCACCCTCATCATGGCGGGCTTCGTGGTGACGATCGCGGGCATCGCCGTGCTGCTGGCGCTGGTCGCCCGGTGCCTGGTCGTTCGCGCCCGGCCTGCTGCTGATCGGCCGGCCTGGGCGTGATGCTGACCCGTGCTCTCGCAGCCGCCGCTCGAGCGCGTCGGCGCCGCGGCCAGGCAGCACGTCGCTGCGCTCGCCGTTCTCAGCGTCGATCAGGACGGTGGCATACCGGTGGCGGCGCTTGAGGGCGAAGTCGTCGACGCCGAGGACGAGCGGCACCCGCGGAACTGGTAGCGGCAGTCGGATCAGCAGTCGCGGGGCGGTCGAGCGGGAGACCGTCGCGGCCAGGACGCGGGAGAGGCGGGCACCCGCCCGGCCCGCTAACTCCTTCACCACCTGCCCGAGTTGATCGGCAAGTCGGCGCGTACGCCGCTGGTAGCGGTCGATCAGGCCGGGGACCTGCTCACGGAATGTCTGGCGCGGGCAACCCAGAACCGTGCAGGTCAGCCGTCGGACTCGCACCGACACCACGACCCGTCGGCCGTCCACCGGCACATCCGCGACCACTCGACGGTGGAAGCCATGCACGTGCGGCGTCGGCTGCCCGCACACTGGGCACGGCACCGGCTCATCCCGGGTCCGGGCCCACACCCGGATGACCTCGCCCTCGTCCACCAGGTCCTCGACCACCAGCGCCGACAATCCCGAAAACACCATGCTCACAAGCTCGTTGGCATCTCGCACATCTCACCAACGACGACCGTCACCCTTCGTTACCACCGATTACGGGACAGAGCCAGTCGCTGGACAGACCCTACCGGCACGGCTGCGCAGCCTGCAGCTGCTCGTCGAGGTGGTCGAGCTGGCTCTGGGCGGCGTGGACTCGTCTCGGTGGCGCGCCGCTCGTTGAGGCCAGCGATGCCGGTGAGGACGGCGGCGGAGTGCTCGCGGAAGAACACCGAGAACTCCATCGCGCGGAGCGCAGCAGTGTCGGCGCCGCCGGCGTGGCCGAGGCAACTGGTTTGCATCCTCGCCGGGCCCCGGTGCACGATCGGCTGATGTTCGAGTTGCTGCCCGGAGTCGGGGTCGTCCTGCCCGGTGACACGGGCACCCTCCGCTTCGGGTCGGACGCGCGGACGGCGGCCGAGGTCCTGGCGGGGCTCGGCCCCGTCCGGCCGCTGCTGGGAGCTCCCTGGATCCACACCGCCCGCTGGGGCGACGTCGAAGTGGCCGCCCACGCCGACCAGGCGGGCCGGGCCGCGGCCATGCCCGGCGAACTGCTGGTGCGTTCCGTCGTGCTGAGCCGCGGCGGCGCGGCGTCGGGCGTCCCGGGGGGCACGCCCGTCATCCTCGGAGACGTCGACCTGTTCGGCTACCCGGCCGCCGAGGTGGTGGAGGCCCTCGGCGACCACCGGCCTCCAGAGCTGGAGATCCGGGCCGGTGACGGGCGAGGCTACCTGACGAGCGTCGCCCTGCACGCCGCTTCGCCGACCGCGCCGGCCGGTCGCCGTGCCCGCGCTGCGGCCGAGGCGGCCGAGGTCGAGCGCGCCCTGGTCGAACTTGAGCCGCTGTGGACCACGGAACGCGACCGGTGGCAGTTGCTGGAGGCCGGCGGCGGCCACCTGCCCTGCCACCGGGGCGATCCGCAGACCGTGCTGCTGATCTGCAACGAGGCCGTGGCCCGACGGGTCACCGCCGCGATGCTCGCGGCTGGCGTGGAGGTCGTCCCGGAGCAGCTCTGAGGCGGTCCGACGCCCTCGGGACCGGCACGGCTGCCTGGACGCCCGGGGGCTGTGGGTCCGAGACCTGACAAGGTGTTACGGCCTGCCAGGCTGGCCCCAGTCTCAGAACGCTTGCTACGACACGCCCGGAGTGCTCTCACTTCTCACCATCATCTGAGCCCGTAATAGACATCGTTTCTTTTGGTGCTTCCTGGTGTCCGAGGTGTGCCGGGATATTTCTGAGGTGCTGTTGACATGGATCGCTGAGGTGGCGGACGAACCGCTGGTGCTGGAGCCGGCTGATCGGCGGGTGGAGTGGGAGACCAACACCTGGTGGTTGGGGGCGGAGGACGAGGACAGGCGTGTCTTGTCCGTGTCGGAGGTGGTCGCCGCCTTTGGGCGAACCGCCGAAAGCATCCGGCTCCGCATCGGAGACATGGGCTTCGCCGGGACGGCGACGTTCTACGTGTGGCACGACGAGCAGGCGGGACAGCTCCAGTGCTCAACCGGATCGGTGGCCACGGACGAGCTGCCCTTTGGCGGCTCCTACGTGACCACCGACGATCTCGGTGCTGTCATCGAGGGCTTCCTGTGTGACCAGGAGCGGGGCTTGGTTGCCTGGTCGGACCTTGAGGCCGAGGACGGCCAGTCCGAGCAGACCGTTCCCGAGCCGGAGGCCGCACCTTTTGCCGTGTGGGTCCGCAGCGTCGGATTGGTCTCACACTGACCGCTGCCGCCCGCCGATGCGGCCCAGGCTGCCCGTCGCTTCGGCGCGCCCGGGGCGCTGTCCGTGCCGTGTACGCCGCTTTGGCGGTCTGTTCGCGCCGCTACCGTCCGACGGCGCCGACAGAGTGGCAGGGTGTCAGGGGGCCCAGGGGCTGCGGTCGCCGATCACGCCGATCCGGAACCCGAGCCAGGGATAGACGTGGCTGAAGAAGGGATTGTCCTGTGGTTCCAGACCGACGGCGGACGGCCACATCTGGTAGGCCGGAGCGTTGGAGACTCCTCCGTGCTGCCGGCGCCAGACCCGGGCGGAGTCGCCACCGGCGGGCGCGGGGGTGATGCTGTCGGTCCACTCGACCGCGTTGCCGCCCTGGTCGAGGGTGCCCCACGGTGAGGTGGTCCGGGCCTGGCCGACGGTGCTGAGGCTGCCCTGGTAGAACGCGCGGTAGGCGAGGGGATCCAGTCCGAAGGGGTTGACGGTCGAGCAGACGGCCGGCTGCACCTGGCCGGGGCACCAGCTCGGGGCGGGCTGGTTGGTGGCGTGGTAGGAGGCGAGCGGCTCGGTGGCGGCGTTCGTGACGTCGCCCGTGGCGGGGTCGAGGACGGTGGGTGACGGTGCGCTCGCGTCGCCGTCGCCGAAGACGCCGGGGTTGGTCGGGTACTTCCAGTAGGAGTAGGTGCCGTCGCCGTTGGGGTCGTAGTAGGCGGCCTTGATCCATTCGTCCTGGCTGGGCACCACGAAGCCGGAGTCGTGGGCGCGGGTGGCGTCGGGCCGGGCGAGGTCGTACATCCCGCGTTCGGTCTGCGTCGATAGTTCCACCTGGTAGGTGACGTACTCGAAGCCGCCGCTGGTGTCGGTCCGCCTGGAGACCAGACGTCCGTTGTAGAGGGAGTTGACGAAGCGGGCCGCCCTGAGGAAGTTGGCGAAGCCGTACGGCTTGTCCGCCCACTCGGGGTAAGCCACGGAGTAGTGGTGGCCGTCGGCGGCGGTGGGCGAGAAGTCGATCGGGCCGTACTTGGGCCAGGCCGCCGCGCTCTCGCTCCGGTCGTACAGGTCGTGCGGATCGCGCCCGCGGCGGTCGATCGTGTTGAGGAAGGCCACCCACTGGCCCACGGTGACCTCGAGCTGTCCGATCTCGTAGGGGGCGCCGACGCTGCCGACCGTCAGGCAGTCCGTCGAGTCCGGCGGCGCGTCGGCGCAGGACTGGTAGATCGCGTCGGTGAACGGCACCACGGCGACCGACGGGTTCCCGGGTGCCCCGACTCTCGCGGTCCTCAGGGTGACCACCGCGCCCCGGCCGCCCCCGGGTGTGCCGGCTTCCGCCCGGGCGGCGATCGCGGACGGCGAGAGCAGCACTGACACCGCGCAGGCTGCCAGGGCAGCCCTGATGAGCGGGATGCGGCTGGAGACAAGGTGCATGGTCATTCCCTTTCGGCCACGGCGGACCACCCCAGCCAGGGACCGGCGCTCGGGGATGGTGCGTCATCACGCTAGGGCACCTGCGACTCTCCGCAGTCGAAGCGTCACGGAGTGGAAGGCGGAAATCATCTCCCTCACCCGGTCGGCGTCCCGGCCGCTCCATCGTTCAGGACGGGCCGTGCCCTGACCCGGCGGGCCGCACCCGGGCGATCAGGAGGGCGACGTCGTCGTGGTCGCCCGGAGTGGCGGAGCTCGCGCAGGAGCCGCTCACAGGTCTCCTCGATGGTGCGGTCGGGCCGGGCGAGCAGGAGGCGGAGCCGGTCATGACCAGTGGGCGTTGTCGCGCCGCGCTCAGCACGCCCACCTGCAATGGCTCGACGCCGGTATCCGCACCATCGCGCACCGGCTGTCGTTGCCGCTCGGCGAGAAGGGCAGCAAGCGCCCCCGGCGGCTACCGCTCCAAGCAGGATTGGTTCGTCAAGTCCCGGCGGCTGTCCGTGCTGGAGGACCGGCACGCGGCCGTGATGGCGGAGCGTGAGGCCGGACATGTCGTTGTGGTGCGCGGCGGGAGGAGGCTCCTCAACACCCGGCACAACCTCACCGCCGCGCAGCTCACCGAGCCGCAGTGGCGCCAGCGGTGGGAAGCCGCCCGCTGGTTCCTGTCCGCTGACGGGGAGTCCGGGAAACGCTTCGGCAACGAGACGATCCGTATCACGTGCGAAGGGGAGATCAGCGTCAAGCTGCCCACCCCGCTCGCCGGGCACGCCAACGCCAGGAACGGCCGGTACGTCCTCACCGCGAAGGTTTCGTTCCCGCACCGGGGCGACGAATGGCGCGACCGCATCGAAGCGAACCGCGCCGTGGCCTACCGTATCCACCTCGACACGGAACGCGGACGCTGGTACCTCGACGCTTCCTGGCAGCGCAAAGACCTTCTCATCGTGCCGCTGGAGACATTGCGGGCGGGTGAGGTGATCGGCGTGGACATGAACGCCGACCACCTCGCCGCGTGGCGGCTGGACAGCCACGGCAACCCCACCGGCCGGCCGTGCCGCTTCGACTACGACCTCAGCGGCACCGCGACCCACCGGGACGCACAGCTCCGCCACGCCCTCACCCGCCTCCTGCACCGGGCTACGGCGACCGGCGTCCGCGCGATAGCCGTCGAGGACCTCGACTTCACCGACTCCAAGACCCGCGAGAAGCACGGCCGCAAGCGCCGCTTCTGGCAGCTGATCTCCGGTATCCCCACCGGCAAACTCAAGGCCCGGCTCCTGTCGATGGCCACCGAAGCCGGAATCAGCGTCATCGCCGTGGACCCCGCCTACACCAGCCTGTGGGGCGGCCAGCACTGGCAGAAGCCCCTCACCACAACCAGACGCCCCGTCACCCGCCATCAGGCTGCCGGCGTGGCGATCGGACGACGCGCCCTCGGACACCCCGTCCGGCGACGGACGGCACCGCCCCGCCAGCACCAGAGCGATGCCGGCGGGGGGATGAACGGCGAGGTGTGCGGCGTGCCGGTCCCCGGCGCGATCGAGGCCCTGCGCCTGCTCGCCGCGCACCGCGCCGTGTTCGTCTACACCGCCCGCCATCGCCGCTATCACCGCGCGGTCGCCGAGTGGGTCAACCGGCACAGCGGACTGACGACCCGGGTCAACGACGACCCCGACCGGGCCTACTGGACCGAGCGAGGCGACGTCCTGGTCACCAACCTCAAGCTCGGCGCCGCCTGCTACGTCTGCGACAAGGCTGTCCACTTCGCCGGCGACTGGACCGCCACCCTCGCCGTCGTCACCCGGGCCATCGGCCTGGACAACCCCGCCGGCGCCCGCCCCTGAGAGCGCGACCGCACCAACACCGCCACCCACCGGCTGGCTCGTGCCGACCGGCACCCACCACACCGACCAAGGAGAACCCATGCGCGCCAATGAGAGAGAACCCGACATCACCGTCGAGAACGTGATCTGGGCGGCCGCCATCGTCTGCCTGATCGCCATGTGGGCGATCTCCGCGACGACACACCTGGAGCCCCACCCGATGCCGGCCGGCAGGCCCACGGCCGGATCGACGGCGACCGACCACCCCGGCGGCTCGACGGACGGCCGACCCGCCCCCACCGACTACCCGCACTGACGCCCGCGCCCACCACCCGGACCCGGCGCGAGCCGGCCGGGGGCTGCCAAGGCATCACGGGTGCGGGGCTGGAACGCCGACCTGAGGACGTCCGACCAGGGCCGTGAGCACAACTGCCCGCCCCGACACGCGCACCACACCTCCGGCCCAGGGCCCGGCACCGATCCCCACACGATCCCCACGGTGCCGGGCCCTTCGTCGTTTCCGGCACCACTCGCCCTCCGCGCACCCGCGGCGGCGAACGGCGCGCGGCCGCTACGCCCGGCTACTCCTCCGGCCGGAGCCGTACGAACCGCACACCACCGTGCCGACCGGTTCCGATGCGGACCTCCGCGACCGGCAGCGGCTCCGCGATCCAGTGGACCCGGGCCCGCCCGGCGGTCGCGGGGCGCAGCCGACCAGCCACCGCGCCGGCGACCTGGTGGGCCTGCGCGGTGGTGAGCCGCGGCGAGGTGACCTCCTGCCGACCGTCCGGGAGCTGCACGAGGACAGCTTCCGGACGGGCCAGCGAACCGGTGACACCCGCGACGAGGCAATCGATCGTCTCCGCGTGCCGGACCTTGATCCAGCGGCCGGGGGCGTTCCCGCCCGAGGTGGTGTACACCGTGTCGAGGCCTTTCGCGCACACCCCCTCGATGCCGAGCGGCTCCAGGTCGCGGTACCACTGCTGCGCCTCGGCCAGCGAGCGGGTCTCCATGGACTGCTGGATCTGGGGGCGGGCGCCGATCATGATCAGCGAGAGCAGGTCCCATCTCTCCCGGAGCGGGGCCGATCTGACGTCGCGCCCGGGTACGGCGAGGACGTCGAACGCGACGATCACGAGCTGGGTACCAGCCTCGGCGCGGGCGCCCGCGGTCCGGGCCAGGGCGTGGAAGCCGAGCCGGCCCGGGCCGCCGCCGGGCCGCGGCGTCCACGCGCACAGCTCGGCGTCGAGGACGAGGCCGACCGGCAGGTCGGCGATCGCCGGCAGCACCGACGGATACCGGCTGTTGAGGACGGTGCCGCGGCGGGACAGGAGCAGCGGCGCGTGGTCCTCCTGCACGCAGGCGAGCACCCGGTAGCCGTCCCACTTGGGCGTGTACTGGACCCCGCCGGGCAGGCCGTCCTCCGGGGGCAGGGTGCGGGCGAGGACCGGCTGCATCACCGGGATGGGCGGGCGCAGCACCACGGTCTGTCGTGTACGGGGCACGCGGTCCAGCGTCCCGCCGTGCGCTGTGTGCGCCGCGGTGGCCGGGCCGGATGATCACCGGCCCGGCCCAAGCCGGCCTGCTATTCGGGCAGTGCGGTGGGGGTGAGGGCGGCGCGGTGGCCGACGCGGTCCGGCGGCGCCAGCGCCGCCCAGTAGCCGTCGGCGGCCAGCGCGGCCGCGGCCTGCCGCTCGCCCTCCCGCAGCCGGGCGGACTCGGCGCGCTGCTCGTCGGTCACCTCGACGTCCCACCCGCTCGGCAGCGTGCGCAGGTATTCGAAGTGGGCGGTGCGGGCCGCGCGCAGGGCGGCTTCCTTCGCCAGCAGCTCGGACGGAAATTCGATCGGCTGTTCGTTCTTCGGCACAGCCGCCATCGTACGAAGCCGCCCTCGGTCTGCTGCAGCAGCCCCGCCGATGCGGACCGGGATCGACCCGGCCGGCCGACACACCACGGTCGTACCCGGCCCCCCGCGCGCCCCCTGCCATGCTGCGGGCCGTGCCGGTGCGCCGGGTTGTCGGCGCGCGGTGGCACAGTGGGGAGGATGTGCGGCCGGTACGTCTCCACGAGCAGCCCCCAGGACCTCGTCAGCCTGTTCAACGTGGCCCGCTGGGACCCCGCCGAGACGCTGCAGCCCGACTACAACGTCGCCCCGACGAAGCCGGTCTGGACGGTTCTCGAGCGCCTCGACAAGGACACCGGCGAGATCCAGCGCCAACTCCGCGCGCTCCGTTGGGGCCTGGTGCCGTCCTGGGCGAAGGACCCCTCGGTCGGCGCCCGCATGATCAACGCCCGGGTCGAGACCGTCCACGAGAAGCCCGCCTACCGCCGCGCCTTCGCCTCCCCCGCTGCCTGCTCCCGGCCGACGGCTTCTACGAGTGGACCCCGCTGCCGGCCGCCGAGGGCGCCAAGCCCCGCAAACAGCCCTACTTCATCGCTCCCGCCGACGGCACCCTGATGGCGATGGCCGGCCTCTACGAGTTCTGGCACGACAAGACCCGCCCCGACGGCGACCCCGCCGCCTGGCTCGCCACCGTCACCGTCATCACCACCGAAGCCACGGACGCCGCCGGCCACATCCACGACCGCATGCCCCTCACCATCGGCCCCGCCGACGCCGACGCCTGGCTCGACCCCGCCCGCACCGACGCCGACAAACTCCGCGCCCTGCTCCGCACCCCCGCAGGCGGCGAACTCACCGCCACCCCGGTCTCCACCGCCGTGAACAACGTCCGCAACAACGGTCCCCAGCTCCTGGAGCCCGTTCCCGACCCCACCTGACCACCCGACAGGTGATCACCGCGGTCGGCTGCTCCCTCCGTGGCTGTGCTGCCCACCCGACTGTGGTGTGCCAGTATCTGGGGTCAACTGGGAGGCGGCCGATTTCATGGCGCCCCCAGAGTGCACATTGCGTCAGTCATCGCCGCCCAGGGCGCGCCGAGAGGCGGAGGCGAAATCTTCTTGGATATATGTTCTCTTGTCGCGAATTTCTTGTGGGGCGCCCACTTTTCCAGTGGTCTCCCAGTTGCGGCGCATGGCGCGTACCTCGACGGCGACAGCTGCCCATAGCTCGGCCGCTTTGGAATCGAGGCTTTCAGGGCCTGCAATTGCAACAAGGCGGGAGCAGAAGAGGGCATTGTTGTAGCGTTTAGTGACGGAACTATCCCACTCCTTATATTCCTCATCGGTGAGTCGTAGGCCTCGCACCTTCCGTAGTTCATTCATGGTTGAATCGATGGATCCGAGGAAGTCCAGATAAGCCTGTCGCCGCACTTCGCGCAGCTCCACTGCTCGTCTTTCGTCATGCTCTTTGTCGGCCAGCTTCTCCTGAAGGCTGATCTGCTGTCGGGAACTTCGCAAGGCAAGCATGGAGGCGATTGCAGACGCTGCCAGCGTGGAGATGGCCGTGATGGCGGCGACGATGATGACGGTCTCACTCATGTAGTGAGTGGAGCATCATGGCTGCGATCCTGCGGGTCGACCCAAGCGGAGTGTGTTTCCGTTCACCCGAGCGGCGCACGTGAAGTGCCAGCTATCTGGCGGCCAGTCACACGATTGCCGGAAAGAATCCTGGAAGTGATCGGAAGTAGCTGCGTCGCTGACTCGGGGGTGGACGCGGCGAGTTAGGGAAGAACAGTCGCCGCGAGGCTCCGGCGGTTCGACGTTATTATCGCCGCCAGTGGTCGTTGGGCGTCATCCGAGGCCCGAACCGCGGTGCGCGGACGCCGAGGGCCCGGATGAGGCGGCAGACGCGGTGGCGGTGGCCGGCGTAGGGGGCGAGGAGTTCGAGCATCTCCTCGTCAGTGCCGCGTGGTTTCCCGGCGAGGGCGAAGACGACGGTGTTCGGCAGGTGGAGGTCGCCGACCGAGACCGCGTCGGGGTCGCCGTTGCAGCGCTGCAGCGTCTCGGCTGCGGTCCACGGCCCGATCCCGGGCACGTGCATCAGCCGGTTCGCCCCCTCGGTGCCAGCCATCGCGGACGCTTCCTCCAAGCGGGGCGCGAGCCGCACCGCGCGCAGCACCGTCTCGGTGCGCTTCGAATCCACCCCGGCGCGGTGCCAGGACCACGAGGGCACGAGCGCCCACTCCCGTGCCGACGGCGGCACAGTCAGGCCGAGCTCCGCGCCGGGCCCCGGCGCCGGAGTTCCGTGACGGTGCAGCAGGTACCGCCAGGCCCTGTGTGCCTCGGTCACCGTGACCTTCTGCTCGAGGACGGACGGCACGAGCGAGTCCATGACCAGGCCGGTCGCGCCGAGCCGCAGGCCGGGGTTGCGGCGCTGGACGTCCCGGAGCTTCCCGAGCGGCAGCACCAGGTCGTCCGGCCGGTCGTTCGCGCCGAGCATCGCCGGCAGCTGTTCCAGCAGCCAGTTGGCGCCCGGACCCCAGGCGGTCGCGGCGACCGTGCCGTCGGCCGGCCGGGCCACGATGCGCAGCGTCCCGAGCCCCGTCGGGGTGCGCGAGGCCCGCCACACGGTGCCCGCCTCCAGGCGGATCGTCGGATCCCCCGCGCCGCGGCGCAGCGGTGCGATCACGGCGGCTAGGTCGAGCGGGTATGGCGGGCGCCAGGTGCGCGATCGTGCTGCGCCGTCCACTGCTCTCACCGCCATGCCGTGCCGTTCGAAGCCGCCGGGTTCGGCGGCATCGGGGCACCCTACGCGACCAGCCTGACGGCGGCCGCCGTCCCGGTCCACCCCCCGCCGCACCGGTGCGTGGAGGGCGTGGGTGCGCGGTCGGACGCCCAGAGGGGCCCGGCAGGGTGGCGACACGCGAAAGGTATTCGCACAAGTATTCGAACAGGGTCTACGCTGGAGGGACGGAAGGGTTCCGGATCGGCGAGGGGGTCGTGGGAGCAAGGAGGCGACGTACGTGTTCACGCACATGCACGTGGCCTCGGGCTACTCGGCCCGGTACGGCGCGAGCCTGCCGGACGCCCTCGCCGCACGGGCCGCCGAGCAGAAACTCGGTGCGCTCGCGCTGACGGACCGCGACACGGTGGCCGGCGCGGTGCGTTTCGCGAAGGCCTGCGCCGTCTCTGGCGTCCGGCCGCTGTTCGGCGCCGACCTCGCGGTTCCGTTCCTCGACACGGCCGCGGCCGGTCGAACGGGCCGGCCCGGCGCCGGTTCCCCGGCG
>NZ_JBFBJZ010000105.1:0-16493 GCF_040686255.1 Kitasatospora sp. NPDC085879 | reverse complement strand
GGCGCGGCCATGGTCGCCCGCGGCCACGGGAAGATCATCTTCACCGCGTCGCTGCTCAGCTTCCAGGGCGGCATCACCGTCCCCGGCTACACCGCCGCCAAGCACGGCGTCGCCGGTCTGACCAAGGCGCTGGCCAACGAATGGGCCGGGCGCGGCGTCAACGTCAACGCCATCGCACCCGGCTACATCGCCACCGACAACACCCAGGCGCTGCAGACCGATCCGGCGCGCAGCAAGGCGATCCTGGAACGGATCCCGGCCGGCCGCTGGGGCCGGGCCGACGACCTCGCTGGCGCCACCGTCTTCCTCGCCTCCGACGCCGCCGCCTACGTACACGGCACCGTCCTACCCGTCGACGGCGGATGGCTCGGCCGATGACCACCGATCCCGCCGCCGTCCTGGCGGGTGCCCGCGTGGTGCCGGTGCTGACCGTGCGCGCACCGGCCACCGCGAGCCCGCTGGCCGACGCGCTCGCCGCGGGCGGTGCCAGGTGCGCCGAGGTCACCTTCCGCACCCCGGATGCCGAGCAGGTGGTCAAGGCGATGGCGGCGCACGGCGGCCTCGCGGTCGGCGCCGGCACGATCCTCGACCCCGAGCAGGCGGAACGTGCGGTGGCGGCCGGGGCCACGTTCGTCGTCTCTCCCGGCTTCGACGAGGACGTCATCGCCAAGTGCCGGCAGCTGGGGGTACCCGTGGTGCCCGGCATCGCCACCGCCACCGAGCTGACGCGGGCCCTGCGGGCCGGCCTCGACACCGTCAAGCTCTTCCCCGCCGAGGCCATCGGCGGCCTGCGGGCGCTCCGCGCGCTCGCGGCACCCTTCCCGGGAGTGCGCTTCATGCCGACCGGTGGGATCGGTGTCGGCCAGCTGGCCGGCTACCTCGGCGAGCCCTCGGTGCTCGCCGTCGGCGGCAGCTGGATGGCGACGCCCACGCACCTGGACAGCGGCGCCTACGCGGAGATCCGCCGTCTGACGGCCGAGGCCGTGGAGGTGGGTGGGCGGTGACCGACGTGGTGGCGCTCGGCGAGGTCATGCTGCGTTTCGACCCGGGGGAGGGGCGGATCAGCACCGCCCGTACCTTCCACGTGTGGGAGGGGGGCGGTGAGTACAACGTCGTACGCGGGCTGCGCCGCTGCTTCGGCCTGCGTACCGCCGTCGTCACCGCGCTCGCCGACAACGCGGTGGGCCGGCTCGTCGAGGACCTGATCCTGCAGGGCGGTGTCGACGCCTCGCTGATCCGCTGGGTGCCCGACGACGGCATCGGCCGCACCGCGCGCAACGGCCTGAACTTCGTCGAGCGGGGCTTCGGCATCCGCGGCGCGCTCGGTGTCAGCGACCGCGCCCACACCGCCGCGTCCCAGCTGCGCACAGGGGACGTCGACTGGGACGCGGTCTTCGCGGCGGGCGTGCGCTGGTTCCACACCGGCGGCATCTTCGCCGGCCTGTCCGACACCACCGTCGACGTCGCCGAGGAGGCGATGACGGCCGCCCGGCGCCACGGTCTCACCGTCTCGTACGACCCCAACTACCGCCCGAGCCTGTGGGCCGGCCGGGGCGGGCCGGAGCGGGCCCGCGAGGCCGACCTGCGGCTCGCCCGGCACGCCGACGTCATCGTGGGCGCGCTGGGGATGGCCGGCAGCCATCCCGGCGCCGACCGCTTCAGCGCCGACGAGGTGCCGGACGCACTCGCCTCGGTGGCCGGCCTGCTCCCCGAGGCACGGGTACTGGCGACGACCCTGCGCGAGGTCCCTTCGGCCGGGGTGAACGACTGGAGCTCGGCCGCGTGGTCGGCGAAGACCGGCCACGTCCTCGGCCCCTCGATGCCCGGACTGCACGTCCTGGACCGCATCGGCTCCGGTGACGGCTTCGCCGCCGGCCTGATCCACGGCCTGCTCGCCGGTGCCGATCTGGAGCGCGCCCTCGCCTACGGCACGGCCCTCGGCGCCCTCACCATGACGACGCCCGGTGACGTCGCCATGGCCTCGATCGGCGAGGTCGAGGCACTGATCGCGGGTGCCTCCGCTGCTGTCAGACGCTGACCGGCGTCTCCACCCGTACCGACAGGGAGCATCTCTTGCGCCTCCGGAAGATCCAGAACACGCCGGTGGCGGTCACCGAGCTCGGCTTCGGCGCCTCGGTGATCGGCAACCTGTACCGCGTCACCCCGAGTTTCGACGCGGCGGCCGCGATCGACGCGGCCTGGGGCGCCGGCATCCGCTACTTCGACACCGCACCGCACTACGGTCTCGGCCTCTCCGAACGACGCCTCGGTGCCGCTCTTCAGGTCCGCCCCCGGGAGGAGTACGTCATCTCCTCGAAGGTGGGCCGGCTGCTCGTCCCCAACGAGCAGCCGTGCGGGGTCGACACCGAGGGCTTCGTCGTCCGCGACGACCTCCGTCGCCAATGGGACTTCAGCCGTGACGGGGTGCTCCGCTCCATCGAGCACACGCTCCGGCGCACGGGCCTGGACCGCCTGGACGTCGTCTACCTGCACGACCCCGACGACCACTGGCAGCAGGCCGCCGAGGAGGCCATGCCCGCCCTCGCCGACCTGCGTGACCAGGGAGTGATCGGGGCCATCGGTGTCGGCATGAACCAGTCGGCGATGCCGGCCCGCTTCCTGCGCGAGACCGCCGCCGACGTGGTGATGCTCGCCGGGCGCTACACCCTCCTCGACCAGTCCGCGTTGGACGACGTCCTGCCCGCGGCGCAGGAACTGGGCAAGAGCGTCGTCGCGGTCGGCGTGTTCAACTCCGGCCTGCTCTCCCGCGACAGGCCCAGGCCCGGCATGAAGTACGACTACCGGGACGCCTCGACGGACCTGGTCGAGCGGGCGCAGGCCATCGCCGACGTCTGCGAGCAGCACGGCACCACTCTGCCCGCCGCCGCCATCGCCTTCCCGTACACCCATCCCTGCGTCGTCAACGTCACCCTTGGCATGCGAACCGCCGAACAGGTCGAACGCAACGCGGAGCTCCATCGCCGGCCCGTCCCCGCGGCCCTCTGGGAGCGTCTCCGCGCCGAGGGCCTGATCAGGGCGGACGTGCTGAGCTTGGACTCCGGCGCTTCCTGACTGTCCCCTGCAGGGAAATTCATCTGGTGTATTGGCGCGGCGAACTCTGTATCAAGGCCTCACGGGGTCGGAGCTGGGCAAGTGGGCCATGAAACATCCGATGATCCCCTTGTGCAGATTCGGCCCCGACTTTTATGGTCGGGAAGCCGCAGATTCATCGGATGTCTTGACGGGAGTTCCATCATGAAGCTGCTTCGAATCGGAGCACTGGGAGAAGAGGCTCCGGCGGTCCTCGGCGAGGACGGACGCGTGTTCGCGCTGTCCGGGCTGACGGGTGACATCGATGGGGCGTTCCTCGCCTCCGGCGGGATCGACAGAGCCAGGGCGGCGCTGGCCGCCGGCGAGCTGCCCGAGGTCGACCCGGCCGGGCTGCGGATCGGCGCGCCGGTCGCCCGCCCGGGCAAGGTGGTGTGCGTCGGCCTCAACTACCGCGACCACGCGGAGGAGACCGGCGCGCCCGTCCCCTCCCGCCCGGTGGTCTTCATGAAGGACCCGTCGACCGTCGTCGGGCCGTACGACCGGGTGCTGATCCCGCGCGGCTCGGTGAAGACCGACTGGGAGGTGGAACTCGCCGTCGTGATGGGCCACCAGGCCCGCTACCTCGCCGACCCCGCCGACGCGGCGGACTGCATCGCGGGCTACACGATCAGCAACGACGTCTCCGAGCGGGAGTTCCAGCTGGAGTTCTCCGCGCAGTGGGACCTCGGCAAGTCCTGCGAGACCTTCAACCCGATGGGCCCCTGGCTGGTCACCGCGGACGAGGTGGGCGACCCGCAGGCGCTCGGCCTGCGCCTGGCCGTCAACGGCGAGCTGCGCCAGGACGGCAACACGAAGAACATGATCTTCGACATCGCCCACCTGGTCTGGTACCTGAGCCAGTACATGGTGCTCAACCCCGGGGACGTCATCAACACCGGCACCCCGGCCGGCGTGGCGCTCGGCCTGCCCGGCACCCCGTACCTGTGCGACGGCGACGCCGTCGAGCTCTCCATCGACGGCCTCGGCACCCAGCGCCAGACGTTCCGCAACGCGTGAAAGGCACTCCGTTGTCCGCAACCACCGCGCTCCAGGCGCCAACCGACACCCACCGGGACCGGGATGCCTCCTTCCGGGCCACCGAGCCGGCGGACGAGCAGAAGGTGATGGCATGACGGCCACCGATTTTGCGGGACTGAGGGCAGTGGTCACCGGCGGTGCCTCCGGTATCGGCCTGGCCACCGCGTCCCTGCTCGCGGAACGCGGCGCGCGGGTGGCCGTCCTGGATCTCGACCCGGCATCGCTGAAGGAGCCGCTGACGGGCTTCACCGCCGACGTCGGCGACGACGCCTCCGTGCGTGCCGCCGTTGACGCGGCGGCCGAGGCTTTCGGCGGCATCGACGTCGTGGTCAACTGCGCGGGCATCAGTGCGATCGGCACGGTGGAGGACAATGCGGACGAGCAGTGGCAGCGGGTGCTGGACGTCAACGTCGTCGGCATCGTCCGTACCACCCGGGCCGCCCTGCCGTACCTGCGCCGGTCCGCGCACGCGTCGGTGGTCAACATCGGCTCCATCGTCACCACCACCGGCCTGCCGCAGCGAGCGCTGTACGCGGCCAGCAAGGGCGCCGTGATGTCGCTGACGCTGTCGATGGCCGCCGACCACGTCCGCGAGGGCATCCGGTTCAACTGCGTCAACCCCGGCACCGTCGACACCCCGTGGATCGGCCGACTGCTGGCGGCCGCCGAGGACCCGGTCGCCGAACGCGCCGCCCTGAATGCCCGTCAGCCCACCGGCCGCCTGGTCACCGCCGACGAGGTGGCCGCCGCCATCGCCTACCTGGCGTCCCCGGCGGCCGCCTCGGTCACCGGCACCGGCCTCGCGGTCGACGGCGGCATGGCGGGCCTGCGCCTGCGCCCCGAACAGAAGGCGTGACCGTGCACCAGAACATCCTCGGGCCGGGGCCGGTGCGGGTCAGTGAACTCGCCTTCGGCGCGGCGGTGATCGGCAACCTGTTCACCCCGGTCACCGACACCGAGGCCGAGGAGGCCGTCACCGCCGCCTGGGAGGCCGGTGTCCGCTACTTCGACACCGCCCCGCACTACGGCCTCGGACTGTCCGAGCGGCGTCTCGGCGACGTCCTGAGCGGCCTGCCCCGCGACGAGTACGTCATCTCCACCAAGGTCGGCCGGCTGCTGGAGCCGTCCGACCTCGGCGGCGACGACCTCGCCAACGGCTTCGCCGTCCCGGCCACCCACCGCCGGCGCTGGGACTTCAGCGCCGAGGGCGTGCGCCGCTCCATCGAGGACAGCCTCGACCGGCTCGGCCTGGACCGGGTCGACATCGCCTACCTGCACGACCCCGACGACCATCTGGACCAGGCCATCGGCGAGGCCTACCCGGAGCTGGCGCGGCTGCGCGCCGAGGGCGTGGTCGGCGCGATCGGCGTCGGCATGAACCAGGCGGAGGCGCCGGCGCGATTCGTCCGCGAGACCGACATCGACGTAGTCCTGCTGGCCGGCCGCTACACGCTGCTCGACCAGCGCGGTCTCGTCGAGCTGCTGCCGCTCGCCGAGCGGCACGGGGTGTCCGTCGTGGTCGGCGGGGCCTTCAACTCCGGGCTGCTGGCCGACCCGAAGCCCGGCGCGACCTTCGACTACGCCGCGGCACCCGACGAACTACTCAGCCGGGCAGTGGAGTTGAAGGAGGCCTGCGAGCGGTACGGGGTGCCGCTGCGGGCCGCCGCGCTGCGCTTCCCGTTCGGGCACCCGGCCGTCGCGAGCGTGCTGGTCGGCACCCGGAGCGCCGCGGAGGTACGGGACGCCGCGGCGATGCTCCGGCACCCGGTCCCCGACGCGCTGTGGGCGGAGCTGAAGGAGCGCGGGCTGCTGCCCGAGGACGTACCGACCCCGGGGGAGGCGGGCTGATGCGGATCGCCCTGTTCATCACCTGCTTCAACGACACCATGTTCCCCGGCACCGGCCGGGCCGTGGTCGAGGTCCTCGAACGGCTCGGCCACCAGGTCGACTTCCCGCAGGAGCAGACCTGCTGCGGGCAGATGCACTTCAACACCGGCTACCGGCCCGACGCCGTTCCGCTGGTGGAGCGCTTCGCCCGGGTCTTCGGCGAGTACGACGCGGTGGTCACCCCGTCGGCGTCCTGCGCCGGCATGGTGCGCGAGAACCATCCGGTGCTGGCCGAGGAACACGGCAGCGCCCGGCTCCGCGCGGATGTGGCGGAGCTGGTGCCCCGGGTCCACGAGTTCACCGAGTTCCTGGTCGACGTCCTTGGTGTGACGGACGTGGGCGCCGCCTTCCCGCACCGGGTCGCCTACCACCCGACCTGCCACTCGCTGCGCGGCCTGCGGCTCGGCGACCGTCCGCAGCGCCTGCTGAGCGCGGTGAACGACCTCGACCTGGTCGACATTCCGGCGGCCGACTCCTGCTGCGGCTTCGGCGGGACCTTCGCCGTCAAGAACGCCGACACCTCCGCCGCGATGCTCGCCGACAAGGCGCGCGGTGTGCTGGACAGCGGCGCCGAAGTGCTGTGCGCCGCCGACAACTCCTGCCTGCTGCACATCGGCGGCGGCCTCTCCCGGCAGGGCAGCGGCGTGCGCACCATGCACCTGGCCGAGATCCTGGCCGCGACCGAAGGAGGGCCGCGATGACCGGCCGAGGCGTGGTCTGGCTAGGCTCCCCGCCGTTCCCGAAGGCGGCCCGCGAGGCGCTGAAGGACGGTCAGCTGCGCGCCAATCTGAAGCGCGCCACCACGACCATCCGTGACAAGCGCCTCGCGGTCGCCTCGGAGCTGGACGACTGGGAGGCGCTGCGCGAGTCGGCGGCGGCGATCAAACGCCGCACCGCGCGCCATCTCGACCGGTATCTGGTCCAGTTGGATGAGTCGGTCACCGCGGCGGGCGGCACCGTGCACTGGGCAGCCGACGCGGACGAGGCCAACCGCATCGTCGCCGAGCTGGTCCGCGCCACCGGCGAGCGCGAGGTGGTCAAGATCAAGTCGATGGCCACCCAGGAGATCGGCCTCAACGAGCACCTGGCCGAGGCCGGCATCACCGCGTACGAGACCGACCTCGCCGAGCTGATCGTGCAGCTCGGCGACGACCGGCCCTCGCACGTCCTGGTCCCCGCCATCCACAAGAACCGCGGCGAGATCCGCGACCTGTTCGCCGCCGAGATGGGCAGCTGGGGCCGTCCCGCCCCCGACGGGCTCACCGACTCGCCCGCCGCCCTGGCCGAGGCCGCCCGGCTGCACCTGCGGGAGAAGTTCCTGCGCGCCAAGGTCGCGGTGTCGGGTGCCAACTTCGCGGTCGCCGACACGGGGACGGTCGTGGTGGTCGAGTCGGAGGGGAACGGACGGATGTGCCTGACCCTGCCCGAGACACTGATCACCGTGATGGGCATCGAGAAGGCCGTACCGACCTGGTCGGATCTGGAGGTGTTCCTGCAACTGTTGCCGCGTTCCTCCACCGGTGAGCGGATGAACCCGTACACCTCGACCTGGACCGGTACCACTGAGGGTGACGGGCCGTCGGCCTTCCACCTGGTGCTGCTGGACAACGGCCGCACCGACACGCTCGCCGACGAGGTCGGCCGACAGGCCCTGGCCTGCATCCGCTGCTCGGCGTGCCTCAACGTCTGCCCGGTGTACGAGCGCACCGGCGGGCACGCCTACGGCTCGGTCTACCCCGGCCCGATCGGCGCCGTCCTCACCCCGCAGCTGGTCGGCGTCGAGAACGCGGCCTCGCTGCCGTTCGCCTCCACGCTGTGCGGGGCCTGCTTCGACGCCTGCCCTGTGAAGATCAACATCCCCGAGGTGCTCACCCACCTGCGGGCCGAGGCGGTCGAGGCCAAGGGCCGGTCCGCGGAGGCGCTGGCGATGAAGGCGGCCGCCGTGGTGCTCGACTCCCCACGCTTGCTGAGCGCCGCGCAGAAGGCCGCCGCCCTCGGCGGGCGGGCCCTCTCCCGCGACGGGCGCATCGGCCGGCTGCCCGGCCCGCTGCACGGTTGGTCCGACAGCCGCGACACCTCCGCGCCGCCGCCCGAGTCCTTCCGGAGCTGGTGGCGAAAGAACAGGGAGAGCCGATGAGCAGCCGCGAGACCGTTCTCGCCCGGATCCGGGCCGCGCTCGCCGACGTCCCGTCCGAGGAGGGCCCGGAGGACGTCCCCGTCCCGCGCGACTACCGCCGCAGCCACACCGGCCCCGGCCAGGACACCGTCGCGCTGTTCGCCGAACGGGTCGCCGACCACCGCGCCGCCGTCAGCCGCACCGACCGGGCCGGCCTGCGCGACGCCGTCGCCGTCGCCCTCACCCGGCGCGGAGCCCGACGCCTCGCGGTGCCCCGCGGCTTCCCGACCGAGCTGCTGCCGACCGGGGGCTGGGAGTGGCACCCGGAACCGCTCGACGTCCCCGCGCTGGACGGTCTCGACGGCGCGATCACGCTGGCCGGCGCCGGCATCGCGATCACCGGGACGATCGTCCTGGACACCGGCCCCGGCCAGGGCCGGCGAGCCCTCACCCTGGTGCCCGACTACCACCTGTGCATCGTGAGCGCCGAGCAGATCGCCGACGACGTCCCGGACGCGCTGGCCCGCCTCGACCCCACCCGCCCGCTCACCTTCGTCTCCGGACCGTCCGCGACCAGCGACATCGAACTCGACCGCGTGGAAGGCGTGCACGGCCCCCGCACCCTGGACGTCATCATCGTCGATCCCGGCATTTCGGAGCAGCCATGAGGACGCCCCGGGCGAGCCTCTATGCTGCAGGAACCAGTGATCAGGAAGGAAGCCGTGCCAGTCACCGACGAAGCGATCGAGAAGATCAAGGCCATGATCGTGAGCGGCGAACTGCGCCCGGGTGAAAGGCTTCCGAAGGAGGCCGACCTCGCGGAGCGGCTCGGTCTGTCGCGCAGTTCCCTGCGGGAGGCCGTCAAGGCCCTGTCGGTCATCAGGGTTCTCGACGTCCGTCAGGGCGACGGCACCTACGTGACCAGTCTGGAGCCGGACGTCCTGCTGGACACGCTGGGTTTCATCGTCGACTTCCACCAGGACGACACGGTCCTGGAGTTCCTGGAGGTCCGCCGCATCCTGGAGCCCGCCGCCACCGCGATGGCCGCCGGCCGGATGTCCGACGAGGAGATCGCCACCCTCGAGGAACTGCTCTCGGGTCTGAGCGGGGACGCGTCGCTCGAGGAGCTGATCGACAACGACCTGGAGTTCCACCGCAGGATCGCGGCCGGGTCCGGCAACACCGTGCTGTCCTCGCTCATCGACGGCCTGTACGGCCCGACCCGGCGGGCCCGGGTCTGGCGCGGACTGACCGAGGAGGGCGCGGTCGAGCGCACCCGCCAGCAGCACCGCGCCATCCTCGACGCCATCGCCGGCCGCCGCCCGGACCTGGCCCACGCCTGGGCCACCGTGCACATCGCAGGCGTCGAACAGTGGCTCCGCGGCACCCTCGGCGAGGCCGACTCGGCCCTTGGGCTGTCCGGGCAGTGACGCGTCCGCTCCGAATCGCCGACCGAACAGGCGGCCCCGGCACCCACCGTCTTCGGCGGACGGTCGTGCGGGGCCGCTGTGCGTTTCACGACGCCCTGGAAGGGGTCAGCTCGTGGGAACGGGCGTCATCCGGCGGTCAGGGCGGTCCAGCGCTGGTTGGAGCCGCCGTTGCAGTCCCACAGCTGGAGCTGCGTCCCGTCGGCCGTGGAGGCGCCCGGAACGTCCAGGCAGCGGCCGGAGACGGGGTTGCGGTAGCCGCCGTTGTAGGGCTGCCAGACCTGGTTGGCACCGCCGGTGCAGGCCCAGAGCTGCACCTTGGTGCCGTTGGCCGTGCCCCAGCCCGCGGCGTCGAGGCACTTGCCCATCGAGCGAAGGGTGCCGTCGGTATAGGCGGACCACAGCTGGTTGGCGCTGCCACCGCAGCCCCAGGTCTGGACGGCGGTCCCGTCGGCGGTGCCGGCGCCGTTGACGTCCATGCACTTCCCGGCGAGGCCCGACCGCACGAGTGCGGCGGCAGGGGCCGGGTTCCTCAGCCACCCGGCGCTGTCCGCGGCCTGGATACCGCGATGGAAGACGTCGGCCATCTTCCGGTAGCCCGCGTCGTTGGGGTGCACGGAGTCCGCCAGGTCGGCCGAGGTGAGGCTGCTCATGTCGACGTACGCGACGTGCTTGCCGGCTGCCCGTGCATCGCTCACGATCTGGGGGATGGCCTGGTTGTACGCGGCCCGGTACTGCTCCTCCGTGCTGTTGGTGGACACCACCAGGGAGGCCACGACGACGGTCGCGTCGGGGACGTCGGCGGTGATCTGGTCGACCAGTGACTTCAGCCGGTCGGCGGCGCTGGACGGCTGGTAGTTCCCGCTGAGGTCGTTGGTGCCGATCTCCAGCGTCACGACGTTGGGCCGGTAGCGGGTCAGCGAAGCGTCGGCGAGTGCGGCGATCTGATCGATGCGGTAGCCGGAGTGGCCCTCGTTGTCGGCGTCGGACATCGAACCGCCCCGCACCGAGCCGACGAAGTCCACCGGATGGCCGTCAGCCGCGAGCGCGTCCCACAGCGCGCCGCGGTAGCCGTTGCCCGCGCTGCTCCCCAGACCCCAGGTGATCGAGTCGCCCAGCGGCATGACCCGTAGGGGCGTATCGGTGGCAGCGGAGGCGGGGGTCACGCCGGTCGCCGTCACCCCGAGAACGGCGGTGACGAGCGCGATCAGTACCCGTAACGTGCGCATGCAGGTTTCCTCTTCTCCGTGTCGCAGCAGCTGAACGGTGAGGCCGGAAAGCAGCACTTTCCGGCCTCACGGTCTGCGGCTCAGGGGGTTGTTGTCCGGGTTACTGGACGGTCCAGGCCTGGTGGGACTGGTTGACGGCGTTCGACTGGTCTGTGGCGGCGCCGTTGGCGGTCGACCCGCCGGCCACCTCCAGGACCTGCTTGCTCTCGTAGTTGCGGATGAGGTAGCCGCCGCTGGTCGGCTCGAAGTACCAGAGCTGGTTGTTGCCGCCGTTGTAGGTGTACTGGTCCGCGCCGGTCCCACGCCAGTGGCTGTTCCACGGGATCTCGAGGGCCTTGCCGCTGTTCCGGTTCACGACCTTGTAGAGCTGGCCGGTGACCGGGACGATGTTCCACTGCTGGTTGGCGCCGCCGCTGTTCGGCCACTGGATGACGCTTCCGCCGTCGGCGGTGGACCCGCCGGACACGTCCGCGACCTGACCGCTGTTGACGTTCTTGATGGTGTAGTACGTCGACGGGTTGGTGCTCGGGGCGCCGGTCGAGGCCGCCAGCGCTCCGCCGGTCTGCTGGACGCTGAAGTCCGTGATGTAGAAGTAGCCGCCGTCGATCTTGGCGACCCGCACGTAGCGGAAGGCCTGGCGGACGTCGATGTCACCGGTGAGCGTCGAGGCGAACGGCAGGGTGTCGGTCTGGCGGCCGAGGACGGTGTAGCTGCCGAAGTTCGGATCGTTGGAGCCGCGGACCTCGAAGTTGCCGCGGGTCGCGGACTGGTCCAGGTCCTGACGGGTGGTCAGGGCGAACTGGCCGAGCTGGTAGGGCTGGCCGAGGTCGACCTGCCACCAGGCCGAGGTGTCGGTGCCGGTGGGGGACCAGCCGGTCGCGCCATTGTTGTCGACGGCCTTCGAGGGTTCGGTGCCGGTGCCGTAGACCGACGAGGAGGTCGCGGTCTTGTTCCAGGCGAGGTTGGGTACCAGGGTCATCCACTGGTAGCCGGACTCGAGGCCGGAGGCCTTGATCACCGCGTCGCCGGAGGTGGTGTTGTTGGTGAGGGTGACGTTGGCGCCGTTGCGGTTCTGGTTGATGAATCCGTCGGTGTGCGACAGGACGTTGTTCGAGAGGGTCATGTTGTCCGACCCCTCGTCCGTGTAGAGGCCGGCCACGGCCGAGCCGCAGGCGGCGGCGTTGCGCACCACGTCGTGGATGTAGTTGCCGTTGATGACCGTGCCCGGGTCGTTGGACAGGTGGTAGATGGCGGCTGAGTCGCACAGCCGGTTCATCACGTTGCCGATCCGGTTGTAGCTGATGCTGTTGTTGCCCTCGGCGTTGGCCGCCGACTGCCAGCCCCAGCCGAGCGAGATGCCCGCCCACGGGGTGTCGGAGATGTCGTTGTGGTCGATGGTGGTGCTGTTGACGAAGCCCGCGTCGATACCCGCGGTGCCGGGGTAGTCCTGACCGATCCGGGTGATCAGGTTGTCCTTGACGGTGACGTTCTTGACCACCTCTCGGGCGTCCTCGCCGGCCGGCGAGGTCGGCGGGTTGTAGATGGTGTGGTACTCGACCGTCGGGTCGGAGAACTTGCCGACCATGATGCCGTTGCCGGCGATGTCGGAGATGTAGTTGCCGATCGCGCTGCTGTTGTGGACACCGTGCGAGAAGTCGAGCGCGGTGGAGCCCAGCTGCGAGAAGACGTTGTTGGAGACGGTGATGCGGTCGGTGTCCGCGGCCTGGACGGCGGCCGGCGGGCGGCCGACGTACTGCTGGTTGGAGGTGTTGGCCGAGATGTTGTAGTTGCCGCCCTGGCCGTTCAGGTAGCCGTTGTTGCTGGCCTCCATCCAGGTGGTCTGGGTGAAGGTCAGCCCGGAGAACCGCAGATCGTGGGCGGGGCTGTCGAGGCTGGTGCCCTTGACGTCGAAGAGGGTCTGGACGGTCGGCGCCTTCACGGAGGCGGTGGACATGTCCTCGCCCGGGCGGGGCTTGTAGTAGAGGGTCTGCGTGGTCGTGTCGACGTAGAACTCGCCCGGCTCGTTGAGGAACTCGTGGGCGTTCTCGAAGTGGAACGGCGAGTTGTTGGCGAGCTGCGGCCACGGGCGCTGGAAGAGGATGCCCGCCTCGTGGTCCTGGATCGATATGTTGGCGGTGCTGCCCGCGGTGCTGATCGACTTCAGCCGCAGGTAGCTCTCACCCCACTGGGTCTCCAGCATCATCTCGACCTGGTTCGGGTTGCCCCAGTTCGAGACCTGCGAGCTGGGCACCTTCAGCAGCTTGTTGGTGGTGTCGCTGCCCTGCAGGTTGAAGTCGGTGCCGGCGTCGGGGTACCGCGCCCGGGTGGCGCGGACCCCGTTGACGTACAGCTGGCGGAAGTTGAGGGAGCCGATGGACGCCTTGTACTCGCCGTTGCTCGCCGCGGTCCAGCCGGTGATCGACTTGCCGCCGCTGATCACCGGGGTCTCGCCGTTGTACGCCTGGTAGACGACCGTGTGGCCGTTGGTGCCCGAGTCGCTGCTGCCGAAGGTGACGGGGCTGGTGAGGGTGTAGGTGCCTCCGCGCAGGTTCACCACGATGTCGTCGGCCATGTTGGAGTTGATCGCCCGAACCGCGTTCTGCGCGGCCTGGACGGTCCGGAACGCCGAAGCGGTGCTGGTGCCGGAGTTGCTGTCGTTGCCGTTGACGGGGTCGACGTAGAAGTTCGTCGCGGCCGCGTAGGCGGGCTGGGCGGGCAGCGCGGCCGCGAGGGCGACGGCTGCCGCTGCCATCGCCTTGACCGTCACCGCACCGATGCGTCGGGGTCTCATCTGTGGTGTCCCTCCTCCAAGCCCCGGTGGCTTATGAGTTGCATTTATCGAGCCCGATGAGTACCCGCGTCAAGACGATAGGCATCCCTATTTTTCATCACCGAAACACCGTCGACACGGGGATCTGCCAGGTTGAGGCTGAGAAGTTGCAGGTGAAACGGCTATCGCGCGGGCTCTGTCGTGGTGGGACGTGCATGCCAATGCAGATGAGTGCGACTCATGTCCTGCATAGATCGCCCTTGTCAATCCTCAACATCCCGCGGAGTATGTCCCCAGCGGCGCCCGACGGTGGCCGAAGGTGGCCACGCCCTCGCCGAGGTCGCTGAACCGAAGCCGGTCCACTCCGACCTGTGGCCCGGCAACACCTTCATTCGACCTGGTGACACGCGGCAGGCCGGGACCGCCGGACGAATCGACCACGAGCGGGTGTGCTGGGGCGACCCCGCCGCCGAGCCAGCCTTGACGGCCTTCGGCGGCAACATCGGACCGGACAGCGACCCGGCGGCTGGTTACACTGCACCAGAAGCGACTTCAGCCCCCGACCCTGCGGCGCCGAGCCGCGCTCCACCAGCCCTACCCGGCCCCGCTCCTGGTCGTGGAGTCCACCCCGCGCGGCTACGTCCAGGGCCACCTCGCGTTCTGCCGCCGGATGCTCGCCGACTCCGACGCCCGGCTGCGGGCGGACGGGACGGACAGCTTTGGGCCCGGGTCGTTGCTCCTGTTGCGGAAATCGAGAAGAACAGGGGAGTTGTCTTGTCCTACGGCATCCGCGCGGGCGGTCTCGAGCGCCACACCGCCGAAGAGGTCCTCCGCATCGAGCCTTGGGGAGCGCATGCCGTGCGGGTCAGGGCCTCGTCCGGGACCGTCGACCCCACCGCCCCTGGCGCGCTGGGGACCCCCTCGCCCTCTCCCCGAGCCGAACTGTCCGTTTCGGACGACGGCGGCGCCCGTCTGGTCAACGGCCGCATCGCGGTCGAGGCCTCTGCGGACGGCCGACTGAGGTTCTGCCGGGCCGGCTCGGGACGCGAACTCCTGTCCGAGAAGAGCCCGTTCGCGCACCAGGCCGGCTCTCGGCTCCAGGCGGCGGGCGGCCGGACGGAACAGTCCTTCGAGGCGTACGACGGTGAACGGCTGCACGGCCTCGGGCAGCACCCGCACGGGCGCCTGGACCAGAAGGGCTGTGTGGTCGACCTCGTCCAGGCCAACACCGTCGCGGCCATTCCCTTTCTGCACTCCTCACGCGGCTACGGGCTGCTGTGGAACAACCCCGCCACCGGGCGGGTCGAACTGGGCACCGACATCACCCGGTGGACCGCCGACGGCGGCGGGCGTATCGACTACTGGATCACCGCCGGCGACACCCCGGCCCAGATCCTGGACGCCTACACCCTGGCCACCGGGCGGCCGCCGCTCCTACCCGAGTGGGCGTCCGGCTTCTGGCAGTCGAAGCTGCGCTACCGCACCCAGGACGAACTCCTGACCGTGGCACGGGAGTACAAGAAGCGTGGACTGCCGCTTTCCGTCATCGTCTGCGACTTCTTCCACTGGCCCCGGATGGGCGACTGGCGCTTCGAGGAGAGCGAGTGGCCCGATCCGACCGCCATGGTGGAGGAGTTGAAGGGACTCGGGGTGAAGCTCGCCGTCTCGGTGTGGCCCACCGTCGAACCTGGCAGCGACACCTACGACGAGCTTCGCTCGGCCGGACACCTCGTCCAGGACGAGGCCGGCGGCCTGCTCACCTTCCCGTGGCCGTCCCGATACAGCGGCGATGCGCTGATCCGCCCGATGGCGTACTACGACGCCACCAGCCCCGCGGCACGCGCCGCCCTGTGGCAGCGGCTGAACGACAACTACCGTATCCACGGCGTGGCCTGCTTCTGGCTGGACGCCTGTGAGCCCGACCTTCCCCCGGACCTCGCCGCGCGCGCCGTCTACGCCGCCGGGCCGGCCGCCGAGGCCGCGAACCTCTACCCGCTGGAGCACGCCCGCGCGGTGGCCGACGGCCTGCGCGCGGCGGGGGAGGACCGGCCGCTGTCGCTGATCCGCTCCGCCTGGGCGGGCAGCCAGGCGCACGGGTCCCTGCTGTGGTCCGGCGACATCCCGACCACCTTCGACTCCCTCGCGCGCCAGATCAGGGCCGGGCTGAACGTCGCGATGAGCGGCATCCCGTGGTGGAACACCGACATCGGCGGCTTCTTCGGCGGCCACCCCGACGACCCCGCGTACCGGGAACTGCTGATCCGCTGGTTCCAGTACGGCACCTTCAGCCCCGTCATGCGGCTGCACGGCGACCGCGCGCCCAATCACCCGGCCTTCTCCACGGACATGACCGGCGGGCCGAACGAGGTCTGGTCCTACGGCGAGCAGGCGTACGGCATCCTCCAGGACCACCTGCTGCTGCGCGAGCGGCTGCGCCCCTATCTGCACGCGCTGTCCGAGGAGGCCCACCGCACCGGCGCCCCGCCCATGCGCCCGCTGTTCTTCGACTTCCCCGAGGACCGGCACGCCTGGGACATCGACGACCAGTTCCTGCTCGGCCCCGACATCCTGGTGGCACCCGTGTACCGGGCAGGCGCGCGCACCCGCCAGGTGTACCTGCCGACCGGTGCCCGCTGGCTCGACCCGGTGACCGGACAGGTGTCCGAAGGCGGCACGACGCTCGACGCCGACACCCCGCTGGAGCGCATTCCCGTCTTCGTACGCGAGGGAGCCGCCGTCGCGCCCGTGCTGCGCTGAAGCCCCCGGCGCGGGCGCGCCACCGCTGGAGCAGCGGTGGCGCGCCTGGGTGAAGGGAATGGTGGGCCGGTGGCTCAGCCCCAGGGCTGTTCGACCAGCCAGCTGGTGTCGGCGGCCCAACTGGTGGTGCTGTCCCAGCTGTTGGAGCCTCCGTTACTGGCGATGTAGGCCGTGTAGTT
>NZ_JBFBJZ010000104.1:0-16664 GCF_040686255.1 Kitasatospora sp. NPDC085879 | reverse complement strand
GTGCCGAGGGCGGCGAGATTGCGGATCCAGTGGAAGGTGTGGGCCTTGCTCTCGCCCTCCTCCGAGGTGAAGGAGTTGTCGGCGCGGAACGCCGCAAGGGCCTTGTCGCCGTCGCCCAGCGCGAGGAACTCGTACCAGATGTCCGTCCAGATCGTCGGCCGGGTGTGGCCGCTGTTGGTGAGCATGTCCTGGTAGTCGGCCTTGACGTACGCGGGGTCGTAGCCGAGGTAGAGGTGGCCGCCCGTCACCGGAAGGAGGTTGATGCCCTGGATCTGCTCCGGGGCGCTGGAGAACCAGGTGGCGTACGCGCCTCCATCGCCCCACACCATGCCGACCTCGTCGTGCGGGAAGGTGCTCGGATAGTTCTGGTGGCTGCTGTCGAACCAGTAGTCCTGGATGGCCGCGGCCTGCGTGGTGTACATGTAGATGCCGGCGTCACGGACGGCCCGGTTGCCGGTGGCCTCGCCCCACTGGATCAGGCCGTTGTCGAAGTTCATGCCCTCCGACGAGGACTCCTGGTTGTTGCCCGCGGCGAACGAGCCGTGCCCGGACGCCCAGTCGTGGCCGTCGTAGATGTCGAAGTCCCGCAGGTACGGGAAGCGTGTGTCGCCGCGGTCGTAGTTGTTCGCGTCACGGATCAGCAGGTCCACCATGCCGCCGTACTGGCCGTTCGAGGCCCAGGCCGGGTCGAACTTGGCGAGGGTCGCGGCAGCCGCGACAAAGTAGCCGTAGTGGAAGTGGTGGTCGTTCAGCTCCTGGTCCGAGCCGTAGGAGGCGGGGTAGCCGATCAACGTGCCCCAGTTCCTGTCGTAGTAGAACAGGTGCGCCGTCTTGCCCTGGGAGGCGGTGAACCAGTCGGTGAGCTTCGACTTGATCGCGGCCAGCGCCGAGTCACGGACGGCGGTGTTGCCCGTCTGGTCGGCGATCTCCGCGATGCGGGCGGCCCGGCCCAGGCCCTTGCCCGTCCAGTAGGTGTCGTCGCTCACCTGCTTCGTCGGGTCGGCCTTCTCGGCGTTCAGGTAGTTCTGCAGCGTGGTCGCGTCCGTGCCGGTGCCGTCACCGACGGCCGGCACCTCCGGCAGCACCCCGTGGTAGACCATCGAGGTGGTGAACGAGGAGACGCCGCTGAGGACTTTCAGCGCGCCGCGCGCCGAGACGTACGTCTGCGGGAGCGGACTGCCGCCCGCCAAGTATCGCCACTGGTGCGGCAGCAGCGCGGCGACCGTACCGGTCTCGCCGCCCTCGCGGGCGACCGTAGTGAACCGGTAGTCGGTGGTGACCGTGCTGCTCGCCTCGTCGTAGCGGTACGCGACCGTGCTGCCGGTGACGTGGCTGTGCGCGTACCGGCCGTAGGAGTCCGCCAGCGCGGCGCGCTCGGTGGCCGTTGTGGACGGCGTGGTCGGCAGTACGGCGATCGAGAAGTAGCCCTTTCCGGCGAGCGAGGACGTGATGGCCGAGCCGTTCACCGACCACGTCGCGCCGCTCGGGGCGTACGCGACGTAGTCGTGGCCCTTGATCGTGTAGCCGATCGCCGAGCCGGTGTTGGACCACACGGTGGCGCTCGCACCGGCCGCGACGGAGATCTGGGCGTTGCCGCCGGTCACCTGGAAGTAGGCGAAGGGCAGGCCCTCACCGATCGTCGCCCGCACCGTTCGCGCCCCGTCGGAGAAGGAGGGGCTGACCGTCCAGTCGCTCCATCCGTCGACCTTCACCTCCGAGGAGCCGAGACCGGTCACGCCCGCGACGAAGTCCTCGCTGTACGGGAAGTGGTACTCGCCCACTCCGTTGCCGCTGCCGGAGATCGCGGGCGCCGTGGTGTAGGAGAAGCCCAGCCCCGCCGACTGGGCCCGGAAGCCCAGTGGGTGGGCGAACAGCGGCTCGCCGTACGCACAGTTGGTCTTCTTCCACAGGATCGACGACCACCAGTCGTTGGTGGGCACCGCGCCCGCAGGCGCGTTCGCAGTCACCCACTGGCGGGGGTCGGTCGACAGGTTGCCGCAGCCGGAGGGCAGCGGACCCGGCGGCTGGGTGGTGTAGCTGCCGGCACCGACCGTGCCGGCGGACGCCGCCTGCGGGCTGAGTGCGGCGAGGGCCGCACCGAGCAGAGCCGCCGCGGCAACGACCGCGCCCGGGCGCAGCAGCCAGCGGCGGGACACCGTCCTTCCTCGGGGAACGGCTCCTTCGGACGAGCGGTGGAACGGCAGGACCCTGCGGGGGCGGCGATCAAGTCTGAGCACGATGAGAACTCCCAGGGTGGGGCCGCACATCGGAACGGATGCGGGGCGGGAGGACAGGACGACGTGCCGAGGGGACTTCTGGGGCGGCTCGCCCACATGCGGCGAACACGCGCCCCAAATTTGAGAGCGCTCTCAGATCGAGGAGGTTAGGGGCGCACTCAAGGGGAGTCAATGACTCTGACACGCCCCGCGGTAGAGGGGCCGCCCACACCTGACCGAGTTCCTCGCGGCGCCACAGGTCCGCTCGAGCAAGCGGTCGACTGGCACACAAGCAGGTCGATCCGCGTCGAACACGCAATCTGATTATCCACCAAAGCCTGTGCGAGCAGGCAACATTGACGTTTGCGGCGACCCTGCGGGAACCAGCCTTCGACCCCGGTGGCGCGACGCAGAGAGGTGCACGGCATGCCGGGGAGTCCCCGCCAGGCGGGCCCCGCGGAAGTGCGGCATCCCCTGCCGGCTGCCACCCGACCGGTTGCGTACACGACCCCACGGCGGTGAGAGCGCTCTCACTTAGGCTGGTGACCGCTCTCGCGGAACTCGGCGAGGACACCAGCCGGACCCGGCTCGTCCTGTACAGCGCCGCCGGATTCAGCCCGGACCTGCGCGCCGCCGAAGACAACGGCGAGCTGATCCTCGTCGCCCCCACCGCCTCTACTACGGGGTGTGGGCCGGACCCGCGCTACCAGGCGGCCGGAACGGCGGTGCCGCCATGAGGCCGACTACCTGGGCGAGTGGGCACATCTGCCCGAGGAGACACCGTTCGGGAGAAGCAGCTCGGCCGCCGGGTACAAGGCGCAGCGGGCCGGGCGGGCCGGTCCAGGAACTGCCGAGCCGGCGACCCGTACGGTTCACGTATATTCGGGCCCAATCCGCATATCAGGCTGTTCGGCCGGAGGGCCATGCGCGTCGGCGGCCAGGACGGGGCGGTGATCGTCGCGCGCGCCGGCCGACATGCGGTTCACACGACGGAGCAGGCCGCGCGAGTGACGTTTCCTGTCGCGCGGCCTGCGTTCTTGCGTAGGTGTCAGCCGCCGAGGGCGTGGACCATGTTCACGATGGTGGCCATCTGCGGTGCACCCTTGACGGCGAAGTTCGGGCCGTTGTAGCCGAACCAGTCCCAGCAGCCCTGGGGGTTGACGGGCACTGTGGCTTCGTCCCTGGACTCCGACGGGCGTTGTGCTTCGAGCGTCACCGCTAGACGTCGCGGACCGCGCGGCCGAGGCCGCCCACCGGGGTCTGGCCGTCCCGGGCTCCCCGCCCTCCGCGGGGCGCCGGTTGCCGGCAGACCCGCCCGGCCTCGCGATCCCTGCCACCACGCCGCGCGGGCCGGGCCGACAGCGACAGACCACCATGCGCGACCAGGCCCAGGCACCCGCCCTGGTCGGGGCCAGCGGCGAGATCGACCTCGACACCGTCCCCTCACTGCGCCGTGCTCTGGCCGCGGCGCTGGAGGCGCACCGGGAGGTGGTTCGCGATCTGTCGGAGGTGACGTTCATGGACTGTGCGGGCATGGGCGCCCTCGTCCGGGCCCGCAACCAGTGCCGACCGGTGCGGCGCTCGCCTGGTCCTGTGCGGGGCCGGCCGCTGCGTGGCTGCGGCTCCTCAAGCTCACCGGTCTGCACCGACGCCTGACCGTCGGGTCCTGATCGGGCTCCGGCCGCGCAGGCCCTGGGACGGAGGAAGAACCGCGGTGCTTCGATGGGAGGCGTTCCTGGAGGAGGTCCGGGAACGTGATGAGTACGACACAGCCCAGGAGGCCGAACGGGCCCGCCGGGTTGTCCTGGCCCTGCTCGGCGCGCACCTGGTCGGCACTGTGCGGGCCGAGCTGGCCGCCCGCCTGCCGAGAACCCCGGCCCTGATCCTGCTCAACCCGCTGCAGGCCGCCGAGCCGCTCGGCCCGGAACGTTTCGTGCGCGCGACCGCTGCCTGGATCGAGGGCGCCACCGAGAGCACGGCTCTGTGGGGCGTCGGCGCCGTCCTTTAGCACGGCGGCCGACGCGGACGGCGACGATCTCACCGAACGTGTCCTGCTCCAGCTGCCGCCCGGCTACGACCTTCTGGTCGGCCGGCCCCGGCCCGGCCACCGCCCGTGAACCCTTGCACGCCGCCGTGCCCGCACGGTCGGCCACGCCCCGGAAGACCACCGTCATGACCCCGTACGGCCTCCTTCTCCAGCAGGTCCGCGACCTGGACCGCTACACCTCCGACGAGGAGGCCGAACGCGTCCTGCATGCGGTTCTGGCCGTCCTCGGCGGCCAGCTCGGCGGCGAGGAGCGGTGCGACCTTGCCGCAGTCCTGCCGGAGCGGGCCCGCGGCGTCTTCGCCTCGCAGATCCCGCTGCCCCAGCCCGTCGCCGCCCCGGCTTTTGTCGAAGCCGTCGCGCGCGCCCTGAACACCACCCTCACCGGCGCCCGTTGGGACACATCCTCCGTCCTGGCCGCCCTCGCCGACCTGGCCGGCGGCCGGCTCACGGACAGCCTCCTCGCCGGCCAGCCCCGCGGCTACGCGCTCCCATTCGGCCGTGCCGACCTCACCACCGCGGCGTGACCCGGGCCAACAGCCCTGGTGGGTCGCCTGTCCGACGCCCGGCCGTGGGGAGTGGATGACCGGGCCGATCAGCACAGCACGTGGCCGACACCTTCGGGATCTCGGTTCCCCTGCCCTGCGGTGGGCAGTGGCGGTGTCTACGGTGGAGGGCGGACGCGCCCTGACCGTGTTCGGTTGCGGCGTGTTCACGGCGGTGGTCTCTGCAGGGCAGTCGAAGGCGGGCCTGATGGATCGGGAGGATGCGGTGCGGCCGGACGTTCCCGACCGTGAGCAGCGGCTCGACGACGAGATGGACCGGCTCGTTGGGCGCCTGCGGGAGGCCGCGCGTGGCCAGGACCGTTTTCGGGACCTGCTGGACGCGGTGATAGAGGTGGGCCGGGGGCTGGATCTGCCGGTCGTGCTGCGGAGTGTGATCACGACGGCGATGGGCCTGGTGGACGCCCGCTACGGCGCGCTCGGCGTGCTGAGCGAGGACGGCGAACAGCTGGAGGAATTCATCCCCGTCGGGCTGACCGAGCACGAGCTGGCGGACCTGGCCGGAGTCGCACTGCCGCACGGCCGCGGACTCCTGGGACACCTCATCGACCACCCCGAACCGCTGCGCGTCGCCGACATCGGCGCCCACCCGCACGCGGTCGGCTTCCCACCCGGCCATCCGCCGATGCGCACGCTTCTCGGCGTCGCGGTCACCTCCCGCGGACGCGTCTACGGCAACCTGTATCTCACCGAGCGGGCCGACGGGCAACCGTTCGACGACGACGACCAGGACATCGTCGTGGCGCTCGCCGGCGCGGCCGGCCTCGCGATCGAGAACGCCCGCCTCTTCCGGCAGGTCCGCGCCGGCGCCGAACACTTCCAACGCCTCCTGCTCCCGCAGCTGCCGGACCTCGACCCGTTCGAGACCGCCGCCGTGTACCGGCCGGCTGCCGTCCCGGACCACATCGGCGGCGACTGGTACGACGCCCTGATCCTCCCCGACGGTATCTGTGCCCTGGTCATCGGCGACATCGGCGGCCACGACCTGAAGGCCGCCGCCGCCATGGCCCAGACCCGCAACATGCTCCGCGCTCTGCTCTACGACCGCCGCACCCCGCCCAGCGCCGTCCTGACCCAGCTCGATCGAACCTTGGACGCGATCACCGACAACCCCGTCACCACGGCCTGCCTGGTGCGCATCGAGCCCGCCGACACCGGCTGGACGCTGCACTGGAGCAGCGCTGGACACCCGCCGCCGCTCCTGGTCCCACCCGTCGGCGCTGCCCGATACCTGAACGCCGAACCGGGCCTGCCGCTCGGTGTGGACACCGAGGTGCCCCGCCCCGACCACAAACACCTCCTCCCGGCCGGCGCGACGCTCGTGCTGTTCACCGACGGTCTGGTCGAACACGCCGACCGCCCTCTGGACACCGGCCTGGACACACTCGCCCGGACCGCCGCCGCCCACGCCGGCATGCCACTGGACGACCTGTGCCGCACCCTGGCCGACGCCCGCATCGGAGACGGCCGCGACGACCTCGCCGTCCTCGCCCTGCGCACCCCGCCCGACCCGCACGATCCCGCCACCACGGGAATCCGCCAGCCCGGCTGACCGGAGCGCACCCAAGCAGGACGCCGTCGTCCACTCCCGCACGAGATTCCCGCAACCCACTTCCCCAGCGTTCTGCTGCCCGTCGGTGTGCTGCTCCCGGCACAAGGCGGGTAACGGGAGTCAATGGCGTGCCGGCACCTATCCCGCCCGTCCTGCACCACCGCGTGTCCCGTGCCGCCGTTGGAAAGCCCGCACGGGCCGAACCCGCTGCCGCAGCGGTGGTGTGCGCCGGATGTGGCGCGGCCTCCACCTACCTTCCTTCTGCGAGGGCTTCGAAGCCCTCCCGGCCATGGTGGTGCGGATCGCCTCGTCGGTCGCCCGGTAGCTCCGCACGGTTGTGCCCAGACCCTCGCCGATGGCCCGGCGCGTCTCGTCGAGCTGCTTGAGACCGTACTTCCAGTCCTCCGCGAAGTGCTCACAGGCACCGTCCAGCCACTGGTGCCCGGTCACCCGGGGCGAGGTCCCGTCGAGGGCGTGCATCGCGCCGCCCATCCCGGCTGTCGCCTCCCGCAACTCTGCTGCCACCTGGCCGAGTTCGTCGGCCTCCATGGGCAACCGGTCCGCCATGTCTCCCCCGCGTGTAGATGTACCCGCAATCAGCGGTACTCGCGCAGCCGCGGCCTGACGCCGAGCACGGTGAGCGCGAGGAGCGCGGCCAGCAGCGCGGCGCCGCTGGCGGCAGCAGCCAACGATGCTCCTGCTCTGAACCAGCCGATCGTGGTAGATCGCTCGTTCTACAGGAGCATCGCTGCGTTGAGGGGCTGAACCCACGAGATGACCAAGCTACGCTTCCCGGCATTGACCTACGGGGCTCGCCGGATCACCCGGGCCCTGGTTCGCGCCGGCCACCGGGTCGCGCGGTGCACGATCGAGCGGCTGATGCGAGAGCTCGGCATCGAGGGCGTCATCCGTGGCCGCCGGCGTCGCACCACGATCCCGGAGCCGGCCGCCCCCCGCCCGCCGGACCTGGTCAATCGGCGATTCGAGGCCGACCGGCCGAACCGGCTGTGGCTCGCCGACCTCACCTACGTCCGCACCTGGTCCGGCTGGGCCTACGTGGCGTTCGTCCTGGACGCCTATTCACGCCGGATCGTGGGTTGGCAGGTCGCCGACCACATGCGCACCGACCTGCCACTGGACGCGTTGGAGAGGCGCTGTGGCGGCAGAGGATCAAGAAGGACGCCGACCTGATCCATCACAGCGACCGCGGGTCGCAATACGTGTCCATTCGCTACACAGAGCGATTGACCCAGGTCGGCGCCTCCGCATCGGTCGGCTCCGTCGCCGACTCGTACGACAACGCCATGGCCGAGGCCCTGAACGGCACATTCAAGGCCGAACTGATCGAACATCAGGGGCCATGGCGGGACTTCGACGAGGTCGAGCGGGCCGTCTTCCAGTGGGTCGCCTGGTACAACGGCGAACGACTCCACTCCGCCCTCGACTACGTCCCGCCGGACGAGTACGAACACGCGCACTGGGCGAGCCAGGCACAACCCACGCAGACCGCTTGATCACACGATCCCAGACTCCACGAAAGTCGGGGCAGCTCACACCAAGAAGATCCCGGTTGCCTGGTCGTACGTCAGATCGCCCTGCAATGACTGCCGTTCGGGCGGGGCATGGACGCGCCGTCATCGCCTGGCTGCATGCCTTTCGCTGGCTCGACTCGTCAAGACTTGATCATCTGACTGTATGTCAGAAAGGTCAGCAAAAGGTCAGCATCGATCCGATCAGGCCCTGTCGCACCAGCCCGAACATGAGAATCCGTGCCGCAGAGCCGCGCGTCCGACAGGTGGCGGTCGAGGCGCCGAGGCGCTTCTGCCGCGCAGCAAAGTGGGGCCTTTCGATCTCGCCCGACCGCCCTGGATCACATATGCAACCGACAGGTGTTTCCGCAGGTCATCGCGCACGCCCCCGAGGTTTCAGGGGGAGCGGGGGCAACTCCGGGGCCCGCAGGCGATCACCGTCGTAGCCGTGCACCTCGCCGAACCGAACACCCTTCTCCCAGTCCCGGCGCGCCTGTACGATCTCCTCACCGGATCGGCCGACGAAGTTCCACAACCTGTCCGCCATGGTCGCGCTGACCGACGCCGCGGTCTACGCGCAGCACCGGTCGCCCGCGCGGGCCACCACCGCGATGCTCCAGATCTCCGAGACGGGCCGGCAGGCCCTGACCGACATGTGGCGCTCGTTGGGCATCCTGCGGACCGACGAACGCGACGCGGAGCGCCACCCGTTGCCCGGCATCGCCCAACTGGAGACCCTCGCCGACCAGATGTGCGCCGCCGGCCTGCCGACCCGGCTGGAGGTCCGCGGCAGCCACGAGCACGTCCCCGCCACCGCCCAACTCACCGTCTACCGCCTGGTGCAGGAAGCCTTGACCAACACCCTGAAGCACACACCCGCCGGCACGACCGCGGAGGTCCGGATCCACTGTTCGACCGGGGCCGTCACCGTGGACGCACCGACAGCGGCCCCTGTCCGCCGCCGCCCGCCGCCGCGCCCCCCGGCCACGGCCTCCCCGGCATGCGCGAGCGCGCGGCCGTCTACGGCGGGGAGCTGCGGGCCGGACCGCTCCCGGGCGGCGGCTGGGGAGTCCGCACCCGACCGCAGCGCACACGCGCAGCGGCTCAGCCGCGAGGCTGAGGGGAATCCCCGTCCCTTAGGACGGGGAGGAAGTCAAGCGCGACAAGGTAATCCACGCCGCGGACAGTCCATGAGCTGCAGGTGCCAGCCACCGCCACCACGGCCGAGCGCCGCCGGTCGGTCCATTCCCGCCGGACACACTCACCCTGACCGGCCTTCAGGCGGGCTTCTGTACGCACCCACAGTCCGAGCAGCGCGGGCCCGGGGTCCGGCCGGGCGGCTGCGGCCGCCCGCAGTTCGGCTTCGGGCAGCAGCCGCCGCATGACGGACAGCGGGCCGGGCCAGCGCGTCGCGGGTTCCACGTCGATGCCGACCGCGCCGGGGCCGGCCGCCGCCGCGACCAGCCCATCGGCGTGGCTCAGGCTGACGCCCACCGCCGGATGCTCGGGCAGGTACGGGCGGCCGTGCCCGTGCCCGCCGCAGTCGGGACAGCGCTGAGCGAGAGTCAGGTCCTGCGCGAGCCGTCCGGTGCAGCGGGCTGCGCACAGCCGTACCAGCATCCGCGCCGCCAGCCAGTCGTCCCGGCGGGCCGGTACCCGGATGCGCGCGAGCCGCTGCCGCTCCCACGGCGCCAGCAGTGCGGTGTCGGCCGCCGGATGGGCGAGAACCTCCGCCGTGGTCGCCACCACGGCCAGCGCTGTCACCCGGTGGCGCTGAGGAAGCGCTGCCGGACGCGGTCGAGTGTGCGGAAGTCGTCGATGGTGACTTCCTGAAGATCGATGCTGTCGCCTGAGATGTCCTCCAGGAGGTCGATGAACTCGAGGAAGTCCATGGAGTCGATGAGCCGGGCCTCAATGAGGTCCTCGTCGGGGGCGATCGGGCCGTCGAGTCCGGGGTTCTTCTCGTGCAGCCACGCGGCGATGCGTTCCATCGGGTCGTACCACTCCTTGCTGTTCCGGGATTTCGTGCGGGACGGGCTCAGCCCCGGGCGGCGCGCAGCCGATCGAGGGCGCGCTCGGCCGTGTCGTGGGCGAGGATCATCGCGTGGACCCAGCGTTCGACGCCGAACGCGACGCAGGCGCTGTACGCGGGCCCCTGGTCGCCGGCGCGGATGTCCAGCCGCTCGCCGAAGAAGTTGCGGTGCCGGTTGACGGAGGCGATGGCGGTGCCATCCGGGGCGCTGAACTCGTGCTTGACCGGGTCCAGGGCCATCAGCCGGGCCCGGGAGCCGCCCTTGTCGTAGAAGGGGTCGTCGGCGGCGGCGCGGGTCAGCGTCAGTCCGAGGCGGCCGGCCAGTTCCTGAACGAAGTCGGCGCCCTGATCGAGGTGTTGGGCCGCGCCCTCCTTGCTGCCGAGGTACAGCACCTCGCGCATGTGGAAGCCCCACAGCCGCCGCAGGCCGTCGTAGTGGGTCTCGTTGCGGAAGCACCGGCCGGCCGCGGAGAGCCGCAGTCCGGTCTCGCCGACGTCCTCGCCCTCCAGGGAGAGCAGCAGGCCGTAGCAGGTGGCGGACGGCAGCAGGTACCCGGTGGGCCGCAGCGGTAGGTCCGTGGCGGGTTCGCCGGCGGCTAGGCTGCCGAGGCTCTTGGAGGTGAACCGTCCGGCGGAGACGCCGAGGTGCGGGAAGTTGCGGAAGTAGTCCAACCGGGCCAGGCTTTCGGCTGGCAGCAGCGGCGGACCGACCACCTCCGGTGCGGCGAGCCTTACTGCCAGGCCGGTGAGCAGGTCGTCCAGGCCGCGCAGCAGGGCGGTGCGGGCCGGGTCGAGGGTGACCAGCCCCGGGCCTGGGGATTTCAGGCCGGTCTCCGGCATGGCGGTGGTGCTGGCTGTGCTCATGGAAGCGGTTCCCTCTCCGGGGCGGACATGCGGTGGGTGATCGGCGGCCCGGTGGACGGGGCGCGGCCGCGCGGTGCGACGGCCGCAGCCGATGTTCCGTCAGGAACAGACAGCTGTCCGGACATTAGGTCAGTCGCTCAATGGTTGTCCAGACCAATCTGACCCATATCCGCATGTCGACACGGCACTTGACAATCCAAGTGGTCTGGACCAATCCTGCTGATCGTGACGGCCCGGGAGCCGTCGAGAGTCCCCGCCGGAGGAAGCCCGTATGACGACACCCGTGCCGACTCGCCGTCCGTACCTGCACCGGGCGGCCTCGGACCGTCCGTACTTCAGCGCGGACGGCGAGTCCTACCTTGCACCGACCACCCTGCGCGAGCTGAAGAAGTCACGCCCGCTGCGGGTGCTGTCCGAGGAGGACTTCGCACACTGGCAGACGTACGGCTACGTCGTCGTCCGCGAGGCGATCCCGGCCGAGGACGCGCGCCGGCTGCTGGACTTCACCTGGGAGTTCCAGGGCCTCGACCCCGACCGGCCGAACAGCTGGTACGAGGACCGGCCGTTCCGCTCCGAGCTGGACCAGCAGTTACACATCTACGGCTTCGTCGAGGCGTACCACCACCAGCTGCTCTGGGACAGCCGCCAGGCCCAGCGGGTGTACGACGCCTTCGTCGACGTCTGGGACTGCGAGGAGCTGTGGGTCACCCTGGACCGGCTCAACCTCAACCCGCCGAACGTCGGCAACCGCGACCGGGCGCTGATCGACCCCACCGACCGGGGCTTCGACATCGAGCTGCACTGGGACATCGACACCACGCTCGGCGTCCCGCCGCAGCGCGTTCAGGGCATCATCGCGCTCAACAACACCACGCCCGAGACGGGCGGCTTCCAGTGCTGCCCCGAGCTGTTCCGCCGGTTCGAGGAGTGGAAGCTCGCCCAGCCGGCCGGCCGGGACCCGGTGCGACCGGCCGTCGACCGGGCGGAGTTCCCGGTGGTCCGCCCCGAGCTGCACCCCGGTGACCTGCTGATCTGGAACGGGCTGCTCGCCCACGGCGTGGCGCGCAACACCTCCAGCGAGGGGGTACGGGCGGTCCAGTACCTGTCGATGATGCCCGCCCTGGAGGAGCACCAGCGGCTGCGGCGCTCCCGAGTCGACTCCTGGCGGCACCTGCGCACCCCGCGCTGGAACCGCACCCTGGTCGGCGACCCGGTGCTGCACGAGTCCAAGCGCTACCCGACGGCCACCCTCACCGAGCTGGGCAGCCGGCTCCTGGGGCTCACTTCCTGGCACGACGCAGGCAAGGGCACGACGGACGGCGAAGGCGCGTTCGGCAGTCAGGGCGCGGCGGACGGCGAGGGCACAGCCGGCGGCCGGCGGAGCGGGAACGGGGAGCCGTCGTGCGCCGTGTCTGCCTGACGCTCCCGACCAACCGGCCGTGCGACGAGACCGTCGCGGCGGTCGCCACGGAGGCCGCGTACGGCGCCGACCGGTTCGGCGTCGAGGTGCACCTGCTGATCCTGGACTCGTCCGACCCGGCGTCACGCGCCGCGCACCGGCGGACGGTCGCCGCCCTGGACCCGGCACCCGGTGTCGTCGTCCACCACCTCGACGAGGCCGACCAGCGGACCTTCCTGCGCGAGGTGATCACGCGCTCCGGCGTCGCCGCGCCGGAGCGCGTGCTCGACCTGATGCTGCCAGCCGGCGTCTCGTACGGTGCCTGCACCAACCGCGCCTTCCTGATCGCGGAGGCGCTGGGCTGCGCGTCGGTGCACCGCCGGGACTCGGACAGCCGGTACCAGCAGCTGGCCGGCCAGCCGGTGCACCCCGTCCACCACGAGCTCGCCGCGCTGGGGCGGCGGGCGGCGGACGTGGCGGGGCTGGTGTCCCGCAGCAGGCTGGACCCGGCGTGCGCGGACCGCCCGGTGACCGTGGTCGGCGGCTCCTTCATCGGCGAGATGTCGGTGGACGTCGAGGAGATCCGCCGGCTCGACCCGGAGGTGTACCGCGAGCTGGTCGGCCTGTCGATCCCCGCCGACTGCCTGCCGCTCTGGCGCAACCACCTGATCGAGGAGGCCTTCCGCGGCGCCGGAACCACCCCGTTCACCGCCGACCGCACCACGCTCACCGCCGTCAGCCCGACCCAGGTGGACATGTGCAACATCGGCTTCGACCGCGGGGTCTACAGCCGGGTGCCGCTGCCGCCCGCCACCGACACCATCGGCAGCGACTACTTCCTGCTCCACCTGGTCCACGACGCCAAACTGCCCGGCGTGCTGCACAACCGGCACATCGTCAACTACCACACCGGCGAGCGCCGCACCGACGCCGGATTCCTCGCCTACCACCTGCGGCTCGCGAAGTACTTCCTGGCGAGTCACCACCTCAACGCCGTGTACGCGCGCCTCGCGGAGACCGGCGAGCGGCTGCTCGACGCCGAGGGGCGGGTCCGCGCGCCCGCCGTGGCCGGCCTGATCCGGGAGAGCACCCGGCTGGACCGGGCGGAGAACGCCGGACGGCTCGACGTCCTCGACCGCTGCTACCGCACGCTGGGCGGCCGCTACGCCACGGTCGCCGACGTCCTCGCCGGTGCCCGGGAGCGGCTCCTCGACGAGGCCAGGCAGGACATGGCGGACTTCGCCCTGCTCATCGACGCCTGGCACCCGCTGATCCGCGCCGCCGCCGACCGGCCCGTACCGATCCCCCGGAGCGAGACCCCGTGACGCAGACCAACACCCGTACCCTCACCGTCCGCTACGCGGGCGGCGTGGCGCGCCGAGGTCCCGTGACGATGGGCCAGGCCAACATGATCCGCTGCATCCTGCGGGACGGCGCGGCGAACGTCAGCATCCACGACGTCTGGCCGGTACCGGCGGGAACCACCCGGGAGCAGGCGCTCGACGCCCTGCGCCAGCTGGTGGAGCGGCACGAGGCGCTGCGCACCACCTTTCCGGGGACCGTTCCGCGCGAGCAAGTGGTCGCCGCGGAAGGCGAGTTCCCGGTCGCCGTCCTCGACCACGACGAGCCCGGCCCGGACCCGACGCAGTACGCCGAGTCGGTCGCCCGCCGGGCCCGCGACCACGACTTCCGCCTGGACCAGGACTTCCCGCTGCGGCTGTCCCTGCTCACCGTCGGCGGTGCCCCGACCCACCTCGCACTGGCGGCCAGCCACGCCGCGACGGACGGCGGTGCCCTCGGCATCCTCCGCGAGGAGTGGCTCACCCTGCTGTCCGGCGGGGAGCTCCCCGCGCCGACCGCCCTCACCCCGCTCGGCCTCGCCGCCGAGGAGGCCACCCCAGCGGGGCGGCGCAGGTCCGAGGCATCCCTTGCGTACTGGGAGCGGATCATCCGCACCGCACCGCAGGCGATGTTCGCCGAGCCACGTGCGGAGGCCGCCGACGGCCTGGCGCCGCAGCTCACCCTCCGTTCGCGGCGGGGCGCGCTGGCGCTGGCCCGGGCGGCGGACCGCACCGGCGGCCTGCCCTCCACGGTGCTAATCACCGCCTGGTGCACGCTGGTCGGCCACCGGGCCGGCCAGACCACCTGCGTGGCCGCCGTGCCGACCTCCAACCGCTTCCAGCCCCGGCTGGCCCGCTCGGTGAACACCCTGTCCCAGGACGCCCTGCTCGCCCTGGACCTCCGCATCCCGTCCTTCGACGCGCTGCTGCGCAAGGCCTGGGGAGCGGCACTCAACGCCTACCGGCACAGCCAGTTCGACGCGCTGCGGCTGTGGGAGATGATCGACCGGGCCACCGTCGAGCGCGGCAGTCACTTCGCCCGTGACGTGGTCTTCAACGACGTGAGCGCCCTGCCCGCCACCCTCGGGCCGAAGGCCCCGCCCGGCGCCCCGGACCCGGACCTGGAGCTCAGCTGGGGCCCCGTCCAGGCGCTGCCGACCAAGCTGCTGGCCTTCACCTTCCAGACCGAGCCGCTGCTCCACATCGGCATGTGGGCCGACCCCGCGCTGTTCGACCGGGACGAGGCGGAGGGCTTCCTCACCGGACTGGTCCGCCTGCTGGAGGCCGTCGCCGACGCGGACGTACCGCTCACCGGACTCACCGCCGTCACCGGCGTCCGGCCGACCGAGCGCGGTGCCGGCTGGCGGCAGGTCGACGGCTGCTGGGTCTCCCCGCCCACCGTGGCGGACGCCCTCGCCACGGCGCTCGGCGGCCTGCCCGTGCACGTCACCGTCGACGACCCCGAGGGCCTCACCGCGTTCATCGCCTCCGGCGGCACCCCGCTGACGCCGCACCGGGCCCACACCGCGCTGATGGCCGCCATCCCCGGCCGTCCGGGCGTCCTCGCACCGCGCCGGTACGTGATCGTCCAGGACCCGCCCGCGGATCCCGGCCGCGCGGACGCATGGCACCGACAGCAGACACTCACCGAAGGGACCGGCCGGACACCGGCGGATGTGACATGACGATCGACGACATGACCGTCCGGCAGCAGCCGGACACCCTGCCCAGCCCGTGGCGCTCGGGCCGCTTCCGCCTGCTGTTCACCGCCCGCAGCGCCTCGCTGCTGGCCGACGGCATGCTGATGGTCTCGCTGACCACCGCCGTGCTCGGGACGGGGCACGGGGCCGGCGGGGTCGGGTACGCCCTTGCCGCCTGGATGGCACCGATCGTCCTGCTGGTGCTGTTCGGCGGGGTGCTGGCCGACCGGTTCACCCCGCAGGTGATGATGGTCGGCGCCGACGTGGTGCGGATGCTTGCCATGCTCGCGCTCGCCGCGCTGCTGGCCTTCAGCGACGTACGGCTGTGGCAGATCATGGCGCTGATGGCGCTCAGCGGCGCCGCGACCGCCATGTTCCAGCCGGGGCTGGCGAGCATCGTCCCGCAGGTCGCCGAGGACATCCAGCGGGCCAACGCGCTGCTGCGGATCTCCGAGGCGATCGCCACCCTGCTCGGCCCCGGGCTGGCTGGCCTGCTCGTCGCCTACGGGGACGCGGCGGGTTCATTCACCGTCATCGCGGCCGCCTTCGCCGTCAGCGCGCTGGGCCTCGCGCCGCTGCGCAGTCTCTCCACCGCCCGCAAGGACGCCGACGAGCCGATGCTGCGCCGGCTGGCCACCGGGTGGCAGGAGTTCCGCTCGCGCGCCTGGCTGTGGGGGGTCATCGCCGTCTGGGCGGTGTACGGGCTGTTCGTCTTCGGCCCGGCGCTGCCGCTGGGCGCGGCGCTGCTCACCGAGCAGCACGGCACCAGCGGCTACGGCTGGATCGCCTCCGCCGACGGGGCCGGCACGATCATCGGCGGGCTGCTCGGCATGCGGGTGCAGCCCCGGCGTCCGCTCGTCGCGGGGGCCTGTGCGATGTTCTGCTTCGCCCTCAACCCGCTGGCCCCGGCGCTCGGGTGGTCCTTCCCGCTCGCGGCGTTCACCGGGGTGCTGGCCGGCTGCGGGTTCGCCTTCTGGGGGGTGATGTGGGCGACCAGCGTGCAGTCGCACATCCCGCTGGCCGTGCTCAGCCGGGTCTCCGCCTACGACGTCGCCGGGTCCATCATGGTCATCCCGCTCGGCCGGGCCCTGGCCGGCCCGGCGGCCGAGGCCGTCGGGGCCGACCGGGTGCTGCTGTTCTCCTCGGTGATGGGGGTGCTGCTGATCGCCGCGATGCTCTGCGTCCCCGCCGTCCGCGGCCTGGGCCGGACCCCGGACAGTCCGTGACGTGAGGACCCTTCGCCACCTCCTCGGCACCGCCTGACCGCCGCGGCCCGTGACCGGCCTGGCCCGGCTGTCGTCCTGCGGCTCTTGACATCCTCCCCCGGCTAAAGGACTCCGTTGGGAAATCCGCAAAGCGGTGATGGCGGATGGTTCCGGCTGCCAGGATCGGGCTTGTTGTCGGTCAAGGGGGTCGGGTGTCGCT
>NZ_JBFBJZ010000103.1:0-16923 GCF_040686255.1 Kitasatospora sp. NPDC085879 | reverse complement strand
GGGCGGCGGGGGGGGGGGGTGGGGGGGGGGGCGTCGCGGGGGGGGGGCGCCCCCGCCCGCGCGCCGCCCCCCGCCCCTCGTGGCGTGCGCGGGCTCAGCCGGCGTGCGGCTTGGCCTCGATGATCTTCACGCCGGCCTGCTTGCCGTTCGGCAGCTCGTAGGTGGCGTCCTCGCCGACCTTCTTGCCGTTGATGGCGCGGCCCAGCGGCGACTGCGGCGAGTAGATGTCCAGGTCGTCGCCGGCGACCTCACGGGAGCCGAGCAGGAAGCGCATGGTGTCGTCCTCGTCGCCGTCGAAGGCGACGGTCACCACCATGCCCGGGGCGACGATGCCGGAGTCCGCGGGGGCCTCGCCCACCTTGGCGCGCTCCAGCAGCTGGGTGAGCTGACGGATGCGGGCCTCGTACTTGCCCTGCTCCTCCTTGGCCGCGTGGTAGCCGGCGTTCTCCTTGAGGTCACCCTCCTCGCGCGCCGCCTCGATCTTCTGGGCGATCTCGCTGCGCCAGGGGCCGGTCAGGTGCTCCAGCTCGGCCTTGAGCTGGTCGTAGCCGGACTGAGTGAGCCAGGTCACGTCTTCGCTGGTCTGGGTCACAGGTGCTCCTCGTCGGTACTGGGCTGTGCTGAGGGTTGATCGTCAGCAGATGCAGATGTTGTCGGTCGTAACTACAAAGCAACGCCCGCTCCCGTGCACTGGGGCTCGGAAGGGGCGAAACCACGAGCCTAACAATTTCCGCCTCCCGGTGGGAGGGGCGCTCGCGGGCATTGGCGCCGGCCGGTTGCCGCAGGGCCTGCGGCAACTCCGTACGGGATGCCCGCCCATACGCTCGAATATGCGCCCGGAAGGGGGAGATGTGCAAAGGGGAAACACCCACACGCCGGCGGGTGACGGCTCAGTGGCGCGGCGTGCAGCCAAGCAGCTCGGCGGTCACCCCGCGGGCGGTGGTGCGCAGCGTCACCACCTGCGACCAGGTGCTGCCCTCGGCCGGCACCGGGAAGTCGTACTGGCCGACCACGGACTTGTCCGCCGCCATCGACCGTACCGTGCAGACACCCGCGGTGCCCGTCTCCTTGCGCACCGACAGCTGCAGCTGCACCTCGTGGTCGGACACCGCCTCGAAGGACGGCACGGTACCGCTGATCACGCTCTCGCGCAGGATGTACGAGGTGCCCAGCCAGGCCACCACGCCGAGGAACAGCACGCCGCAGACCACGGCGGCGATCCGCAGCCGACGGTCCGCCTCGGCGTCGGAGCGTCGGCTGTACCGGCCCTCCGGCGGGGCTGCGGTCGTACGGCTGGGGTCCATGTCCGGCTCGGTCCTTTCGACGAGGCGCGCTCGGGCGGAAGCGGGAATGGAGCGGCTCCTCAGTCCGTCACTATAGAAGGGGCACGTCCGCGCCGGAGTCGGCGGGGGAGCCGACCCGACGAACCGGACATACCTGGAAGGAAACCAGGCGTTGAGCGAGCAGTTGCGACTGATGGCGGTGCACGCGCACCCGGACGACGAGTCCAGCAAGGGCGCCGCCACCATGGCGATGTACGTCTCCCAGGGGGTGGACGTGCTGGTGGCCACCTGCACAGGTGGCGAACGGGGGTCGATCCTCAATCCGAAGCTGCAGGGCGACGCCTGGGTGGAGGAGAACATCCACGAGGTGCGCCGCAAGGAGATGGACGCCGCCCGGGAGATCCTCGGCGTCGACCAGGCCTGGCTGGGCTACGTCGACTCCGGGCTGCCCGAGGGCGACCCGCTGCCGCCGCTCCCCGAGGGCTGCTTCGCCCTGGAGGACGTGGACACCGCGGCCGGCACCCTGGTGAAGCTGATCCGCGAGTTCCGCCCGCACGTGATCACCACGTACGACGAGAACGGCGGGTACCCGCACCCGGACCACATCATGACCCACAAGATCACCATGGTGGCCTTCGACGCCGCCGGCGACCCGGAGGCCTACCCGGAGGCCGGCGAGCCCTGGCAGCCGCAGAAGCTGTACTACAACCACGGCTTCCCGATGGGCCGCATCCGCGCCCTGCACGCCTACCTCAGCGAGAACGGGCACGACTCCCCGTACGGCGAGTGGATCGCCGGCTGGGAGAAGAGCGGCCGCAAGGAGCGCGAGATCACCACCCGCGTGGTCTGCGACGACTTCTTCGAGATCCGCGACAAGGCGCTGATCGCGCACGCCACCCAGATCGACCCGGACGGACCGTGGTTCCGCGTCCCGCTGGACGTCCAGCGCGAGGTGTGGCCCACCGAGGACTACGAGCTGGTCCGCTCCCACGTCGACACCGACCTGCCCGAGAACGACCTGTTCGCGGGCCTGCGCAAGTAACGCGCACCCCCTGCACCACCCCGGTGGCCCGGCCTGTGTAGGGCCGGGCCACCATGGAGAGATGAGCACCCCCGTGAACCTCACCCACCTCGCCGCCGACCTCGCCCTCGACCAGAACAAGGTCACCCCGGGCCTGCTCGGCTTCGTCGTCTTCGCGGCCCTCGGCATCGCCACCTGGTTCCTGCTGAAGTCCATGAACAGCCGCTTCAAGAAGATCGACTTCGTCGAGGAGCCGGAGACCCCCAAGGAGTAGTCGCACGGGGCGCTGCTCGGCGTACCGGCCGCTGCCGTCGATCATTCGTCGTTCCACGACGCGGCACTGTGTCACCCCCGCGGCGATGCGGAAGGATGGGCCCATGCCGAACCGTCTCGCGGACGCGACCTCGCCGTACCTCCTCCAGCACGCCGACAACCCGGTCGACTGGTGGCCCTGGGGCCCCGAGGCCTTCGCCGAGGCCGAACGGCGGCAGGTCCCGGTGCTGCTGTCGGTCGGGTACGCGGCATGCCACTGGTGCCACGTGATGGCGCACGAGTCGTTCGAGGACGAGACGGTCGCCGCCTACGCCAACGAGCACTTCGTCGCCGTCAAGGTCGACCGCGAGGAGCGGCCCGACGTCGACGCCGTCTACATGGAGGCCGTCCAGGCCGCCACCGGCCAGGGCGGCTGGCCGATGACGGTCTTCCTCACGCCGGCCAAGGAGCCGTTCTACTTCGGCACCTACTTCCCGCCCGAGCCCCGGCACGGCATGCCCGGCTTCCGGCAGGTCCTGGAGGGCGTCACCGCCGCCTGGCGCGACCGCCGCGACGAGGTCGGCGAGGTCGCCGGCCGGATCCGCGCCGACCTGCAGGAACGCGCCCGGGTCTACGGCGCGGGCGCCGGCGTGCTGCCCGCCCCCGGCGAGGCCGACCTGCACGCCGCCCTGATCGAACTCGCCCGCGGCTACGACGAGCGCCGCGGCGGCTTCGGCGGCGCCCCCAAGTTCCCGCCGTCCATGACGGTGGAGTGGCTGCTGCGCCACCACGCCCGCACCGGCTCGGCCGCCGCCCTGGAGATGGCCGTGCGCACCTGCGACGCGATGTCCCGAGGCGGTCTGTACGACCAGCTCGGCGGCGGCTTCGCCCGCTACTCGGTGGACGCCGACTGGGTCGTGCCGCACTTCGAGAAGATGCTCTACGACAACGCGCTGCTGCTCCGCACCTACCTCCACCTGTGGCGCGCCACCGGCGACGCCCGGGCCCGCCGCACCGCCCTGGACACCGCCGACTTCCTGCTGCGCGAACTGCGCACCCCCGAGGGCGGCTTCGCCTCCGCCCTGGACGCCGACTCGCTCGACCCGGCCACCGGCACGTCCGCCGAGGGCGCCTACTACGCCTGGACCCCGGAGCAGCTCGCCGCCGCGCTCGGCCCCGAGGACGCCGCCCTCGCCGCCGAACTCTTCGAGGTCACCGGCACCTTCGAGCACGGCAGCTCGGTCCTCCAGCTGCTCCGCGACCCCGCCGACCCCGAGGCGTACGAGCGGATCCGCACCCGCCTCTTCGAGGCCCGCGCCGAACGGCCCGCCCCCGCCCGGGACGACAAGGTCGTCGCCGCCTGGAACGGCCTCGCCATCGCCGCCCTCGCCGAGACCGGGGCCCTGCTGGACCGCCCCGACCTGGTCGAGGCCGCGGAACGCGCCGCCGACCTGCTGCTCGCCGTCCACCTCACCGCCGACGGACGCCTGCTGCGCACCTCCCGGGACGGCCGGGCCGGCGCCAACGCCGGCGTCCTGGAGGACTACGCCGACACCGCCGAGGGCTTCCTCGCCCTGTACGCCGTCACCGGCGAGGCCGAGTGGCTCGACCTGGCCGGCGGCCTCCTCGACACCGTCCTCGCCCACTTCACCGACGCCGCGTCGGGCGCCCTCTACGACACCGCGGACGACGCCGAGGAGCTCATCCGCCGCCCGCAGGACCCGACCGACAACGCCACCCCCTCCGGATGGACGGCCGCCGCCGGCGCTCTCCTCGCCCACGCCGCCTACACCGGCTCCGAGCGCCACCGCACCGCGGCCGAGCGGGCGCTCGGCGTCGTCGGCGCACTCGGCAGCCGGGCGCCCCGCTTCATCGGCTGGGGCCTCGCCGTCGCCGAGGCGCTGCTCGACGGCCCGCGGGAGGTCGCCGTGGTCGGCCCGGCCGGTGACCCGGCCACCGCCGAGCTGCACCGCACCGCGCTGCTCGCCACCGCGCCCGGCGCGGTCGTCGCGGTGGGCGAGCCGGGCGGCAAGGAGGTCCCGCTGCTCGCCGACCGGCCACTGCTCGGCGGGCGCCCCGCCGCGTACGTCTGCCGGCACTTCAGCTGCGACGCGCCCACCGCGGACGCCGCCGAACTCGCCGAGCGGCTACGGTAATTCGGAGGCGCACGGGTTGTGCGCGGCGCCAGGATGGGGCATGACCTGGACGCTGACGAACGACCCGGACGCCTTCCTCGCCGAGGCCGGCGGCTTCCTCGCCGCACACCCGGCCGAGAACACCGTGCTGCTCACGCTGCTCGACTGGCTCGCCAAGAACGGTCCGCACGCCTTCGGTGACGCGGACCCGGCGTTCGGCCACTGGCGGGCCGCGCCGGGCGGCCCGGTCGAGGGCGCCTTCGCGCACACCCCGCCGTTCCCGGTGCGGCTCGGCCGGATGTCCGCCGCCGCGGCGGCCGAACTCGCCGTGCTGCTGCACGCCCGGCGCGGGTCGGTGGCCGGGGCGGGCGGCGAGCGGGCGGCCTCCCTGGCCTTCGCCGCCGCCTGGCCGCCCGCCGCCGAGGGGGCCGTCCGGGCCGAGAGCGCCATGGACGAGCGGCTCTACCGGCTGGCCCGGCTGGAAGCCCCCTCCCCGGTGCCCGCCGGTGCCGCCAGGCCCGCGCGGCCGGCCGACCGGGAGCAGCTCGTCGCGTGGTCCGCCGCCTTCATGGCCGAGATCGGCGAGAGGCGGCCGGTCGACCACGGCGCCTACGTCGACCGCCGGATCGCCGCCGGCAGCCTGCACGTCTGGGAGGACGGAGGCCGCCCGGTCGCCTTCGCCGGCGCCAGCCCCGTGGTCGCCGGGATGTCCCGGATCGGCCCGGTCTTCACCCCCGTCGACCTGCGCGGGCGCGGCTACGCGAGCGGTGTCGTCGCCGCCGCCTCGGCGCACGCGCTGGCGGCCGGCGCGACCGAGGTGCTGCTCTTCACCGACCTGGCCAACCCGGTCAGCAACTCGATCTACCAGAAGCTCGGGTACCGGGCGGTGGTCGATCATCTGACGCTGGAGTTCACCGCGGGCTGACGTCCGGTCAGTCCCAGGCCCAGCCGATGCCGAGCAGCCCGGGCGGCAGCCCGGTCGCCACCAGGTGCACGCCGTGGTGCCCGTCCAGGGTCAGCTCCTCCGTCTCGTACGGCGGCTCGCCCGGTGTACGGACGGCGAACCGGTGGCAGCGGACGGGCAGCGCCGCCGGGTCGAAGGTGATCTGCAGGACGTACTGGCCGGCGCCCGCATTGAAACCGCGGACGTACTCGCAGCTCGGTGTCGCGGTCGGCGCGTCGTCGAAGCCGTAGCCGAGCAGGTGCGTCTCACCGGCGCGCAGCCGGCGGTCCAGCAGCAGCTCGGCGACCAGCAGGCCGGCCGCCGGGTCGCGGCGGATCCGGCCGGGCCGGCAGTTCTCCTCGGCGCGCAGGACCACCCGGCCCGGGTCCGCGCCGGGGTCGCCCTGGTGGATGGCGAGGTAGCGGTCCACCCCGTCGCGGTGGGCGCGCAGCGCGTGCTGGGAGTCCCGCCGGGCCAGCCGGCGCCGGGCGTCGATCCGGATCCGCTCGATGTGCACCACGGTGTGCAGCCCGGAGTCGGGCGGGCCGGCGATCGCCTCGATCAGCCCGTCGACGGCGCTCGTCGGCCGGATCAGATCGCGGTACGGCAGGCTGGCCGGCCCGGTGGGCCCGGCCGGCGCCCGGATCGGGCCGAGCAGCCGGGTCAGCGAGTGCTCCGGAAGGTCGAGCACCGCCTCCAGCGCGGCCACCGCCCGCAGCGACTCAGGACGTTCGGGCCGCCGCCGGCCCTGCTGCCAGTAGCTGAGGCTGGTGACGCCGACCCGGACCCCGCGCCGGGCGAGGCGCTCCTGGACCCGCTGCAGGGCGAGGCCGCGGGCGGCGATGGCGGTGCGCAGGGCGAGATGGAACGGGCCGGTGCGGAGCACGGCGGCGAGATCCGGCTGGACGGTCGGCTGCATGACCACCTCCGAGGCTGCGGTGAATATTCACACCCGGTGCCCGCCGTGTCATCAGGTACGGACGTGGCGGGCGGGCCGCGTTCACATCCGGAGGGCGGGCGTTCACACTCCGCCCTCCGCCGCCGGGCCGCGCGTTGACCGCCGCCGGGCGGCGCCCGATGCTCTTGGCACCGCGTCCGGACGCGCCCCCACACCTCTTCCTACGCCCCACCGCAGGAGGAATCCCCATGCCGTCAACTCCCCTTCCCCCGGGGCCGGGACGCCTGCGCCGTGCGGTCGCCGCACTCGCGCTCGGCGTCCTCGCCCCCGCCCTCACGGCGGCCGCCCCCTCCCCGGCGCAGGCCGCCCCCGTCCGGACCTCCGCACCCGTCACCGCACCCGTCACCGCACCCGGAACCGCGCCCGCCGCCGGCCTGTCCGCGGCCCGCACCCTCGGCATCACCATGCAGCAACAGCAGCAGTCCAACTGGTGCTGGGCGGCGAGCGGCAACACCGTCGCGGCCTTCTACGGCTACGGCTACAGCCAGAACCAGTTCTGCAACCTGGCGTTCGGCCGCGCCGTCGACTCCGCCTGCCCGAACAGCCAGGCCACCCTCGGCGACGTCCAGAACGCCTTCCGGCGGATCGGCATCGCTCCCGGCCGCTATGTGAGCGGCTACCTCGGCTACGCCACCGTCCAGGGCGAGATCGACGCCGGGCGCCCGGTGGAGACCCGCATCCAGTGGTCCTCCGGCGGCGGCCACATGCACGTCCTCTACGGCTACGACGCCGGCAGCAACTGGGTCTACTGGGGCGACCCCTGGCCGTCCAACTACCGCTACAACTGGGCGGACTACCGCTACTACACCAGCAACAGCGGCTTCGACTGGACCCACTCCCTGTACCGGATCGGCGCGTGAGGAGACAGCCGTGACCAGATATCCGAGACACCTCGCCGCCCTCCTCCTCGCCGGCTCCGCCGGCCTCGCGGCCGCGCCGCTCGCCTCGGCCGCGGACGGCCCGGCGGCCCCGGCGCCGATCGCCCCGGCCGAGCTGTCCGCGGCCGGTGCGGCCGCCGGTTCGCCCGCCGCACTCGACCGGATCGGCCGGTTCTTCGCCCGCGAGGGCAGGCCGTCCGGCGCGGCCGGACTCTCCCCGGCCGAGGAGGTGAGGGCCGCGGCGCAGGCCGCCCCGGCCCTGGTCGGCGGGGCCGTCGCCGTCTACAGCCTCAACGAGGGCTTCGTCGCCGGCACGGCCGGAGCCCCGGTCGCCCGGGTGGAGTTCGTCGCCGGCAAGGCGGTCGCCGCGGACGGCCGCACCGCGTCGGTGTGGACGGTCCACGACGGCGGCGGCTGGCGGGTGGTCAACATCGCCTCCGGCAGCGACGAGACCGACTACCCCGCGCAGGCCGCGGCCACCGGTGGCGGCACCGCCTTCCGCGAACCGCAGATCGACGCCTGGTACGTGCTGCGCGGCGGCCGGGTGCTGCCGCTGGACGAGGACGCCCGCCGCTCGGTCGGACCGGGCGGCACCACGCTCGCCGACTACCAGCGGCTGGTGCACGCGCGGTACGGCGACCGGCTGCCCGGCTCGGCCTACGACCGGGCCGGCGCGGGCGGCGGCTGGGCGGCGGAGCAGGGCGCCGCCGCGGAGCCGTCCCGGCGCGGACCTGCGGTGGCGGCGGGCGCGGCGCTCGCGGTCACCGCGCTGGTAGGGGCGGGGCTGGCCGTCCGCCGGCGCGGCGCCCGGCGGTAGCCCGTCCGAGGGTGCGCCCCCGGGGCGGCCCGGCCGGTCCCAGGACCGGCCGGGCCGCCCGTCGGCTTTCCGGGGCCCGGCCGCCGGGGGCCGTCCGCGGGGATGTTTCGGAGACGGAGCATCCGCTCGGCACGAGGTGTTGACGCACTGTTGATCCGGAGTTCTCCTCCGGGGGCGCTGAGCATGTCACCGTAGGCGAGGAGGAATCTGACGATCTGTCACCTGGCGGGAGGCGAGCCGATGGCGCTGCGGAGCGCACAGTTCTGGGGTGCGGTGGTGGCGGTGTCGGCCGCGCTGGCCGTGATCGCGGGCTACCTGGCCGGCGGGCCGAGGGCGGTCTGGATCGTGGCCGCGGTCGAGACACTGCTGGTGATGGCCCATGTGGCCCGGCGGTTCCGGGCCAAGGCGCACCCCCGGCCGACCGGCGAAGGGCCCGGCGCGGCGCACTGCGAGCGCTGCCGCCGGGCCCAGGAACGCCTGGAGCTGCGGGCCTCCTCAGCCGGCCGCGCGGTACGCGACCAGTGAGACGCCGACGTACTGGACGATGAACGCGCCGAGGGTGAAGGCGTGGAAGACCTCGTGGAAGCCGAACCAGCGGGGTGAGGGGTTCGGCCGCTTCAGGCCGTAGACCACGCCGCCAAGGCTGTAGAGGCCGCCGCCGACGATCATCAGGGTGAGTACGGCGGCGCCGCCGGTGCGCAGGAAGTCCGGCAGGAAGAAGGCCGCGGCCCAGCCGAGCGCCAGGTAGACCGGGGTGTAGAGCCAGCGCGGCGCGCCCACCCAGAACACCCGGAACGCGATGCCGAGCAGTGCTCCGCCCCAGACCGCCCAGAGCAGTGCCTGCTGCGCGGCCCCGTCCAGCAGCAGGATGGTGAACGGGGTGTAGGTGCCCGCGATGATCAGGAAGATGTTGGCGTGGTCGAGCCGGCGCAGGATCGCCTCGCCGCGCGGGCCCCAGGTGAAGCGGTGGTAGACCGCGCTCACCCCGAACAGCAGCCAGGCGGTCACCGAGTAGATCGCGCAGGCGGCCGTGGCGGCCGCCGAGTCGGCCAGGCAGATCAGGACGATCCCGGCCGCCACCGAGGCGGGGAACATGCCGGCATGCAGCCAGCCGCGCCACTTGGGCTTCAGGGACTCGCCGGCGCAGGCGAGGTCCGCAGTGAGGTCCGCAGCAGTCATGCGCGACATCTTACGGAACCGTAGGTTACTGCCAAGTAGTCAGTGGCGGTCATCACTTTTGGACATTTTGGAGTGTTACCCAGGTCTCAGTGTCGACGCCGGTGCGGCCGAAATCGACCCTTCGCCGGTTCTTTCCTGGACGCAGAGGCGTAAGAAATTCAGACCGTACTACGAAGTGGCCCAAAAGGCCCTGCTCCTCAGGGCTACCGTGTAATCACCCTCAAACCCCCGCGATGCCGTCTCCTGGCCGAGATGGTGTGAAACGGAGCGAACGTGTCGCCTCTGAAGTCTGCGCTCGCCGAGTCCGCGCCCACCCGCCACCAGCGCCTGCTGGACTGGGTCGCCGAGATCGCCGAACTGACCCAGCCCGACCGCATTGAGTGGTGCGACGGCTCCGAGGCCGAGTACCACCGCCTCGCCGAGCTGCTGGTCGCCCAGGGCACCTTCAAGAAGCTCAACGACGAGAAGCGCCCCAACTCGTTCTACGCCGCGTCCGACCCGACCGACGTCGCCCGGGTCGAGGACCGCACCTACATCTGCTCCGAGAAGGAGGAGGACGCGGGCCCGACCAACAACTGGAAGGCCCCGGCCGAGATGCGGGCGGTCTTCGCGGGCGAGAACGGCCTCTTCCGCGGCTCGATGAAGGGCCGCACGATGTACGTCGTGCCCTTCTCCATGGGCCCGGTCGGCTCCCCGCTGGCCGCGTACGGCGTCGAGATCACCGACTCCGCCTACGTCGCCGTCTCCATGCGCGTCATGACCCGCATGGGCCAGGCCGTGATCGACCAGCTCGGCGAGGACGGCGAGTTCGTCAAGGCCGTGCACACCGTCGGCGCCCCGCTCGCCGCGGGCGAGGCCGACGTGCCGTGGCCCTGCAACTCCACCAAGTACATCTCGCACTTCCCGGAGACCCGCGAGATCTGGTCCTTCGGCTCCGGCTACGGCGGCAACGCCCTGCTCGGCAAGAAGTGCTACGCGCTGCGCATCGCCTCCACCATGGCCCGCGACGAGGGCTGGCTGGCCGAGCACATGCTCGTCCTCAAGCTCACCCCGCCCAGCGGTGAGGCCAAGTACATCGCGGCAGCCTTCCCGTCCGCCTGCGGCAAGACCAACCTCGCCATGCTCCAGCCCACCATCCCGGGCTGGAAGGTCGAGACGATCGGCGACGACATCGCCTGGATGCGCTTCGGCGCCGACGGCCGTCTCTACGCCATCAACCCCGAGGCCGGCTTCTTCGGCGTCGCCCCCGGCACCGGCGTCGACACCAACGCCAACGCCATCGACACCCTCTGGGGCAACACCGTCTTCACCAACGTCGCCCTCACCGACGACGGCGACGTGTGGTGGGAGGGCCTCACCGAGCAGCCCCCGGCGCACCTCACCGACTGGCGCGGCAACGACTGGACGCCGGAGTCCGGCACGCCCGCCGCCCACCCCAACGCCCGGTTCGCCGTCCCGGCCGCGCAGTGCCCGACCATCGCGCCCGAGTGGGAGGACCAGGCCGGCGTCCCGATCTCGGCCATCCTCTTCGGCGGCCGCCGCGCCACCGCCGTCCCGCTGGTCACCGAGTCCTTCGACTGGCAGCACGGCGTCTTCCTCGGCGCCAACATCGCCTCCGAGAAGACCGCCGCGCAGGAGGGCACCGTCGGCGAGCTGCGCCGCGACCCGTTCGCGATGCTGCCGTTCTGCGGCTACAACATGGGCGACTACTTCGCCCACTGGCTGAAGATCGGCGCCCAGGCCGACGCCTCGAAGCTCCCGAAGATCTACTACGTCAACTGGTTCCGCAAGAACAGCGACGGCAAGTTCATCTGGCCGGGCTTCGGCGAGAACAGCCGCGTGCTCAAGTGGATCGTCGAGCGGCTGGAGGGCACCGGCAAGGGCGTCGAGACCCCGATCGGCGTGCTGCCGGAGGTCGACGACTTCGACCTCGGCGGCCTCGACATCCCGCAGGCCGATCTCGACCTGCTGTTCTCCGTGGACGCCGACATCTGGCGCCAGGAGGCCGCGCTGGTCCCGTCCCACCTGGAGCTGTACGGCGAGCACACGCCGACCGAGCTCTGGGACGAGTACCGCGCGCTGGTGAAGCGCCTGGGCTGACAAGCCCGGGTTTGAGGGAGCGCCGCCCCTCCTCCTCACCGGGGGGCGGCGCTGCTCGACCGCTGACGCACAGAAGGGGCGCGGGGATTCCCCGCGCCCCTTCTGGCGTGCCCGAACGTTCGCCCTACGGCTGGGCGTAGCCGCTGAGGAACTCGCCGATGCGGGTGACGGCGTCGGCGATGTCCTCGGCGCGGGGCAGCGTGACCAGCCGGAAGTGGTCCGGGTCGGGCCAGTTGAAGCCGGTGCCCTGGACGATCAGGATCCGCTGGGCCCGCAGCAGGTCGAGCACCATCTGCGCGTCGTCCTTGACCTTGTACACCTGCGGGTCCAGCCGCGGGAACGCGTAGAGCGCGCCCTTCGGCTTCACACAGCTGATGCCCGGGATCTCGTTCAGCAGCCGGTACGCGGTGTCCCGCGACTCCAGCAGCCGCCCGCCCGGCAGCAGCAGGTCCTTGATCGACTGCCGGCCGCCGAGCGCCGCGGCCACCGCGTGCTGCGCCGGCATGTTGGCGCACAGCCGCATCGAGGCGAGCACGGTGAGCCCCTCGATGTAGCTGGCCGCGCGGTGCCGCTCGCCCGAGAGCACCATCCAGCCGGATCGGAACCCCGCCACCCGGTAGGACTTGGACATGCCGTTGAAGGTGACGCAGAAGAGGTCCGGCGCGAGGGTGGCCAGCGGCACGTGCTCGGCGTCGTCGTAGAGGATCTTGTCGTAGATCTCGTCCGCGTAGACCACCAGCTTGTTCCGGCGGGCGATCTCGACGATCCCCTCCAACACCTCGCGCGGGTACACCGCGCCGGTGGGATTGTTGGGGTTGATCACCACGATGGCCCTGGTCCGGTCGGTGACCTTGGCCTCGATGTCGGCGAGGTCCGGGTACCACTCGGACTGCTCGTCGCAGCGGTAGTGCACGGCGGTGCCGCCGGCCAGCGAGACGGAGGCCGTCCAGAGCGGGTAGTCCGGAGCCGGGACGAGCACCTCGTCGCCGTCGTCGAGCAGCGCGGTCATCGCCAGCTGGATGAGCTCGGACACGCCGTTGCCGAGGAAGACGTCCTCGACGGTCAGCCCGTGCAGGCCGCGCTCCTCGTAGTGCATCACCACGGCCCGGCGGGCGGAGAGCAGGCCCTTGGAGTCGCCGTAGCCGTGCGCGGAGGAGAGGTTCTTCAGGATGTCCTGGAGGATCTCCGGCGGAGCCTCGAAGCCGAAGGCCGCCGGATTGCCGGTGTTGAGCTTGAGGATGCGGTGGCCCTGGTCCTCCAGCCGCATCGCCTCGTCGAGGACCGGGCCGCGGATGTCGTAACAGACATTGGCGAGCTTGCTGGACTGGATGACCTGCATGCCTGACTACTTTACGGCGCCGTTACGCGGATCATCACGTGTTCCACACCACAGGACGCGCGGCCTGCGCGAGGATCGCGCCAGGATCGGGACGACCGACGAGGGGGAGGCCGTGATGATCGGGCCGTGGGCCGGCGCACTGCTGGGACTGGCCGCCGCACCGCTGCTGCGTGCCGCCGCGGTGCGCCACGCCGTGCCGTACGGCGAGCCGCCGCGCACGTGCTGCCCGGCGGGGCGGTGGAGGAGATGGCCCGGCGGCCGCTGTCCCGGGTGCGGGGAGACGGCGGCCGGGCCGCGGCCGGGCGCGGTCGAGGCGGTGGCGGCCGCGGTCGGCGCCGCACTGGGCACGGCGGCGGACGCCGGGTCGGCGCCGCTGTTCTGCTGGGTGGGTCTGTTCGGGGTGGTGCTCGGCTTCGTCGACGCGGCCGTGCTGCGACTGCCGGACGCGCTGACCCTGCCGCTGTTCGCCGGCACCGCGGTGCTGCTGCCGCTCGCCGACCACCGGCCGCAGGTGCTGCTGCGCTGCGTGCTGGCCGCCGCCGCGCTCGGCCTGCTGTACGGAGCCCTGGCGCTGCTGCTGCCGATCGGCCTCGGCGACGCCAAGCTGGCGCCGAGCCTCGGTGCGGTGCTCGGCCTGTACGGCTGGAGCGCGGTGGCGGGCGGGGTGTTCGCGGCCTTCCTGCTGGGCGGCGTCTGGGGGGTGGTGCTGCTGGCGACCCGTCGGGCCGGCCGCGGCGACGCCCTGCCGTTCGGGCCGCCGCTGCTGCTCGGCGCCCTGGTCGCGGTGCTGGCCGCCGCCTGACGGCCCGGGCGCCGGACATGGGCGGAGCCCGCCGTACCCCAGCGGTACGGCGGGCTCCTGAGCGACGCACCGGCCCCCACCCTCAGGAGGCGGCGCGCCCCGTGCGGGTTACGGCATCGCGTGGGCGTGGGCGCCCACGTTGGTGGAGAAGTCGTTGCCGTTCTTGAGGTCCCAGTTGGTGGACCAGGTCATCGCACCGCGGATGGTCGGCCACTTCGCCGGCGGGACGAAGCTGCCGCAGTGGGTGCCGGTGGCCAGGCAGTCCAGCGCGTTGTTGACCACGGTGGAGTTGACGTAGCCGCCGCCCGCCGCCTGGCTGGACGCCGGGACGCCGATGCCGACCTGGTCCGGCCGCAGGCCGCCCTGGATGTGGGTGCAGACCTGGGCGGTGATGAAGTCGATCGTGCCCTGGGTGTAGACCTTGCCGTCGCAGCCGTTCATGCCGCCCGAGTTGTAGAACTGGGTGTTGACGACGGTCAGGATGTCCTTGGTGTTGAGCGCCAGCTGGAAGTACGCACCGGAGGTGCTGTACATCCCGATGGTCTCCGGGGCCATGGTCAGGATGAAGTTCGCGCCGACCTTGGACTGCAGGGTGTGCAGCGCCTGCGACATGTACGTCGGGTCGACGCCGTTCTCCAGGTCGATGTCGACGCCGTCGAAGCCGTACTGCTGGACCAGCGCGTAGGCGGTGTTGGCGAAGTTGTTCGCCGCGGTCGCGTTGGCCACGCTGATCGCGCCGTTCTGGCCGCCGACGGAGAGGACGACGCGCTTGCCGGCCGCGTGCTTGGCGGCGATGTCCGCCTTGAAGTCGGCGGCGGTGTAGCCGCCGAGCTTGGAGGCCAGCGCCGGGTCGAGGGTGAAGCTGATCGCGCCGGGCGTGCCGGTCGCGTCCGCGAAGGAGACCGCGATGATGTCGTAGGCGCTCTGCACGTCGCGCAGCTTCTGCACCGGGGCGCCGTTGTCGAAGTTCTGCCAGTAGCCGGTCAGCGCGTGCTTGGGCAGGTTGCCGTTCGGCGGCGTCGGCGTCGAGGTCGGGCTGGACGTCGGGCTGGAGGTCGGCGAGCCGGTCGGCGAGGACGTCGGCGACGAGGTCGGCGAGGCGGAGGCGGAGGTGCTCGGCTTCGCGGAGGTCGGGGTGGCGGTCGGGGTGGCGGTGCCGCCCGGGCCGGTCAGCGTGACGTCGTCCGCGTTGTAGGCGCCCTGGCCGTACCAGCCGTGCACGTAGAGCGTGATGCTGTTGGTGCTCGCGCCGGTGGTGAAGGTGGTGGACAGCTGGTTCCAGCTGCTGAGGCTGGACCAGGTCGACGGGTCGGTCGAGCCGGTGCCGCGGGCGCCGAGGTAGACGTACGGGCCCTGCACGAAACCGGCCAGCGTGTAGCTGGTGTTCGGCAGCACGCTCACGGTCTGGGTGCACTCGGCGGTGTCGGAGCTGCTCGGCGCGGCGCTCAGCGCGTACGAGCCCGCGTGCACCGGCGAGCCGACGGCGCTCGCGGTGCCGGTGCAGGTCCAGCCGGACAGGTTGCCGGCCTCGAAGCCGCCGTTGGTGACCAGGTTGCCGACGGCCGCGCCGGCGCCGCCTGCGGTCAGCGCCAGGCCGGCGCCGGCCAGCGCGAGGGCGGTGGTGCCGGCCGCGACCGCGACCGGGAGCGAGAGGCGGCGCCGCCGGTGGGACGGCTGCGCGAGGTGACGGGCCATGGGCGGGCTCCTGAAGGAAGGCGGGGGAGCCGCCGCGGTGGGGGGCGCGGCGGCTCCGCGTGGGGGAGGGACGGCTGGGGCCGCGGAGGTGCGGGAAGGGCTCCGGTGTGCCCTCGCTCACAAGCTGGACTAGACCAATGCCGGGCGTCAAGAACCCGGCAGCCGCTTTACGCCGTCTTACGGCTGACTTAAGGAAGCAGAGACCTGATCGTGTCCGAGCGGTCCTTCCGCCCCCGGCACGCACCGGGGACGAAGCCGTGACCCCATCGGTACCTGCGGCTTTACCTCCGCGCACACGGCCGGAGTAGGCTGCGCGAGGGATTCCGCACCGGGACGGCGAGCGGCGAACGAGCACGGAGGGGCCGAGGAACATGGGTCTGCGCGATGTGGTCGAGCGCACGCCGGGTCTGCGCACCCTGCTGGACAACGCCTACCGCCTGTACGGCCGCCGGGTCGAGGTCCACCTCGACAACACCCCGCGGCACATCGGCGTGATCCTCGACGGCAACCGCCGCTGGGCGCGCGCCACCGGCGGCACCACCGCCCAGGGCCACCAGCGCGGCGCCGACAAGATCAGCGAGTTCCTCGGCTGGTGCGACGAGACGCACGTCAAGGTCGTCACGCTGTGGATGCTCTCCACCGACAACCTCTCCCGGCCCGCCGAGGAGCTCGTCCCGCTGCTCGGCATCATCGAGGACGCCGTCCGCGGCCTCGCCGAGGCCCGGCGCTGGCGGGTCAACCCGGTCGGCGCGCTCGACCTGCTGCCCCCGCGCACCTCCCAGGTGCTCAAGGAGGCCGCCCACGACACCGCGCACATCGAGGGCGTCACCGTCAACGTCGCGGTCGGCTACGGCGGCCGCCACGAGATCGCCGACGCCGTCCGCTCGCTGCTCCAGGAGCACGCCGACCGCGGCACGTCGATCGAGCAGCTGGCCGAGATCCTCGACGTCGAGCACATCGCCGAGCACCTCTACACCAAGGGCCAGCCCGACCCCGACCTGGTCATCCGCACCTCGGGCGAGCAGCGGCTCTCCGGCTTCCTGCTCTGGCAGAGCGCCCACAGCGAGTTCTACTTCTGCGAGGCGTACTGGCCGGCCTTCCGCAAGGTCGACTTCCTGCGGGCGCTGCGCGACTACCAGCTGCGCAACCGGCGGATGGGGCTCTGACACCTGCCCGGCAGCCCCTGCACGGCAGGCGCTGACGCCCGGTCAGTCGCGCATACCCGCCGGTCAAGGCCCCAAAACGTTCACCAGTTGTGATCCCCGGGTTCGCGCCCAGGTGTATGCACGGAGCCCCGCTGGGGCATATACCGGTCAGACCGGTACCCCGGCCACCGGGGTCGCGGGGACCGGTGAGCCGCGGGTGACGCTGGGTCATCCGCTCTGGAGGCCTAGTGGTCAGTTCCAAGAGCCGCCGGACACCAGACCGGCGCACGTACGTTCTCGACACCAGCGTGCTCCTGGCGGACCCGCTCGCCATGGGCCGCTTCGAGGAGCACGAGGTCGTCCTGCCGGTGGTCGT
>NZ_JBFBJZ010000102.1:0-17023 GCF_040686255.1 Kitasatospora sp. NPDC085879 | reverse complement strand
TGGCCTGCGACGAGGAGGGTCGTCTCCTCGACGCACTGGAAGCGCCCGTCGGGGGCGAACCGGGCGAAGAGGTACACCTCGGTGCGGGAGGTGCGGCCGTTGTGCTGCGTGATGGTGACGGTGTGGCGGTCGGCGTAGCGCAGACCGTCGCGGAGTTCGTCGTGGACCTCGATGTGCCCGCTGCGGACCAGGGAACGGAGTCGGGTCATGTGCTGGGCGAAGCCGCTCCGGTCGCTCCACACGCCGTTGGTGCGCTGGCGGTAGTCGGGGGCGAAGTGCCGGTCGATGGCTTCGTCGAGGTCGAGGCCCGGACTGAACAGCAGGTCGTTGATGGCTCGGGTGATGTCGGTCGCGGTCATCTCGCTCTTCTCCAGGAGGGGCTGGTGGTCGTGGTGCGGGACGGCCCCGGCCGGCCTCGCGGATGGTGACCGGGCGCGGGAGGGGCGTCAGCCGTGGCCGGCGACGCGTTCGTGGACGGGGGTGAAGTCCAGCGACAGGGAGGCGGGGCCGCGGGTGTACAGCCCGGTCTCCCGGTAGCGGAAACCGGGGCTGTAGCGGACCCGGTCGAGCAGGGGGAGCAGCAGCGCGGCCACGGTCTCGATCTCGGCGCGGGCGAAGGCCGCGCCGACGCACTGGTGGAGTCCGGTGCCGAAGGCCAAGTGCTGGGCGGCGGCGGTGAAGGAGCGGGCGGTGCCCAGATCCGGGCGGTGGATGTCGAAGGTGTCCGGGGCGGTGAAGGCCTCGGGGTCGCGGTTGGCCGCGCCGATCACGCAGAAGACGGTGGCGCCCGCCGGGACGACGGTGCCCGCGAACACGGCGTCCTGCTCCGCCTGGCGGGGAACGAGCTGGACGGGCGGGGTGAAGCGCAGTGTCTCGGCGATGGCGGCGGGCAACAGGGTCGGGTCCCGGCGGACCTGCGCCAGCTGCTCGGGGTGGTCGATCAGGTGCTTGAAGAGGAGGCCGAGGGCCTTGTCGGCGGGCTCGACGGCGGCCACCAGGACGTTGATGATCAGCGCGGTCACGTCGCGGGTGCTCATGGCGATGCCGTCGAACTCGGCCGTGCACAGCGCCGATATCAGGTCCTTGCCGGGGTGGCGGCGCCGCTGTTCGATGATCGGGACGAGGTAGGTCTCCAACTGCCGGGCGCGGTCCATGCAGTGGCGGCGGCGTTCGTCGGTCAGGGTGATGCTGGTGATGAACTCGCCGACCCCGCCGAGCCAGTCGGTGACCTGCCGCCAGCCCTTCTTGTCCAGGCCGAGGACCTCCAGGGTCACGCGGACGGCGAAGGGCTTGCCGAAGTCGTTGACGAGGTCCATCCGTCCCCGGGGAAGGAACGGCGCGACGAGCTCGGTGGCGTTGGCCCGGATCGCACGTACCTGGTTCTGCAGCGCCTGCCCGGTGAAGCCCCGGACGACGATCTTTCGCTTGGCGGTGTGCTCCGCCCCGGTCATCTGGGCGAGGACCGGCCCGCGCATCACCGGCTCGGCGCGCACCTGCAGCGTCTCGGTGGTGAACGCCTCATGGTCGGTCAGCACCTGCTTCACGTCCCGGTAGCGGGAGAGGAAGTAGCTGTCGATCGCCGGCTCGTAGTGCACCGGTGAGTGCTCCCTCAGCCACGCGAAGTACCGGTCGGGTGCCGCGGCGAACTCCTCGGACAGGATGCTGAAGCGGGAATCGACCATGGACAGGGCGGACCTCTCGGGGGGCAGGGGGCGCGGGGCCCAGCGAGCGCCGGGGTGACCGGGTGATTCGGTGACGGGGGTGACTCTGAACGGCGCAGGGGACGGCGGTCTCGGCCGATGAGGATCCGCTGCCCGTGCCTCAGGCCGGCGCCGAGCGACGCGAGGATCTCCGACGACCGGGGCCGGGTTCCGCGGGAGGAAGGGGAGTTCGCCCGCCGGGTGGGAAACGGTGCGCTCTGCCCGTCGGTGCCGGCGGAGGGAGGCGGTCCGCGGCCCCGTGCAGCGCGTCCGGACGGCAGAGCTCCACGCTCCGCGCCGTGAACGTGCAGTCAACTCGCACTCTGGGCAACGTCGTCGGTTCCTACGTCCGGGCGGCCAATGAGGTCCACCGTCAGAGCGGCTGGACGCCGACCCGCCGGTGGAGACTTGTCGTGCGCACTATAACCCGAAGCCCCGTCGACAAAAGGGCAGCCGTTCCGGGCCACGAGTCGTTCGTACCGGGCGAGTTCCCGCACCGTGGATGATCCGCGAATCGGGTGGCACGCTCGCCGAGGTCCGCGGAGCGCGGTCGGACGGTCCTTGCCCGGCAAAGCCCCCGAGCTGCGCCACCAACTGTCGTACCTCACGACTCTTCAGCAGCGCGGCCGGCTCCTGCTGCTGTGCGGCGGGGGCGCGATCGGCACGCCAGAGCCGGACGGGGGTGTCGGCATGGACCTCGGCCGACGGCCGCTCGGGTGTCGAGGCCGCGGTCTGCGGCGGGCAGTCCGGCGGTCCAGCTGCCGTCGGGGTTGTGGTGCTCCCAGACCGTCCCGCGGGTGAGCAGGCCGGTGATGGGGTGGTCCCGGTAGTGGCGGGCCCACTCGGCGTACGGCCAGGTCCGGTCCTCGGTGAGCAGGGCTCCGAGGCGGAGGCGTTCGGAGCTCAGCGTGGCCTCGCCGCTCTTGGCGAGCCGCCGGGTGGTGTCGACCTGCTCCCCGTGGCGGGCCTTGAAGCCGTTCGGTGAGCGGAAGGGCGACCGGGTGCGGATCGGGATGCCGTCGGTGTCGATCCAGTCCGCGGTGACCGCGCCGGTGCCGTCGAGGGCGACGACCGACCGGTAGAAGAGGTTCACCCAGGGCGCGCCGCAGGCCCGCGGCCCGAGCCGCACTGTCCGGCCGGGGCCGAGGCCGCAGGTGGGCACCGTCGGCTCGGCCAGCTCGTTCGGTGGGATGCCGAGCCGTGCGGCGCTGAGGCCGACCGTCAGGACAGGCCGCCCGCATCGGCGGTGAGGACGGACCCGCGGATGGAGGTGTCGGCATCGGCTGCCATGTTCGTCCAGGACAGGAAGACCTTCTGCGGAGTGTCGTTGCCGAACACGGCGGCGGCGCTCAGGTCGAAACGGCTTCTTGCGACGCCGGAACTGACCTGGACCTTGGGCCCTATCTCGAGTTCGGAGTCCGAGCACAGCTGTGCCATCACGGTCGGTACGGTGTCGTTGGTGTCCGCGCTCTTCTCCACCCAGGCGAGGACGAAGCGCCCGCCCGGCAGCGCCGTGAGCGCGGGCGAGGTCCGGTGGAAGTGCTTCGGTGAGCCCGCGAAGGCGCTGGTGATGGGGTGACCGTCGCCGGCCGGGTCGAAGACGCTGGCCACGGCGGTGGTCTGGAGGACGCCGAGGTCGCTGTTCACCGTGGAGTTGATGTGCGCGGCGACGAACCGACCGTTGTCGAGGGCCGTCAGCACTCCCCGGCCCAGGCGTCCGAATCCCGTCACATTGGAGCGGATCTCGCCCGCCCGGGGCGTGCCGTCGAAGCCGAAGACCCGGTAGACGAGTCCGCTGCCGCCCACCGCCTCGCCGTCGGTCCAGGCGACGACGAAGTCCCCGTTGCTCAGCACCGTCACGGTCGCATCGGTGTGGAAGCTCTCGCTGGTGTTGACGGCGATCTCGGCGCCCTTCTTCTGCCCCTCGGGGCCGAATCGCTGGGCGCGGATGCGCTGCTGCGCGCTGCCGCCCGTCCAGGTGACCAGGCAGCCGCCGTCGATCATCCGGGTGACCGTCGGCGGGAAGGTGGGATCGACGTCGTCGGTGCTGACCTGCACCGGCGGTCCGACCGGTTGCGCGCCGGCGAGCCGTCGCAGGACCACGTGCGGAGTCGGCGGGGGCAGGTTGAACGGCTGCTCGATCCAGGCCGCGAAGGTCTCTGTCCCGATGGAGTCCACGAAGGGCCGCTGCCGGTTCGTGTTGTTGCCGGGTGGTGTGTCGCTGACGAGGAACTCCGACCCGAGCGCGGTGCCGGAGGTGTTGACATGCCGGCCCTTGATGCCGGCATCCCCGGCGTCCGCCCAGACCGCTGTGAACAGCCCGCTGCTGATCAGAGCGTCGGCGCAGGGCTGCGACTGGCCTCCAGTGGTGGACGTGTTCACGGCAAATTCACCCATGATCGTTCTCCAAGACGGTGGGTTGTCGCGGGCGTTTTCTCACGCGCCCGGGCCTACAGCCAGAACTCGACCCCGAATTCGACGCTGACTGCGTGGTGGGTGGTGTCGGCCGGACAGGCGCCGTCGAAGTCGCCGTCTCCGGCGAGGAACAGGACGCCGCACTTTCCGCAGACCTTCCAGCCGGACGTGAAGTGATCGAACGGGCCCCAGCTGGTGGGCAGTTGGTATGCGGTGCCGGCGGTGTGCGGGTCGGAGGCGGTGCAGTGGTTGCCGCCGGCGTCCGCGGTGAACATGGCCTCACACGTGGTGCAGTGGTTGAAGCCTTCCGTCCAGCCGCCGACAACGGAGATGTCGCCCCGGCCCGAGGGGTCCTCCGTCATCTCGAACGCCCAGTCGCGGTTCGGGATGTGACGGCCGATGTACTGGGGAGGCGTCCCCGGGATGGGGTCGGCGGTGCAGGACCCGTTGGGAGCCGGGTCGTACGGAGGCGGATCGTTCGGGGGTGGCCAGCCGCTGTAGAAGAGCGAGAGACAGTTGTGGCACCCGGTCCAGCCGAAACGTGTGGGCATCGTCGGTCCCTGTGACTCGTCGCGGCGCTCTACGGGGGCCGCGAGCCGGTGGGGAAGTGCAGGTGAGGGCCCGCTTCCAACGTAACGCCGCACGGACGGTGCAGGCATGTGGATCAAGCCATGGCCGCCAGGGCGGCGCTGACCCGTCGCTGCCCTGGCGCGACCGCGCTCCGACACGGCAGGGCCGAACCTGCGCAGCGCCCCCTTCCCCCGGTCGAGGGCCGGGGGGCATCCGGATGCACCTGCACACACACGCGCGCCTCCCGGCCGGACTGCCAGCACCTCACGCTCCCATGCCGGCGGAGCCCAGTCGGGAGCCACGCGTCACTAGCGGGCGCGGGGTCGGGCGCCTCGGCGGGTGCGGCGGTTGACGGGGTGTCGGGCCGTCAGGCTGCCAGGTCCACCCCTGTGGTGGCGCCGGCCAGTGCGGCCCAGACCACCTCGGGGTGCTTGATGTCGCTGTGCGCGCCGGCGAACGGCGACTGGTCCGCCTTGATCACCTCGTCGCCGCGCAGCCGGTAGAAGCTTCCGGCCTTCAGTGGGTACGGCTGACCGGCGGGTTTGAGGTCGAACTGCTCGGCGCCGCCCTGCTGGAAGCCGTCGTGGCCCATCCCGCCCCAGCGGTAGGTCAGATCGGTGGCGGCCTGGTCGTCCTCGTTGTTGAGCATCGAGGCCGCCGGGTACCACCAGCCGACCGCCCGGTCGCCGAGCGAGAAGGTGGACTGCAGCGGCCCGGCGACCCGGTCGAAGTACGGGGCCAGGAAGCCGTTGTGGCCGGCGTCCACCGGGATCGGCGCGGCGAAGCTGAAGTGCGAGAAGGCGCCCTGGATCAGCAGCATCGAGGCGACCGGGCTGCCGATGCCCTCCGGCAGGCCGGGCAGGGCGAACGAGACCAGCCGGGCGCCGAAGCTGTGCCCCATCAGGTGCACCCGTAGGCCGTTGCCCGCGCACCGGCCCAGCAACGGGCCGAGGCCGTCCTTGCCGACCACCCCGGCGCGGTTCTTCATCTCGTAGTAGCTGGCGGTGCGTAGCGCCTCCCGGGCGCCGTGCCAGAGCACCTTGAACGGGTTGGGGAAGCTCTGGGCGTCGCCCTGCTCGCTCGCCAGCCCTGCCAGGGCGCTGAACACTTCGCCGGTCGGTTTGTCCAGCACCGCCTGCTGCCCGCTGTCCTCGCCGGCCAGCGGCGGGGAGGTGACCAGGTCGTCGATCAGCTGGTGGCAGCTTCTCAACTGCTCGGCGTCCTCGGGCTGTTGCTCCAGGAGCGTGGTGATCTCGGTCAGTTTGGCCTGCTCCGCCGGAGCGAAGGCGGGGGCGAGTGCGGTGGCCAGTTCGGCCGGGGTGGAGGGGGTGGACGGGGTGTCGGGGGCGTCCTCGGGGAAGAGCATCGAGCGCCAGAGCACACCGACCACGCCCACCTTGCCGTGCCAGGACGGGGCGAACGAGTCGATCTGGCGGGCGAGTTCCTCGAAGGTGTACCCGTAGAGGGCGCGGGCGCCGGTCTCCGAGTTGTTCCAGCCGTGGGAGAAGACGAACAGCTCCCGTAAACCGCTACCGGGCAGCGCGGCCACCAGGCCGTCGTCGTCCAGCAGGTGCCCGTCACTGTCGAACCGGACCTCCCAGTACGGGAGTCCGGCGATCGGTGCAGCCATGGTGGAGTCATCTCCTCCGGTCTAGATGTTGGACATCACGCGCATCAGGTCGAGCAGGCCGTGACCCTCCAGGTAGCGGTCGCGGCCGAGCGAGGTCGCGTTGGCGCAGAACAACTCCTTGATCTCGCGCGGGCGGCCGATGAACTCAGGCCGGACGGAGAGGAAGGCGGCGACGGCACCGGAGACGTGCGGGGCGGCCATCGAGGTGCCGCTCTGCTCGGTGTAGACCGGTACGGCCGCCGGGTCGGCGCCCGCCGGGAGCAGGGCGGCCAGGTCGCCGCGCAGGCCGCCGGTGGCACAGGAGGTGATCCGCTCGCCGGGGGCCAGCAGGTCCGGCTTCAGCCTGCCGTCCAGGGTCGGCCCCTTGGAGGAGTTGTAGGTGACGCCGTACTCGTGCGGGCGATCCCGGTGTGTGGAGCCGACGGTGATCGCGCCGTCCGCGTTGCCCGGGTCGGTGATGGAGGCCAGCACCCCCCGGGTGTCGGTGCCGCCCTCGCCCGGCACCCGGGTGCCGAAGCCGCCGTTGCCCGCGCTCACCACGACCACCACGCCACTGGCGGCCAGCAGATTGACCTCCCGGCAGACAGGGCTCTGGCCGCAGGCGTACTCGGCGGCGTCCCAGGGACAGCCGAGGCTGAGGTTGACGCCGTGCACCACCAGCAGGCGGCCGCCGGTGTTCACCTTCTCCCGCAGGTAGTACAGCGCCTCGATCACCGCGCTGGACGAGGTGACCAGTGATTCGCCGCGCTGGGCAAGTACCTTGAGGCTGACCAGCTGGGCCCGGGGGGCGATGCCGCGTAGTGAACGGCCCTCGGCGAGCTCGCGGGACTTCCGGACGGGTAAGCCGCCGACCAGCTGTAAGCGGGTGATCAGCGGGGTGCTGTCCGGCGGCAGGCCGCCCGCGATGATCCCGGCCACATGGGTGCCGTGGCCGGCGGGGTCGGTGAGCGGCTGTTCCGCCGGGTCGGCCGGGCCGTCGGGCACCAGGCCGGTGAAGTCCCGGTGGAGGTCGGAGACTTGGCCCTGCAGGGTGTCCTCGGCGAAGTGCGGGTGGTGCTCGTCGATGCCGCTGTCCATGACCGCCCAGACGATGCCCAGGCCGGAGGAGGCGTAGCAGCGGGCGACGGCGTCCGCCTTGATGGTGGAGACCGAGCGGTCGATGTGCGCGTCCATCGTGTAGTCCGGCCATACCCGGAACACGGTCGGCCGGCCGGAGGACTCCTGGTCCTGCTGCAGCAGCAGCTGGATCTCGTCGGGGCTGAGCAGGCAGCGCAGATAGCTCGCGGCGACCCGGATCGGCTGTGGCCCGCCGGGGAAGACCCGCTCGTACAGGCCGAGGAAGGCGGTTCGGGTCTGCTCGGTGTCCGGGTCCCGGGTGAGGTCCACCTCGACGAGCACCGGGCTGCGGTTCTCGTCGTCGATCGGCACCACCCGGCTGCGCTGCTCGACGGAGCCCGGTTTGAGCGCCGGGCTGACCTGGCTCAGGATCACCCCGCGCGGCGGGAGGGGCTCGCTCCCCGGTGCAGGCTTCATCGTGGGCACCTCCCGTGGCGGCGTGCGGTACCCCTGGGTCCACCATGCGCCTGGCTGCCCGGCCTGTCATCTGCGCCTGCCTCGCAGCGCCTCCCATGGCAGTCGGCCCGCCGGCGCAGGACCGCCGAGTCCGCGGCTGCACTGCGTGAGGAACCAGGGGCCACACCGAGTGTGATGGTCCGTCCGAAGCTGCCCGGTTGGCTCCGCGGACGGCGGTGAGACGGCCGGCCGGGCCGCTCGAGTACGGCGGGCAGCCCTTGCCTCTCGGCCCGGAGCGCCGCTACGCGTCGGGGAGAATCAGCGGTTCCCCGGAGTTCGGACGGTTCGGTGACGACTCGGCGAGCCGCCGCGCCGGCTGGCGGCTGCTCCAGTCATCGGTGGGCGGGCGTCACCCGAGGTGCGGCCTGCGGGCGGTTGACGCTCCCGTCCGGTTCACCGGGTCCTGCCGGCGTGCTGTTCGAAAGGAAGTCCGGCGTGCGTTTCCACGTCGGCCGGGACTTGCGGGGCCGGGGAGCTTGCGCCGACTCTGCGTGGCCGCCCGCGGTCGTCGATGCCGTTCCGCCCGTTCCACCAAGTGGCTCCGATCGATCCGCCGCCGAGCGGGATCCGCCGCCGCGCCACGAAAAAATAATCCTGCGAAAAATTCCCGTTCCGGTCCGAACCCTGCTACGGTCGTAGTAGTTGCAGTTTTGGTTCCCATGAACTCTGTGTGCGCCTGCTGGTTCTTGCCGCAGGCGTATTTTGTTTCCCGGTTCTTCCGGTGGGTCATCAGTACGGCGACAGCAAGCCCGCAAAGTGTGGGCTACAGCGCCTCTGAAGGAGAATTTTTATGGCTTTTGGCACCGTTAAGTGGTTCAACGGGGAAAAGGGCTTCGGTTTCATCGCGCAGGAGGAGGGCGGCCCGGACGTGTTCGCCCACTTCTCGAACATCAACGCCCAGGGCTTCCGTGAGCTGCTTGAGGGCCAGAAGGTCGAGTTCGACGTCACGCAGGGCCAGAAGGGCCTGCAGGCGGAGAACATTCGCCCCCTCTGACACCTCCGCCGCGCGGCCGTCGCCGCGTAACGGAAAGGGCCCGTGCCGCACACAGCGGCACGGGCCCTGGTCGTTGAGGGCCACAAACTGCCGCTGTGCTCGCACACTTCGACGAATCATGCCCATGTGTGTGACCGGGGGCGCCCGAGAGCATCCAGGGCGTCCACAATTCCGCTATCCGTTCCGGCTCACGTCCTCTGCGAAAGGCGTTCTGGGCGGCCCGGGACACGCGACCGGGAACGGCGGGCACCGTGACCCTCACCTCTGCGCGCCGCGTGGCCAGAATTCACGATCGCCGATGCGTGGGCCGCTGCAATTGCCACACGGTCGACGACGGCATCGTCGGCCGGGCCGACGACATTCTTTTGCAGCCTCGCCGCCGGCCGGCTCCCCGGAGGACCCGGCGCGTCGGGACCACGGCGCTTCCGCAGCAGTACGAGCGGTTCCCCGGGCGGCTGAGATGCCCTGCCTGGATCGATGGTCGGTGCAGCTCATAGGGTCGGGGTATGGCAGACAAGCAGGGTCGGGGTGCGGTGCGGGGTCCGGGGCGTCCCAGGGAGGAGCGGGTCACCGGTGCGGCGCTGGACGCCGTGGTCGCGCTGGTCGCCGAGCGGGGGATGAGCGCCGTCACGATGGACGCCGTTGCCGAGCGGGCGGGGGTGAGCAAGCCGGCCATCTACCGGCGCTGGGCGGCCAAGCAGGAGTTGATCATCGCCGCCGCCGAGGCCCGGATCGGGGAGCTGTCCATTCCCGACCGGGGGGACTTCCGCGCGGAACTGCGCGAGCTGCTCACCGCGCGCATGGAGTCCTACTGCCAGCCGGGTGTCGACCGCTTGCTGGCGGGTGTCATCGGCGCGTCGGCGGAGGCGGACGCCGACCGGGGCGCGTACGGCGCGTACTCCTCGCGCGTCATGGGGGAGACCCGGCGCATCCTGGAGCGCGGGATCGAACGTGGTGACGTGCGGCCCGACACCGATGTCCGGTCGGTGGCCACCATGGTCGCCGCGCCGATGGTGTTCCGCCTGGTCGGGGAGCTGGAGCCGCCGGACCGGCACCTGGTGGAGGCGGTGGTCGAGCTGGTCGCCCGCGCCGTGGGGGTGCCGCACTGAGTCGCGGCCCGGGCCGGCGGGGGCAGTGAAATCGGTCGACGCAGACCCTTGCCGAGGCATGCCCCGATAACGATACTTCCGGTAACGAATTCCTGATCGTCGCCGCGGAGGTCCCGCATGTCCACTGCCGCCGTTCCCCGCCCCGCCCTCGACAAGCCCCTCATGCACTACGGCCGGCGCATCCTGGAGCGCACCGCGCCCGGCGCCCCCCGCGCCGAGTACCGGCTCCTGGGCCTTGCCCCGCTCACGCCCCACATCGGTGCCGAGATCACCGGCATCGACCTCTCCCGTCCGATCGGCGACGACCTCGCCGAAGAACTGCGCCAGGCCCTGCTGGAGTGGAAGGTGGTCTTCTTCCGAGACCAGCACACCTTCGGCCCGGAACACCACCTCGCCCTCGCCGCCGTCTGGGGCGAGCCGGAGGCCAACCCGTTCTTCCCCCAGGGCGACACCGTCGGCGTCTCCCGGCTGGCCAAGGACGCCACCGCCGTCGGCACCGAGAACATCTGGCACAGCGACCACTCCTTCATGGCCGCGCCCGCCCTCGGGTCCGTGCTGCGCGCGGTCGAGGTTCCGGCCGCCGGCGGCGACACCATGTGGGCCGACATGGGAGCCGCGTACGACAACCTCTCCGAGGAGACGAAGGGTCGGATCGAGGGCCTCACCGCGGTGCACGACTGGGTGCCCAGCTGGGGCGCGATGATGACCGAGGAGCAGATCGCCCGCCTGCGGGAGAGACTGCCGGCCGTGGAGCACCCGGTCGTCGTCCGCCACCCGCGGACCGGGCGGAAGCTGCTGTACGTCAACGAGCCGTTCACCACCCGGATCGTCGGCCTCTCCGGCGCCGAGAGCCGTGACCTGCTCGACGAACTCGTCCTGCAGGCCCGCATCCCGGAGTTCCAGGTGCGCTTCCGCTGGCAGCCGGACTCCGTTGCGATCTGGGACAACATCGCCGTCCAGCACTACGCGATCAACGACTACTACCCCCAGCGCCGCGTCATGGAGCGGATCGCGATTGCCGGCGTCCCGCTCTCCTGAGCCCGGCACACGTCGCAGTCCCGCCCGGTCTGCCACCGCCGGTCCGCCGTGACGGGTGGACCGGCGGTGCCGGCGCCCGCCCACCACCTCGTACTCCGCCCCGCCAGCACACTCCGGAGGAACCCTTGACCGCCGCCGACACCCCCGCGAGAGCGCTCGCCCAGGACCCTCCGGAAGACCGCCGAACCGCCGGCCGCGCCTGGACGGTCACCGGCCTGCTGGTGGTCTTCATGATGGTCAACTTCGCGGACAAGTCCGTCCTCGGCCTGGCGGCCGACGAGATCCGCGCGGACATGGGCCTGTCCGCGACCGACTTCGGGCTCGCCAACAGCGCCTTCTTCCTCCTGTTCTCCGTCGCTGCGGTCGTGGTGGGGCTGCTGGCCGATCGCGTGCGGCCGAGGTGGCTGCTGCTGGGCATGGCCGTGCTCTGGTCGGTCGCCCAGGTGCCGGCCGCCGTCGGCGGCGGCCTGGCCGTTCTGATCGGCTCGCGCGTCCTGCTGGGCGCCGCGGAGGGGCCCGCCTTCCCCGTCGCCCAGAAGGCCGCGCTGGCCTGGTTCCCCGACCACCGGCGCAACCTGCCCGGTGCGCTGGTCACCCTCGGAGTGACCCTGGGGGTGATCACCGCGGCCCCCGGGCTGACCTGGGTCATCCACCAGCACGGCTGGCGGGCGGCGCTGTGGGTGGTCGCGGCCGTCGGAGCGGTGTGGGCCGCGCTCTGGGCCGTGTTCGGCGCCGACGGCCGGCACCGCACCGACGACGAGCAGCACACCGCCCCCGCATCGGACGCACCTGCGGAGCGGGCCGGCTACCGGCGGATCCTCGGCACCCGCACCTGGATCGGCACCACCGTCGCCTACTTCACGACCTACTGGTGCGTCGCACTGACGCTCGTGTGGCTGCCTTCCTACCTGCACACCGGCCTCGGCCACTCCCCGGAGGCCGCCGGCCGGCTGATCGTCCTGCCCTGGGCGATCGGCGCGGTCGCACTGCTCGGCCAGGCCTGGTTCACCGGCCGGCTGATGCGGCGCGGCGTCTCCGGCCGCCGGGCCCGCGGCTGGGTCGGCGGCATCCTGCTGCTCGTGGGCGCGATCGCCTGCCTCGCCCTGCCGCTGGTGGACGGCACCGCGGCCAGGACCGCGCTGCTGGTCATCGGCTTCGGCCTGGGCGGCTCGTTCGCCACCGTCGCGGTCACCACCGTCGCAGAACTGGCCCCCGCCGCACGGCGCGGCGGCGCCCTCGGCTGGATGAACGCCACCGTCACCACCGCGGGCCTCGTCGCTCCCGCCGTCGTCGGACACCTCGTCGACAGCCAGGGCGTGACGGGCTACCAGAACGCCGCCCTGCTCACGGGCGCCCTCCTGGTGGTCGGTGCGCTGGCCGCCTTCACCATGATCGACCCCGCCCGGGACGCCCCGCGCCTGCGCGGCTGAGCCGGCCCGTGGCCCTGACTGCCCCCCACCCCACTTCCGAGGAGCCGACCGTGACCGATCCGGTTGCCGACATCGACCTGCTGGACCGAGCCGTTGCCGACCTCCGCGAAGGTGCCCCGTCGTGGTCGGGAACCCCGCTCACCGAACGGATAGCGCTCCTGACGCGCATGATGCCGCGGATCGCCGACGGCGCCGCGGACATGGCCGCGGCCGGCGCGCGGGCCAAGGGGTACGGCCCCGAGTCCACCTGGGCGGCAGAGGACTGGATCGGCGCCCCCTGGGCGCTCGCCCAGAACGTCAGCGCCTACCTGCACGTCCTGCGCCGGATCGCCGCCGGCGAGGAACCGCTCGCACCGGGCTCCGTGCACGAACGCGACGGCCGCGTCCTCGTCGACGTCTTCCCCGCCACCCGCTGGGACTCGCTCCTGCTCAACGGGTTCACCGCCCACGTGCGGATGCGTGCCGGCACCACCGCCCAGCAGGTACGGGACCGCGCCGCGAGCCCGTACCGCGGCCGGCCCGCCGACCCGGGCGTCGCCCTGGTGCTCGGCGCCGGCAACGTCGCGGCCATCACCGCCCTCGACATCCTGCACAAGCTCTACGCCGAGGGCCAGGTCGTCATCGCGAAGATGAACCCGGTCAATGCCTACCTGCGCCCGCACTTCGAGCGGATCTTCGCCGACTTCACCGAACGGGGCTGGGTACGGTTCGTCGACGGCGGTGCGGCCGAGGGCAGCCACCTCGTTGCCCACCCGGGCGTCGACGCCATCCACGTCACCGGCAGCGAGCGCACCCACGACGCCATCGTGTGGGGCACCGACGAGCGGGCCGAGCAGCGGCGCCGCGACGACATCCCGCTGACCTGCAAGCCGTTCAGCAGCGAACTCGGCGGCGTCAGCCCGTACATCGTGACGCCCGGACCGTGGTCCGCCGCGGACTTCCGCTACCAGGCCGAGCACATCGTGACCAGCAAGATGAACAACTCCGGGCACAACTGCGTCGCCGGCCAGATCCTCGTGCTGCCCCGCGCCTGGGACGGCACCCGGCGCCTGCTGGACGAGATCCGCACGGTGCTGCGCGCGCTGCCGCCGCGCTCCGACTACTACCCGGGCGCCAGGCAGCGGCTCGCCGCCGTCCGCAGGGCACACCCGCAGGCCGAGGCCCACGCCGACGGCGGCTGCCGCCTCCTGGTGCCCGACATCGCCGGCGACGACGACATGCTGGTCACCGGCGAGGTCTTCGCCAGCGCCCTGGGCGTGGTGCGACTGCCCGGCGACACCCCCGACCGGTTCCTGCGCCACGCCGTCGACTTCGCCAACGACCGCCTCCCCGGCACTCTCGGCGCGACCCTCCTCGTCCACCCGCGGACGGAGAGGGAGCACCGCACCTCGGTGGAGGCCGCCGTCGCCGAACTCCGCTACGGCACCCTGGGCATCAACTGTTGGTCCGCGGTCGGATTCCTGCTCGGCTACACCCCCTGGGGCGCCCATCCGGGGCACACCCGGCAGAACATCGGCAGCGGCATCGGCTTCGTCCACAACGCCTTCATGCTCGAGGACATCGAGAAGACCGTCCTGCGAGCCCCCTTCGCCCCCGCACCGCGCGGCGTGCTCACCGGCTCCCCGTCCCTCTCTCCCCGCCCCCCGTTCTTCGTCACCAACCGCACCGCGCGCACCACCGTCGAGCGCGTCACTCGATTCACCACGGCGCCGGCACTGGCGAAGCTCCCCGGAATCATCGCCTCCGCCGTACGCGGCTGACCCTCCCGAACAGCCGTCGACCGCCGCATCCTGGAACCCCATACCGGACCCCGCCCTCCTGGGGTAGCCACGTACGGGGTCTGCGGCAGCTCTCAGTTCCGGCCGGGCTCCGGCCCCGTCCAGCCGGCCGCGCCGACGCAGGCCTCGTTGCCCTCCGGGTCGGCCAGCACCCAGTGGAGGGAGCGAATTCGTCGTTGACCAGGCGGCCCCCGGCGGCGATCGCCGCGGCGATCCGGGCCTCGGCCAGGTCGTAGGGCACCCAGACGTCGACGTGGACCCGGTTGCGCTGCGGGCGTGGCTCCCCCATCTGCTGGAAGTAGAACGGCGCCCCGCGGCGGTGCGGGTCGACCAGGTCCTCGGCGCTTCCTGCGCGCTCCCGGTAGCCGAGCAGGGCGCGCCAGAACGCCACCACCGCGGGGCCGGCGAGGGCGTCGACGGTGACCTGGACGGTCTGCACGGCCGACGGGTCGGCCGGCAGCTCCAGCTTGCGGGCCACCGCCGAGATCTGTCGGGCCAGTTCGATGTGTCGCCCGGTCAGCCCGTAGTAGTCCTCGGTGAGCGTGATCAGCCGCACGGTGACGCCCTCGGGCCGCAGGTCGACGTCGGGCGCGTCCGCGCCGAGGCCGGCCAGGTCGCCGATCTCCTGGACGAACCGGGCGCCGGCCGCGAAGGACCCGGTGCGGAAGTACGCGCAGGCACCCTCGCCCAGCACCCGCCAGTCCTGCAGGCCCTCGCTCTCGTGGAAGTACCGAGGCCTGATCTTCTCGAACCCGCTCTGAACATCGGTCATGCACCCAACGTACCGAGCGGGCGACGACCGGCACGGCGCTAGAGGGTGAGGAACGGGAGGAGGACGGTGAGGAGTTCGGCGGGGGAGTCGAGGGCGATGAGGTGGGCCGCGGTGGGGAACTCGGTCAGGTTGGCCCCGGGGATCTCCGCCGCGTAGCGGCGGGCGATGTCCTGGAAGTCGGGGACATCGAGGAGGCCGACGCCCACCAGCGTGGGAACGGCGATCGCACGGAGATCGCCGCCGGGGGCGCCCTGGGAGTGTTCGCCGACGACGTTCTGGTTGGTCAACGCTGTCCGCATGGGCTCGCGCAACTGGTCGGCGAGTGTGGCGGGGACGTCGTTCCAGGAGCGGGCCGGGCCGCGGAGCCACATGTCGAGGTTGATGTCGACGGCGGTCTCCAGGTCGTCCGCGGCCAGGGCGGCGGTCTCCGCCTCGTCGTAGTCGACCATCGCCGTGGACCAGTCGTATCCCCGCCACGGCGGGGCCAGGAGGACGAGGGAGTGCACCCGGTCGGGGTGGGCGAGCGTGAAGTCGGCTGCGACGCGGGCACCCCAGGAGGCGCCGACGAGTCGGACCTCGCGGTGGCCGAGGCGGTCCAGGAGGCGGAGCAGGTCACCGGTCTCGGTGAACGGGCCGGCGGGTGGCGCGGAGGCGCCGAAGCCGCGCAGGTCGTACCGCACGACCGTGTACCGCTCGGCCAGTGCCGGTACGACCGGATCCCACATTCGATGGTCGGTCACGCCGGCGTGCACGAGGACGACCGGCGGTCCGTCTCCGGTGACCGTATGGGCAAGGTCGGCTGGAACATCGGATTGGAAGATCATCTGCGCATATTGGCAGGTGCGCGCCGCATTTACCAGGGAAGACCGAGGTCGCCTTCTGAAATGATCAGTAACGACCAGGTGCACGGTTGGTGCGCGCGGCCCGGGCGGGTTGTGGTGTTCGGTTCGTTTTAGGGCGTCCGCCAGTAGGTCATCGGATGCGTGGGCTTCGGGGCCGGGTGTTCCAGCGATAGAGGGTCCAGGAGCGTCGGATCAGGCAGCGGATCGTGATGATGGTTGCGGCCAGGGCGAGGAAGAACTCGACGGCCACTCTCCGGCGTTCGGTGCAGCGCCGGAGCTTGCCGAAGTTGTTCATCCAGGAGTTCGTGCGCTCGACGACCCACCGGTCGCCGGTCTGGATCGGGGTCTTCGCGCCGCGTGGGGCGATCAGGGCGTCGATTCTCCGGTCGGCCAGGTCGTCGTGGACGAGCCGGTAGTCGTAGCCGGCGTCCAGGGCGAGACGCGGACGCTCCGGCAGCGGCCCGAGAGCCTCCTCGAGGGCGGTGAAGCGGTCGAGGGTGGCGGGAAGCAGGGTGTGGTCGCGGGTGTTGGCCGGCGCCGGCTCGGTGACCAGGGGTATGCCTCTTCCGTCGGTCAACTGCGAGCGTTTCAGCCCGAGTTTGGACCGATCGACCGGGCTCTTGCCCGCGCATTCACCACCGGAGGGCGCCTTGGTTATGCAACCGTCGGCGCTCAGGCGGTCGAGTGCGAGGCCGATCATGCGGTCGTAGGCGGCGAGTGCGAGCAGCCGTAGCCTGTCCATCACGCCGGCGGCGATCCACTCGTCACGGCGTCGGCGCAAGGTGGTGGCCGAGCAATGTTCGTCGGCTGCGCGTTCGTACCCGCAGCCGAAGACCAGGACCTGTACCAGCCGGTCGAAAACGACAGCGTCGCTGATCCTCGGGTTGTGGCAGCCCAGCGGGTGTCGTTCCTCGCGCACCGGCAGGAGCGCGAGGAACTGGTCGCGGATCGGGTCGAGAATGCATGATGGGACGGCAGGCACGGATCCCCCGGTGATCATGAAGCGTAGAGAACTCCATGATCGGGTGAACCGTGCCTGCCCTGCTGCCAGCACCTGCAGCACCTACTGGCGGACGCTCTTACGAGCTGGTGCGTGATTGCGGCGGGTTGGGCTTGCCTGGCTTGGGGCGGCATGATCTTCCGCTGTGACGATCATGGTGAACCGTGCAGTCC
>NZ_JBFBJZ010000101.1:0-17142 GCF_040686255.1 Kitasatospora sp. NPDC085879 | reverse complement strand
ATCTTCAGCAGCACGCCGGCCAGCAGCACCGAGCCGACGGTGGGCGCGGCGGTGTGCGCGTCCGGCAGCCAGCTGTGCAGCGGCCAGGCGGGGGCACTCCAGGGTCTTGAAGACCAGTTCCTCGGCGTTCGGCAGCTGCCGCACGGTGATCTTGTGGACGGCGTCCTCGCCGGGCGCGAGTGCCGGGCCGCCGACCGTGTAGCCGTCGGCGGTGGCGGTGAAGGCCCATCCCTGCGGCGCCTGGGCCAGGGTGACGTCCGCCGGGGTGATCCCCTCGGGCAGCACGACCTGGACCTTGGCGATGCCCGCGCTCTGCGACTCCGCCTCGCCGGTGAAGGTGACCACCGCATTGGTGGCCAGCGCCTGCGCCGGCTGCGCCTGGACCTCGACATGGGCGAAGGCGGGCCCGGCGAGGAGGAGTGTCCCGGCCAGGGCGACCGCGACCGCGGCGGCGCGGCCGAGCGGGCGAGTGGCGTTCATCGGTCCGTGCTCCGCTCTCGGACGGCCTCCGGCCCGAACGGGCCGCAGCGGTCGGTGTCGTGGGGTGGTCGGTGTCGCGGGGTGATCGCGTCCCATCATGCCCGATCCGCCTCCCGCGGCCGATACGCGGCCGTTGGAGAAATGTCACGGGAACCGGGGCGGCCTCGGCAACGACCACCTGCGGTGAACCCGCGTTCCGGGCCGGACCGCGCCCTTCCGCCGGACCTTGATCGGACGTGCCGATGGGCGTCTGTCGGTGCTTCCGGCCCGCGGGGCCGGGTGCGACGATGGGCCGGCCGGACAGACGGGGGGCGCGATGCGGACGGGACGGGCCATGCTGTTCGCGGCCGTCTGCGTGCTGCTCGCGGCCCTCGGGCACGTGCTGATGTCCGGCACCCCGGTGCCGTGGTGGGCGCTCGGCGCGGCCTTCGCCGCGACCGCGGGCGGCGCCTGGTGGATCGCCGACCGGGAACGCGGTCCGGTACTGGTGACCGCCCTGACCGTCGGCGTCCAGACGGCCCTGCACCTGCTGTACTCGCTCGGCCAGGCCTCCGCCGGCGCCGCCCGGTCCGCCGGCCCCGGTGCCGACCCGGCCGCCCACATGGCCGGCATGCACGCGGGCACGACGGGCATGGCGATGGGCTCCCCCGCACACGCCCACCACGTGGTCACCGCCGCCGTCATGCCCGCCCACCAGGGCGGCGGGACGGTCGGCATGCTGCTGGCACACCTGGTGGCCGCCCTGCTGATGGGCCTGTGGATCGCGGCCGGAGAGCGCGCCGTGTTCCGACTGCTCCGGACGGCCGCCGTCCGGCTGATCGCGCCGCTGCTCCTGCTGCTGCGGGTGGTGCGCCCGCCCTACCGGCCCGCCGTGCACACCCGCCGCTCCGACGCCCCGCAGCTGCTGCGGCGTCTGCTGCTCGTCCACGCCCTCACTTCTCGGGGCCCGCCCGCGGGGCTGCCGCCGGCTGAATCGGCGGCTCCCGCCCGGTCGTGTTCCGCCACGCCGCTCCCCCGCCGGGGCGCGGTGGCGCCGGCGCGCGCCCGGGCACGTTCCCCGCGGCACGCCGCCGCTCTCCAGCCCTCCCGAGAAGGACTTCTGACGATGACTCCTGCCCCGACCCGCCCGGGCCCCGCCCGATGCCGGACACCGCGCGACGACGCGGCGGTCACCGCCTGGGCGTTGGCCGCCCGCGACGGCGATCCGGCCGCGGTGGAGCGGTTCGTCCGCGGCACCCAGCAGGACGTGTGGCGGTACGTGGCCTACCTGAGCGGCGAGCCGCAGGCCGCCGACGACCTGACGCAGGACACCTTCGTGCGGGCGCTGCGCAGCCTGCCGCGGTTCGAGGGCCGTTCGTCGGCGCGCACCTGGCTGCTGTCGATCGCGCGTCGCACGGTGGCGGACCGGTTCCGCTTCGCGGCGGCCCGCCCCCGGCTGCTGGACACCGAGGACTGGCAGTCGGCCGCCGAGGGCGCGCAGGAGTGCGAGGTGCCCGGCTTCGAGGAGGGCGTGGCCCTGGCGGACCTGCTGGCCACGCTGCCGGCCGACCGCCGGGACGCGTTCGTGCTGACCACCGTGGTCGGCCTGCCGTACGAGGAGGCAGCCGAGGTGACGGGTTGTCCGATCGGCACCGTGCGCTCCCGTGTCTCGCGGGCCCGCACCGCCCTGGTCGCCCTGCTTGCGGACGCCGAACGCCGGGGTGCGGTGCCTGTCGGGCGGCCCGCCCCTCACCGGGCACCCGCCCCGGTCGGCTGCGCGGCCTGATCGGTTCCCCACTCCACCCGAAGGTGGCACAGGGCGGCGTGTCCCTGTGCCGTCCCACCCGGGTCTGCGCTGTCCTGGTCGGCGTCCGGCGCCTGCCGGGCTGCCGACCGCTCGTTCCGTTTCCCCAGGAGGATCTGAATGTCCGTCACCATTGACTACGCCGTCGAGGGCATGAGCTGCGGCCACTGCGAGAAGACGGTGAGCGCCGAGCTCGCGGCCGTCCCCGGGGTCGCCGGCGTCGCCGCCGATGCCGGGGCCGGCCGGGTCGCCGTCACCGTCGCGGCCGATCACGCACTCGACGAGGACCTCGTCCGCACGGCGGTCGACGAGGCCGGCTTCACGCTCGTCGGCCGGATCTGACGCAGGCGCGGGAACTCACGGCCGCCCGGCTCCGACTCCTGAGGTGTGGAAGCAACGGAGCCGGGCACCCGGCCGCAACTCGTCCTCGCGGGGTTCGCCCTGCTGCTCGTCCTCGTGTTCGGCGGGGCGTTCGTCCTCGGGAGGGCCGTCGGGCCGGTGGCGCCGGGGCTGCGGCCGCCGGCGGGCCCCGGTCACCCCGGAAGTCCGTCCGACGGCTCCTCGGGCGGCTCCTCCGACGGCGACATGCCGGGGATGTCGGGCCATGTGAGGGGGGCGGGGCGATGAGCACGGCGACGGAACGCGCGGTCACCGACCTGACCGTCGGCGGCATGACCTGTGCCGCCTGCGTCGGGCGGGTCGAGAAGCGGCTGGCCCGGATCGACGGCGTCACGGCGACGGTGAACCTCGCCACCGGCCGCGCCCGAGTCGTGCACCCGGTCGCCGTCGCACCGGCCGACCTGGTGTCCGCGGTCGAGCGCGCCGGCTACACCGCCGCACCGGTCCCCGACGAACCGGTGGACGCCGAGCCGGCCGAGGACGGCGACGGCCTGCTCCGCCCGGCCGTCCTCGCCGCCCTCGCGCTGCCGGTGCTGGTCGTGTCGATGGTGCCCGCGCTGCAGTTCCGGGCCTGGCAGTGGGTGTGCTTCCTGCTGGCCGTCCCGGTGGTGACCTGGGGCGCGTCCGGGTTCCACCGGCGGGCCTGGCTGAACCTGCGGCATGCGGCCGCCACCATGGACACCCTGGTGAGCCTGGGCGTCCTGGCCTCCTTCGGCTGGTCGGCGTACGCGCTGTTCTTCGGCGGCGCCGGCGCGATGGACATGCGGATGCCGTTCTCGCTCACCGCGGACGGCGGCGGGGCGGCCCACGTGTACCTGGAGGCGGCGGTCGGTGTGCCGCTGTTCGTGCTGTGCGGCCGCTTCCTGGAGGGCCGGGCCCGGCGCCGCGGCGGGTCGGCGCTGCGGGCGCTCGCCGAACTGGGCGCCAAGGAGGTCTGCGTACGGGAGGCCGGTGTCGAACGCCGCATCCCGGTCCGGCAGTTGCTGCCCGGCCAGGAGTTCGTGGTGCGGCCGGGCGAGAAGGTCGCCACGGACGGCGTCGTCGTCGAGGGCGGCTCGGCCCTGGACGCGAGCCTGCTGACGGGTGAGAGCGTCCCGGTGGAGGTCGGTCCGGGCGACCGGGTCGCCGGGGCCACGGTCAACGTCGGCGGGGCGCTCGTGGTGCGGGCCACCGCGGTCGGTGCGGACACCCAACTGGCCAGGATCACCGCGCTGGTGGTCGAGGCGCAGGCCGGAAAGACCCGGGCGCAGCGGGTCGCCGACGCGGTGGCCGGCGGGTTCGTGCCGTGCGTGCTGGCGGTGGCGGCCTGTGTGCTGGGCTTCTGGCTGGGCGCGGGCGGTGATCCGCAGGCGGCGGTCACGGCGGCGGTGGCGGTGCTGGTGGTGGCGTGTCCGTGCGCGCTCGGTCTGGCGACGCCGACGGCGCTGCTGGCGGCGACGGGCCGGGGCGCCGAGCTGGGGGTGCTGGTGCGGGGACCGCAGGTGCTGGAGAGCCTGCGCCGGGTGGACACCGTGCTGCTCGACAAGACCGGCACGCTGACCACCGGCCGGATGGCGTTGGCGGAGACCACCGTCGCGCCTGGTGTCGACGAGGCCGACGTCCTGCGGCTGGCCGGGGCGGTGGAGGACGGGTCGGAGCATCCGGTGGGCCGGGCGGTCGCGGCGGCGGCCCGGCGGCGCGGCGGGTCCGCGCTGCCTGCCGTCGACGGCTTCACGGCGACGGCGGGCCTCGGGGTCCGGGGGACGGTGGAGGGCCGGCAGGTGCGGGTGGTCCGCCCCGACCGGGTGCCGGAGCTGCCCGCCGTGCTGCGGGAGGCGCTGGCCCGGGCGGACGCGGACGGGCGGACGGCCGTGGTGGTGGAGCTCGACGGCCGGGCGGCGGCCGTGCTGGCGGTCGGTGACACGGTGCGGCCGGGCAGTTGGCGGACGGTGCGGCTGCTGCGTGCCCTGGGGTTGGAGCCCGTGCTGCTGACCGGTGACCGGCCGGCCGCGGCCCGGGCGGTGGCGGCGCAGTTGGGCATCACCGCGGTGCATGCCGGGGCCTCGCCGGAGCGCAAGGCCGAGGTCGTCGCGGAGCTGCAGGCGGCGGGTCGGTGCGTGGCGATGGTCGGGGACGGTGTGAACGACGCGGTGGCGCTGGCCTCGGCGGACCTCGGCGTCGCCCTCGCGGGCGGCACGGACGCGGCGATCGGCGCGGCCGGGCTGACCCTGGTCCGCGGCGACATCGAGTCCCTGGTGGTGGCGGTGTGGCTCGCCCGGCGCACCATGGCGGCGATCCGCACCAATCTGGTCTGGGCGTTCGGCTACAACGCGGTGCTGCTGCCGATGGCCGCCCTGGGCCTGCTCAATCCGATGCTCGCCGCCGTGGCGATGTCGGCGAGTTCACTGCTGGTGGTCGCCAACAGTCTGCGGCTGCGCACCTGGCGGCCGTCCGCGCGGAGCGTGCGGTGAGCCGGGCGGCGGTGCTCCCGCCGACGGCCGCCGCGGCGGCGGCGCTGGCGCTGCTCTGCGGCTGGACGTCTGCCGGCGGCGCCGGTCGGGCCGCACCGGTGGAGGCGGGCGAGGGCCGCATCCTGGTGTCGGCCACGGGTGTGGCGACCGCGGCCTTCTTCGTGCTGCGCAACCCGGGCGACGTGCCCGACGAGCTGACCGGGGCGAGCTGGGGACCGGCCGGCCGGGTGGTGCTGAAGCGGCATGTGCACCGTGGTGCGACGGGCAGTTGGGAGCCGGTGGCGGAGCTGGCCGTGCCGGCCCGGGCAGAGCTCCGGATGTCCCCCGAGGGGGCGGACCTGCTGGTCGTCCGGCCGCCGGCGCTGCGCGTCGGGCAGCGGGTGGAGTTCACGCTGCACTTCCGGCGCGGCCCGGACGTCCGGGTGCGTGCCGTGGCGGTGACGCCGGGAGGCCCGGGACGGCGGTAGCGGCAGTGCGCCTTCCCGGCACGGCGCTCCGGATTTCGCGGAGGAATTCGCCGGGAACTCGGCGGGCCGGCGGTCCGACCACCTCGTCGTGGAGCACAGGACGGGTCACGGCGCGGTCGTGGCGCCTCGAAGAACCCCGGAAGCGGCCGGACTTGAGGTCCGCCTGCGCGACGAGCCTGGGCCCGAGGGCGCCGAGGAGGAACAGCTGCAGCATCGAGAACGCCATCGTGCAGGTCAGCAGGACCGTCACCGCCGTGCCCGCGCGGGGTGTCCCGCTCCGTCCGCCGCCATCCGCACGACCCGTCCTCTCCCGACCCCGAGCCGTCCCGGCTGTTCGTCAGGGAGTCGGACGGGCACCGCGCCGAGTTCCCGCCGATCGGCCACCCCGGCCGGCCCGGTGGCGCCTCGTCAGGCCACCAGCGTCAGGCCACCCGCAGGGTGAGGGCCGCGGTGTGCAACTGCCCGGCGGTCTGGAACTGCAGGAAGACGCGCCAGTTCCCGGGCTTGGCGAGCATGGCGTAGAAGGTCAGGGTGGGGCCGCCGCCCCCCGCCCTCACCGGGGTGATCGGGTGGAGGTGGGCCAGCGCCAGGTCGCCCTCGTGGAAGGCGCTGAGGTGGGCGTAGCTGCCGAGGTACGGCTGGAGGTCGGTGACCGGCCGCCCGTCCGGGCCGGTGACGGTGACGGTGAGCGGGAAGGCCTCCTTCGCCGTCGGGTCCGCCTGCACGGTGACGGTGTGGCCGTCGACCTCGGTGCTCGGCGCCGCGGCGGGCAGCGGCACCGCGGTGGCCGGGCCGGGTACGGTGACGGTGCGGCCGAGGACGTACTCGGTGCCCCGGTGCGGCCCGCCGGCCGGCGTGAACTCGGTGTACAGCCGCCAGGTGCCCGGCTCGAGGGCGGCGAGGTCGGCCGTCCAGGTGCCGTCGGCGGCCATCGCCGGGTGCAGGTGCCGGTACCCGGTGAGGTCCGAGCGGATCGCGTAGAAGTGGAGCCGCTTCGTCTGGGATTCCGCGAACTCGGTGACCGGCCGACCGTCCGGGCCTGTCACGGTGAACGCGTATCCGGCCGGCCCGCCCGCCGGGAGGGTCGTCATGCGGGAGTCCAGTCGGTAGCCGTCGCGTTCGGCGGCGAGGCCGTCGGTGCCCGCGGTGCCGGCCATGCCGTGCCTGCCGGACCTCCCCGGCGACGCCGCCGCACCGTGGTCCATGCCCGGCATGGCGGCGTGCTCGGCCTGCGCGGACTGGCCCTGCGCGGAGGACCCCTGCCCCGCCGGGCTCTCGGCGGACGACCCCTGCGCGGACACCCCCAGCAGGGCGACGGAACCGATCGCCAGGGCGAGGGAGCAGGCGAGGAGCGGGCGGTGGCCCTTCCAGTCTCGTGTCACGGTGAGCCTTTCGAGCGTTCGGGGCGCCCGGTCTTCGGGCCGCCCCACCCAGGAGATCCGCGGGGGCGGCGCCGATAACGGAAAAGTCGACCGGTCTTCCCCGCCCGGGCCGAGACCGTCGGGCCGCGGCGGCCGCTCCCGTTCGGGGACGGCCGCCGCGGCCCGGCTGGCGGCAGCACTGCTCGACGGCCGCCGGCGCGGTCAGCCCTGGGTGGCGGCGGCGTAGCGCGCGGTGACGTCCTGCCAGTTGACGACGTCCCACAGGCGCTCGACGTAGTCCGGGCGGACGTTCCTGTACTGCAGGTAGTAGGCGTGCTCCCAGGCGTCGAAGGCGAGCAGCGGGGTGGCGCCCTGGCCGACGTTGCCGTGGTGGTCGTAGACCTGCTCGACGATCAGGCGCCTGCCGAGCGGCTCCCAGGAGAGGATGCCCCAGCCGCTGCCCTGGACGCCGACGGTGGCGGTGGTCAGCTGCTTCCTGAACGCCTCGAAGGAGCCGAAGTGCTCGGTGATGGCGTCGGCCAGCACCCCGTCCGGGCGGTCGCCGCCCTCCGGGGAGAGGTTCTGCCAGAAGAGCGAGTGCAGGACGTGGCCGGAGAGGTTGAAGGCCAGTGTCTTCTGCAGGCCGACCAGGCCGCCGAGCTGCTCCTTGTCGCGGGCCTCGGCGAGCTGCTCCAGCGTCAGGTTCGCACCGTTGACGTAGGCCTGGTGGTGCTTGGAGTGGTGCAGCTCCAGGATCTCGGCGGACATGGCGCGCTCGAGCGCGGAGTAGTCGTACGGCAGGTCGGGAAGCGAGTAGGTGCCCATGGCGGGACACGGCCCCTTTCGACGATGGTGGTGATCGTTCCGGGGCAACACTATTGCGCATTACTTGCAACAGAGAAAGTCATGCTTCCGCATGTTCAGCGCGGGGGGTGGCACAGTCGGCTGCGCGGGGCGCCTGCCCTTCCCCTGACGACCGGACCGACGTTCACCGGTTCGGGGCGGCCCGCCCGCACCCGCACCCACACACGCCGGGGTGGCCGAACAGACACGCGGCGGGCGGTCGTCGGACGCGGGAGCCGCCGGACCGTCAGCCGTGACCGAACCTGAGCACCACGATGCCGGCCAGCACCGCGGCACCGGCGGCCAGCCGGGACCGGCCGAGGGGTTCCCGCAGGACGAACGCGCCGATCAGGGCGGCGATCAAGATGCTGGTCTCCCGCAGCGCGGCGATCGCGGCCAGGTCACCGACCGTCTGGGCCCACACGACCAGCCCGTACGCGGCCAGCGACATCACCCCACCGGCCAGGCCCGGCCACGGCCGTCGGCGCATCGCGGCGAGCAGCGGCCGCCCGCGGACGGCGAACGCGACCAGCAGCATCGCCGCGCCCTGGGCGAGGAACATCCAGGCCAGGTAGCCCGCGGTGCCGTCCGCCCGGCGGACGCCGGTGCCGTCCACCACCGTGTATCCGGCGATCAGCAGGCCGGTGCCCAGCGCGGCGGCGATCGCGGGCAGTTGGGCGCGCCCGGGCGGGCCGCCGGCGAACGCCAGCCCGGCCAGACCGAGCGAGATCACCAGCACACCGGCCGCCTGCCCGGCGGGCAGCGGCCGGCCGAGCACCGCGACCGACAGCAGCGCGACGACCAGCGGCGAGGTGCCACGGGCGATCGGATACATCTGCCCGAAATCGCCCAGCCGGTAGGCCTGGAGCAGCAGCAACTGGTAGCCGACCTGGAGTGCGGTCGATGCGGCGATGAACGGCCAGGCCGCCGGATCCGGCAGCGGAACGAGACAGGCGAGCAGTGCGCCACAGCCGAGTGTGGCGGTGTTCATCAGCGCGAACCCGGCCAGTTTGTCGGCGGTGCGGTGCGCCATGGCGTTCCACAGCGCGTGCAGCAGGGCGGCGGCGAGGACGACGAACGGAACCGCTTCCCGCGTCACAGGACCCCCTTCCAGGCCAAAGATGTATAGCCAACTTTACCCATCCAACCGGCCCGAACGGCACCCCGTCAACCGACCGGCCCGCCCTTGGAGGCGCCCCACCTTGAGACACGGGGGTCACCTAGGGACTTGCCCTGATGCCCGCACCGAGGTCGCTCCCCTACCTTCGTGCCTAGTGCTGGGCCTCCGGCCGGCCGGTCCGGATCGCACCGCACTCGCGCACCACAGGGGGATTTCGATGAAGGCGATTGTCCAGGACGGCTACGGCTCACCTGATGTCTTGAAGCTCAGGGAGGTCGACAGACCGGTTGTCGCGGATCACGAGGTCCTGGTGCGGGTCCATGCGGCCTCGCTCAACGCCCGGGACTGGCACATCATGCGCGGCGATCCGTACCTGGCACGCCTGGCGTTCGGACTGGGCGGGCCGAAGGCGAGGATTCGGGGCACGGACTTCGCAGGTCGGGTGGAAGCGGTGGGCAGGAGCGTGACGCGCTTCCGTCCCGGTGACGAGGTGTTCGGCGAAGCCGACGGGGCATTCGCCGAGTACGTGTGTGCTCCGGACAACGTGGTGGAGCCGAAGCCGGCCGGCCTGTCGTTCGAGCAGGCAGCCGCGATGCCGCTGGCGGGGAACACCGCCCTGATCGGCCTGCGGGACCTGGGACGGGTGGGGCCGGGGCAGCAGGTGCTGATCAATGGCGCGTCAGGCGGTGTCGGCACCTTCGCCGTGCAGATCGCCAAGGCGCTCGGCGCGGAGGTGACCGGCGTCTGCAGCACCAGGAACCTCGAACTGGTCGGGTCCATGGGCGCGGATCACCTCATCGACTACACCCAGGAGGACTTCACCCGGAACGGACGACAGTACGACGTCGTGTTCGACCTGGTGGGGAACCGTTCACTGACCGAGTGCAGACGGGCGCTGACACCCGAGGGAAGGCTCGTCCTCTCAGGTGGAGGCGTGTCGGAGGGCGGCAGTCTCGTCGGGCCGATGGGTCTCATCATCAAGGGCAAGGCGATGTCCCCCTTCGTCCGCCACCGACTGCTCGTTCTCACGGCGAAGCCGGCCAAGGAGAACCTGGCTGCGCTACGGGAGTTCGCCGAATCCGGGAAGCTCACCCCGGTCATCGACCGGACGTACCCCTTGAGCGAGGTACCCGATGCCATCGGGTACCTCGAAGTGGAGCACGCGCGCGCGAAGGTCGTCGTCACCGTGTGACGGACCTCTGGGCCCGCCATCTACGGACGTCCACGGCACCTCCCGCCGACGAACCTGCTGCACCGCGCCGGCGGGGAACCCGTTCGGACGCGGACGACGTCATTGAGGCCGATGACGGACGGACAGCACGGACAGCGAGGACAGCGCATGAAGCGGTTCACGAGAAGCGTGGCAGGGCAGTTCACCATCTCTGCGGTCGCCTGCCTGGTGCTCTTCACCGTCCTGTGGACGCTCGCAGCATGGGTGGTCGGTGAGCTCGTCGACGACCTGCCTCCCCTCCAGAAGTAGCAGCCTCCGGCGCACTCGCCCGGCCATGCCTCCACCGCCTGCCCGGCCTGGCGCGGGAGCGGTCAGGGCCGGCTGCGGCGCCATGGCTTGTCGTATGTACCGCCGCAGGTCCGGCATCTCCTTGCACCGCCATCCGCGGGGGTAACGGTGCAAGGAACCGGGTCGGACCGCGGCGGCTACACGTCGCATCTCTGCAGTAGCAGGCCCCCTGCCAGCAGGGCGAACGCGGCCCACGCGGCGAGCGTGCCCGGGCCGGCCCATGGGCCGATGGGCAACCCGGGCAGATTGACGGTGGCTTGGATCGCGAGGCCGGCGGTCATCGGCGCGATCTGCTGAAGGTGGCGCTGCCACTCCGGATCACGGACCACCCGGGTGATGACCGGGAAGAGGCAGAGCAGCCGAGGTTCTGCTGGCCGGACGGCAGCAGCACCAGCGTGGAGGTGGGCCGGCCGGGGAAGCGGGCGCGGCCCCGTTCCTGCTGGGCATTCCCGCTGACCGGTGGAGACGTACCGGCGGCCGGAACTCGGCGGGAAGTCCGGCCCGCCCTCACCCGCCGGGAGTCTCGTCCCACACGATCCGCTGCACGGACCCCGCCGCGATCCACATCTCCGCCCCGCCTCCCGTCCGGACCCGCACCCACCGGCCCGTCACCCGCACCCGCCCGCTCACGTGCGCCGCCGCCGTCTCGACACCCGCAACCGACCCCGGCCGGCAGTGCACCACCGCCGGCGCCCATTTCGTCTTCTTCTTCGCACCCATACCCACCAGCCTCCGGCCCGGCACGGACCGCCACCACCGCAGGGCCGCGCGCGCCGCGTCGCGCCGTGTGACGACCCCGACAGGCACGACCCCACGGGCACCGACTACCGGGAGGCCTACGCCGCGTCCCATGGAACGCACTACGGCGGCCCCGTCTGACCGCCGTTTCTCCCTCCGCAGCCGTCCGGGCCACGACCTACGGACGTGCCGCGGCGTCGCCGTGCTGTCCATCCGGCGCCAGGCGGGGAAGACCAGCGGGCAGAGCGTGATCAGCAGGTACGCCCCGCCGAGGAGCACGAGGGCTGTCGCCAGCCCGGCCCGGTCCACCAGGCAGCCGCAGGCGAGGCCGCCGAGCGGGTCGCCGAGCGGGGTCGCCAGCAGCACTCCGGCCGCCAGAACGCCCGTCACCCGGCTGCGCAGGGTGACCGGCACCAGCTCGTACAGCACGGTCGAGACGATCGGGTTGAGGATCCCGGCGGCGACACCGGCAACGGCCAGCGTGATCCCCAGGGGCAGTAGGCCGGGCGCGAACGCCGCGACCAGCATGCGCGGACCACCGCTGACGAGAAGACAGCAGGCGTACAGCGACCGGCGGGAAGCCGGGCCCCGACGCCGCCTGCAGCAGCGAGCCGCCGAGCGCGTCGGCCGCGAACAGGCCGGCGAGCAGGCCGAGGTCGACCGACCCACCGAGGTCACGCTCGGCGCGGACGGGCAGCAGGACCGCCGTCCATCCCTGGCCAGACCGTTGGTGACCACGAGCACCAGAGAAGGCCGTGGAACGGTGACGCCGAGTGTCGTCGGCCGCTGCGCTGCCGAGGATCACCGCGCGTGAACGGGTTGACGTGCCCCAACACGCGGGCGCAGATCGGAACCACCCACCACCGGACATCGACCACCGGACCCCCGTGGGTGCACCTCTCGCGGGGTCCGGGTGCGCCACGGTCCGTCGCCCGGGCGCCGCCGGGGGCATCAGACGGCCGGGGCCCGGCACGCGGCAGTGCCGCAACGGGCCAGGTACCCGAAGGTGGAGGAAATCGGCAGGTATGCGACCATACGCGCCATGTCCAGCACGTTTCCACCGGACCGGGGCCCCGGCTCCCCGGCCGACCCCCGGCGCCGGCTCCTGCTCGAACTCGGCGCGGGCATGTTGGGCGGCGGCCTGCCCGTGCACGATGTGGAGGAGGAACTGCGTGGGCTCGGGCGGACGCTCGATGCGCCCGATGTGCGGGTCGCCGCCCTGACCACCGGCCTGTTCGTGGCGCTCCACGCGGACGACCCGGCCGTGTTCGAGCCCGTCGGCCCCGCACTGCGGTTCGAGCAGACCGCCGACGTCCTCGACGTGGTGCACCGGCTGCGCGCGGGCGGCCTCGACGGGCACCGGGCACTCCGCGAGCTGGAGGCGATCCGCCGGGCGCCGGCCCGCTGGCCGGCCTGGGTCGCGGACCTCGGGATGCTGCCGGTCGGGGTCGGGCTCTGCCTCTACCTGCAGCCGGTGGCGGCGAACGTCCTCGCCGCCGCCATCGGCTCGCTCGTCGTGGTGGGCCTCACCATGACGGCCCGCCGACTGCCACTGCTGCGGCCGCTGCTGCCGGTCACCGCCGGCTTCCTCGTCGCCGTCCTCGTGCTCGGGGCCGCCCGGGCCTCGCTGCTGGACGGGCCGCTGCGCACGATCGTCGCCACCCTGGCGATCCTGCTGCCCGGCGGCCTCCTGGTCACCGGGCTGTCGGAGATCGCCGCGGGCGCGGCCAGCGCCGGGACGGCCAGGCTGGTGTCCGGCTCCGTGCAGTTGTCCCTCTTCCTCGCCGGCGTGGTGGCCGCCGCCACCGCCACCGGCGTGCCCACTTCCGCGCTGGCCAACACCCAGGTCGCCACGCCCAGTTGGTGGGTCGTCTGCCTGGGGCTGGCACTCGCCGTGGCCGGCGTCGTGATCAACGTCAACACCCCGCCGCCCGCGATCCCGTGGATCGTCGCGGTGATCGCGGTGACCGCCGCCGTCCAGATCACGGTCACCACCGCCAACGGCGCGGCGATCGGCGGCCTGGCCGGCGCGGTCACCGCCGCCACCGCGGCCACCGTCGCGCACTGGCTGCGGCGCGGCTCGTCCTGGCAGGTGCTCTACCTCCCCGCGTTCTGGGTCGTGGTGCCCGGCTCCTTCGGCCTGCTCAACACCGCACAGATCGAGGTCGGCAACGGCGCGCAGGCCGTCCTCACCGCTGTGTCCGCGGTGTTCGGCGTCTCCATCGGCACACTGATCGGCTCCGTCATCAGCCGCATCCCGCGACCCGCGCTACCGCGGCCACGGTCCTGACCCGGACGACCGGCGGGCGGGCGCGGCCCCGTCGCCCGGCGGGCCGGTGACGGGCCGGAAGGGCGCGCAGGCCTACCGCTGTGCGGTCACCGAGAGCCTGAGGGCTCCCTGGTCGTGGCCGACGACCGCCTCGAAGTAGCTTCCCGAACCGGCAGCGGCAGCGGCGAGGCAGGTGACCGCCACGTCCAGGTCGATGTGCTGGACGGTGCCGGTCTCCGGTTCCCAGATCCGCAGGCTCCGCCCCTGCCTGCTGCCGGTGATCACGACGCCGGGCCGCTCGGGGAGCGCGAGTGCGGTGATGGCCGTCAGGGGGCTGCCGCCGGTGTCCGGGGGCAGCCCGTCGCGACCCCTCAGGGGCCGGCCGGACCCAGCCCTCCTGGTCGGCCGGCGTGCACCCGTCCGAGTGTCTTCCGGACGTCCCACGCGCAAGAGCGGTCCGGCGGGGGGATGTCGTCCCGCACGAGAAGACCTCGCGACCACGAAGGAGACCAGCGTGTACGCAGCTGTGCGGAGGTACGAAGGCGTGACCGATCCCGCGGAGGCGGGACGCCGAGTGGCCGAGGAGTTCCTGCCACTCCTTCGCCGGGTTCCGGGGTTCGTCGCCTATTACTGGGTCGATGCCGGGGACGGGGTCATGGTGTCCACCAGCGTCTTCGAGGACGAGGCCGGGGCCGAGCGCTCGATCGCGCAGGCAGCGGACTTCGTGCGGGACAAGCTGGCGTCGCTGCTCCCCAACCCCCCTCAGGTCACGGCGGGTCAGGTGGTGGCTACCGGGTAGCGGCCCCGGGCCGGGGTCCTACGTCCTTCGCAGGAGACGGGACAAGGCCTCTGCCCCACGCCCGGGTGGTCGAAAGGCGCCTACGTTGATCCGCACGGAGATCCCCGAGCACTACAGGAACGCGGTCATCGCCCATGTCATGGTCGACGGGGCCGCCGAAGCGATCACGTTCTACGGAACGGTCTGGACGCGGGCGCGTCCGGCTACGGCTCGCGCCTGACGTCGGTGACCTGCACGTCCTCCCGTTCCGAGACCCCGAACGCCTCGACGGACGCGCCGCCGGCGGTGCCGGTGATCTCCAGGGCCAGGTTGTCGCCCATGAAGCGCAGGTCGAGCCTCACCCTTGGCGCGCCTGCGCGGTCCGAGGTGCGGTGGATCCGCGAGACGGGGTGGTCCAGGCCGGTCAGGGTGGTGCGCATCGCCTCGAAGGTGCTCGCCCCACTGGTCCTGAACGCCTCCCTGATGCGCTTGGCGTGCTCGGCGCCCGCGCACGCGTCGACGGCGGTCAACGGCACCTCCTCGGCTGGGCCCTGCCCAGCCGGGCCGGACGTCGACGGCGGCGGCTCGGGAAAGTCCGAGGGCAGCGGGACCGGCATGTCGCCGTCACCGTTCGGCGCCCCCGGCGGGGTCCGGCCGGGCCCGTGTCTCGGCGTGGCCGGCTCCCCGTTCAGCAGGTCCTCGGGCCGGGGAACCGCGCCGCCGCCCTTGTCACCGGGCGCCTCGGCGGCACACGCCTGCGTGATGCGGGTGATCAGCGCGAGGAAGCGCTGCTGCGGGTCGCCGGACGTCGACAGGGCATCGGCCGGGTTCGTCGCCGACACGGCACTGCCCGCGAGGGTGTCAGCGGTGGCGGTGGCCGCCGGCCGGGGAGCGCAGGCGGCCAGGACGACGCAGCCGAACGCGGCCGCGAGCAGGGGCTTGGGGAGGGGGATCGATCGCAGTGCCCGCAATCCTGGCGACCGGCGATCTTCGTGACCATGAGTACGCGTACTCACCCCACCCCTGACCGACACTCAGCGCACGTGGTGATCACCGAGCAGCCGGCCGGGGCCGGCGGGCCGGATCGTGGGCTACGCCCGGCCCGCCGGCGGGGTCAGGCCGGGTCGCCCACCCGGCCCAGGGCCTCGATCTGTGTCTCCGGCACATACGCGGGTGGGACCTCGCGCCCGCGGCCCAGGTGGTTGAAGAGCAGGTTCAGGGTGACGGCCAGCAGGCAGCCCGCCGAGATGCCCGAGTGCAGCACGGTGGCGACCTGCTCGGGGAATGCCTGGTAGAAGGCCGGGTAGGCGATCGGGAAGACGCCGAAGGCGAGGCTGACCGCGACGATGATCGCGTTCGAGCCGACGCTCAGATCCGCCTTGCCGAGGGTGCGGATGCCCGCGACCGCCACCGAGCCGAACAGCACGACACCCGCTCCTCCGAGCACCGGCTGCGGCACCAGCGAGACCAGCCCGCCGACGACCGGCAGCAGGCCCATCACCACGAGCAGGATTCCGGCCAGGGCCACCACGAAGCGGCTGCGGATCCTGGTCAGTGCCACCAGCCCGATGTTCTGGGCGAAGGCCGAGCAGATGAAGCCGTTGAACACTCCGCCGAAGGCCGTCGCGATGCCGTCCGCCCGCAGGCCGCCGGCGATCGTGCGGTCGTCCGCGGGCCGCTCCACGACCTCACCGAGCGCGATCATGTCGGCGGTGGACTCGGTCATCGAGACCACCATCACCACCAGCATCGAGATGATCGACGCGACCTCGAACCGAGGCGCGCCGAACGCGAACGGGTGCGGCAGCTCGAAGAGCGGCAGACTGCTGAGCGCATGGGCGTCCACCTTCCCGAACGGGATCGCCACCAGGGTGCCCACGAGCAGCCCGAGGAGGATCGAGATCCGCTGCAGGAAGCCGCGCAGGAAGCGGTGGAAGAGCAGCACGGAGACCAGGGTGACCCCGGCGAGGCCCAGGTTGGCGACGGAACCGTAGCCCGGCGCCTGGGAATTGCCGCCCTGTGCCCAGTTCCCGGCGACCGGGAGCAGGGAGACACCGATCAGCGTGATCACCGTGCCGCTGACGACCGGGGGGAAGAACCTGACGAGCCGGCAGAAGACCGGTGCCAGGAAGAAGCAGAAGAGGCCCGCGACCAGGGTGGAGCCGAAGATCAGCGGCAGTGCCGCGCCCTTCTTCGCCTCGATCACGGCGAGGATCGGCGAGACGGTGGCGAAGGAGACGCCGTTCACGAAGGGGAGCCGCGAGCCGATCCGCCAGAACCCCAGGGTCTGCAGCAGGGTGGCGATTCCGGCGATGAACAGACTGGCGGCCAGCAGCGTGGTGAGCTGGGCCGGGGTCAGACCGGCTGCGGCACCGATGATCAGCGGCGGCGCGGCGACCCCGGCGTACATGCTGGCGATGTGCTGGAGAGCGACGGTCGCCATCCGGCCGGGCGGCAGCATCTCGTCGACGGGGTGCGGCGGCGTTGCGGGCTTCAGGGGTGTCTTCAGGGGTGTTACGCGTCGCCCCATGTGCTGTCCCTCCACATCCGAGGTGGTTTCGGGCCCGGGAACGGCGGCCGGAGCGGGACCCGGCGACGTCGGGACGACCCTGGCGGACGGCGGTGCCGTCGCCCACCTGCCGGGACCCGCGGCGAACAGGCCCGACCCATGAGTGGATCCGCGATGCGGAACTGTCGTTCCACGATTCGATTTCCACAGAATGTAGAAAGCGCAGCCCGGATGGTCAAGTCCTCCGGCTCGGCTCTCCCGCTCCGCGGCAGAATCTGTGACTTCCTCCAGCCGGGACCGCAGGCCGGAAGCGAGGGCGGTGGTGGCGGCGGAATGGGCGTGGCGCGGCCGGCGAGGAAGCGGCGCAGGGCACGCAGCAGCAGCGGCGACAGCAGCACGTACCAGAGGTAGGCGCGCAGGTACCAG
>NZ_JBFBJZ010000100.1:0-17677 GCF_040686255.1 Kitasatospora sp. NPDC085879 | reverse complement strand
GAAGCGGCCCTGCTCGTCGACCTCGGCCGCGAACGGGGCGATCTTCGCCTCGGCCAGCGACCGCACCGCGTCACGGAGCATGTCGTGCTCCTCGGCCAACCGGAAGAGGTCGAAATCCGCTCCGGAATTGCCCGCCATGTGCCTCGCCCCTCGAGTGGTTAGTTACCGTTAAGTAGCAATGTCGCCACTCATTCTAGGCGCGCCGTCCGATCCCCCGGGAGCGTGACATGCACAACAGGCGCCCGTGCGGCCCGCTTCACCGCACGCTGTCGCCCAGGGTGTCGCTGGTGGTGTGGTGCTCCGCCAGGTACTGCTCCATCCGGTCGTTGCGCACCGCCTGCCAGAGCTGGCCCGCGGCGACCTTGTCGAGCAGCACCACGGACTGCCCGGACACGCTGTCGAAGCCGCCGAACGGCGCGTTCATGAAGCGCACGCCGTCCGGGCGCAGCCCGCGCAGGCTCCACGCCAGCTCGTAGAGGTCGGTGTTGCTGAGCCGGTCGTCCACGCTGGCCACGTCGCCGACGGTCTGCAGCAGACCGGTGAGCCGCGACGGGCTGCCGAGCGTGCCGGCGTTCATGGTCTGGATCATCAGGGCGCGCAGGAAGTTCTGCTGGCGCTTGCTGCGGTCGAGGTCGCCGTTGGGCAGTCCGTACCGCTCGCGGACGTAGAGCAGCGCCTCCGCGCCGTCCATGTGGTGGGTGCCGGCGTCCCACTGGCGGGCCTCGCCGCGGCCCTCGATGGTCTGCGGGATGGTGATGTCGACGCCGCCGACCGCGTCGGTGAGCGCCCGGAAGCCGTTCCAGTCGATCACCGCGATGTGGTCGATCCGGATGCCGGTGAGGTTCTGCACCGTCTCGACCATCAGCGGCGGGCCGCCCCAGGAGTACGCCGCGTTGATCTTCGCCGGGCCGTGGCCGGGGACGTCCACCAGGGTGTCGCGGGCGAGGGAGATGATCGACGCGCTCTTCCGGTCGGCGGATATGTGCAGCAGCATCATGGTGTCGCTGCGCTGCGCGCCGGCCTTCCAGGCGGGCGCCTTCGCCTCCTTGCCGGTGGTGGCCACGTCCGAGCGGGCGTCCAGGCCGACCAGCAGGAAGGTGGTGCCGGAGTTCGGCACCGCGGCGGGCTGCCGGTCGGCGGGCAGGGTGGGGAAGGCTCCCGGAATGCGGTCCACCGAGGACGCGTAGTGGTCCACCGTCCAGTAGGCGGCGCCGGCCCCGCCGAACAGCAGGCCGAGCAGCGCCACCAGCGTCCAGACCAGCACCCGGCGGGTGCGCCGCCGGCGCCTCGCCTCGCCCTCGCCGGACGGCGGCCCGCCCTCCGGCGCGTCCCCGTCCCCGTCCCCGGCGTCCGCCCCGTCGTCCGCGTCCTCGAAGAGGCTCAGCGGTGCCGGGCGCTCCCCCGCCGATTCCTCGCGCTCCCTCGCAGCCATGCGCGCATTGTGCCGCCCTGCGCCCACGCGCGGGTCCCGCTCGCGATTTCGGCAACCCGGCCGTTATCGACGGGTTCGCCGCGGGGCCTGCCCCGGCTACCATCAGTGGCTGCGGCCGCCGGTCACCCCGGTCGGCCCGGCAACCTGGACTGAATGGGGAAGCACGTGGCCCTCCGCATCACGGTGATCGGCACCGGCTACCTCGGCGCGACGCACGCCGCCTGCATGGCGGAGCTCGGCTTCGAGGTGCTCGGCCTGGACATCGACCCGGAGAAGATTGCGTCGCTGGCCGCGGGCCGGGTGCCGATGTACGAGCCGGGCCTCGCCGAGCTGCTGGTCAAGCACGTGCCGGGTCACGAGGGCTCCACCGGCCGGCTGCGCTTCACCACCTCCTGGGAGGAGGTGGCCGAGTTCGGCGACGTCCACTTCATCTGCACCAACACCCCGCAGAAGAAGGGCGAGTTCGCCGCCGACATGAGCTACGTCGACAGCGCGCTCGACTCGCTCGCGCTGCACCTGACCCGGCCGACGCTGGTGGTCGGCAAGTCGACCGTGCCGGTCGGCAGCGCGAGCCGGCTGGCCGAGCGGCTCGCCGCCCTCGCCCCGGTCGGCGAGCAGGCGGAGCTGGCCTGGAACCCGGAGTTCCTCCGCGAGGGCTTCGCCGTCGGCGACACCCTGCACCCGGACCGGCTGGTGGTGGGCGTCCGCAGCGAGCGCGCCGAGCAGCTGCTGCGCGAGGTCTACGCGACGCCGGTCGCCCAGGGCGTGCCCTTCGTCGTGACCGACTTCGCCACCGCCGAGCTGGTGAAGGCCGCCGCGAACTCCTTCCTGGCCACCAAGATCTCCTTCATCAACGCGATGGCGGAGGTCTGCGAGTCGGCCGGCGCCGATGTCGTCCAGCTGTCCAAGGCGCTCTCCTACGACGCCCGGATCGGCGGCAAGTTCCTCAACGCCGGCCTCGGCTTCGGCGGCGGCTGCCTGCCCAAGGACATCCGGGCGTTCATGGCGCGGGCCGGCGAGCTGGGTGCGGACCAGGCGCTGACCTTCCTGCGCGAGGTCGACTCGATCAACATGCGGCGCCGCTCCCGGATGGTCGAGCTCGCCCGCGAGCAGTGCGGCGGCGGCTTCCTCGGCCGCCGGGTGGCCGTGCTCGGCGCGGCCTTCAAGCCGAACTCGGACGACATCCGGGACTCCCCCGCGCTGAACGTCGCCGGGCAGATCCAGCTGCAGGGCGCCCAGGTCACGGTCTACGACCCCAAGGCGATGGACAACGCCCGCAAGATGTTCCCCAGCCTCTCCTATGCGGACTCCGCGCTGGAGGCCGTTCAGGGCGCCCATGTGGTGCTGCACCTGACGGAGTGGCAGGAGTTCCGCGAGCTCGACCCGGCGGAGGTCGGCGCGCTGGTCGCCGAGAAGCGCATCCTGGACGGCCGGAACGTGCTGGACCCGGCGGCCTGGCGGGCGGCGGGCTGGACCTACCGGGCGATGGGCCGGCCCGGCGCGGAATGACCGCACCGCGGCGCGGGTTGTCCCCCGCATGACGTACGGAGACGACGCAACGGTCCGCAGGATCCTCCAGGAGTCGGGCGACACCTGGGCGGTGGTCGGCCTGTCCACCAACACCCGGCGGGCGGCGTACGGCGTCGCCCGGGTGCTGCAGCGGGCCGGCAAGCGGGTGGTGCCCGTGCACCCCAAGGCCGAGACGGTGCTCGGCGAGCAGGGCTACGCCACGCTCGCCGACATCCCCTTCCCGGTCGACGTGGTCGACGTGTTCGTGAACAGCGGCCTGGCCGGCGAGGTCGCCGACCAGGCCGTCGCGGTGGGCGCCAAGGCGGTCTGGTTCCAGCTGGACGTCGTGGACGAGGCCGCCTGGGAGCGGACCAGGGCCGCAGGGCTCGACATGGTGATGGACAAGTGCCCGGCCATCGAGCTGCCGCTGCTCTGAGCCGCCCACCGGGCGGCTACTCCACCGGCACCGCGATGTCGCAGACCGGGTCGGCCTCGCCGACGGCGGCCCAGTCCGCGAAGTACACCTCGCGCGGGGCCGAGACGACGGTGCGGCCCTCCCGCTTCGCCCACTCGAAGACCGCGTCGTAGGCCGACAGGATCTGCGGGTAGGCCACCTGCGCCTTGGTGATCGTGGTGTACGCCTCGCGGTGCGCCGGCTCCACCCGGTGGGCGTGTGCGACACCCCCGGTGTGCGCCGCGTCGATCGGCACGCAGACCTCCACCGGGCCGTCGCTGTCCTCGTTGACCTCGCCGTGGTAGACCACGAACGGCGCCGCGGCCACCCCGCCGTAGGCCTTCGCCGCCTCGGCCAGCCGGTCGCACGCCGCCGGGATCCACACCGGCAGGTCCTCCGGCCCGGCGTGCCGCTGCTCGGTGAGCACCAGCTGCTCCGGCACCTCGCGCTGCTCGATTCCGTACATGTCCGAACTCCCTTCGCCTCCTGACAACCGGATGCGGAGGTGCGCCGCCAGCTCGCGCTGGCCCGCGACCCGGCGCTCGACCGACTCCCAGTACCCGGCCACCAGTTCGGCGGCCCGCGGCCCGGGTGCGGCCAGCACCTCGGCGACCGTCGCCAGCGGCATGTCGAGCCCGCGCAGCCGGACGATCAGCCGGGCCGCCGCCAGCCGGCTCTCCCGGTAGTACCGGTAGCCGGTGACCGGGTCCACCCGGTCAGGCGGCAGCAGTCCCTGCCGGTCGTACAGCCGCAGCGCCTTCGGCGAGAGCCGGGCGCGGCGGGCGAACGCGCCGATGCCGAGCAGTGCCTCGTCCTCCACGGCGTCCACGCTCCCGTCTGCCCCAGGGGCAAGGTCAACCCCGCCCGTCCAGCTGCTCCAGGGTCGCGATGGACGGGCCGCGCACGGCCTGCAGGCGGCGGGCCGCCGACTCCGCCTCGCGCAGCACCCGCACCGCGTTGTGCCAGGTCAGCTTGGAGAGGTCGGCCTCGGACCAGCCGCGGCCGAGCAGCTCGGCGACCAGGTTCGGGTAGCCGGCCACGTCGTCCAGGCCGGACGGGACGAAGGCGGTGCCGTCGAAGTCGCCGCCGATGCCGACGTGGTCGATCCCGGCGACCTCCCGCATGTGGTCGAGGTGGTCGGCGACCGTGGCCGGGGTGGCGACCGGCCGCGGGTGGGCCGCCTCGTGGGCGCGCTGGCAGTCCATCGCGGCGGGCGTGGTCTCCAGCGGGTGGAAGCCGTGCGCGCGCATGTTCTCGTCCGCGGCCAGGGTCCACTCGATCGCGGCGGGCAGCACGAACTTCGGGACGAACGTGGCCATCGCCAGGCCGCCGTTGCCGGCCAGCGCGGCGAGCACGTCGTCCGGGACGTTGCGCGGGTGGTCGCACACCGCCCGGGCCGAGGAGTGCGAGAAGATCACCGGCGCCTCCGAGACCCGCAGCGCGGCCCGCATGGTGTCCGCGGAGGTGTGCGAGAGGTCGACCAGCATGCCGAGCCGGTTCATCTCCCGGACGACCTCCTCGCCGAAGGCGGTCAGCCCGCCCGCGGCCGGCTCGTCGGTGGCGGAGTCCGCCCACGGCACGTTGTCGTTGTGGGTGAGCGTCAGATACCGCACGCCCAGGGCGTACAGGGCGCGCAGGGTGGCCAGCGAGCTGTCGATCGAGTGGCCGCCCTCGGCGCCCATCAGCGAGGCGATCCGGCCCTCGGCACGGGCCGCCTCCATGTCGTCCGCCGTCAGCGCCGTACGCAGCACCTCGGGGTAACGCGCCGTCAGGGCGTGGACGAAGTCGATCTGCTCCAGGGTGGCGCTGACCGCCCGGTCGCCGGCGTAGTCGCTGCGCACGTACACCGACCAGAACTGCGCGCCGACCCCGCCGGCGCGGAGCCGGCCGAGGTCGGTGTGCAGGCGGGCGCTCTGGTCGGCCGCCAGGTCGACGGCGTCCAGGTCGTAGCCGGCCTGGGCGCGCATGGCCCAGGGGAGGTCGTTGTGCCCGTCCACCACGGGGGTGTCGCGGAGGACGGCGCGGGCGCGGTCGAGCAGCTCAGGGGTCATGCCCCCGTTCTACACCGGCGCGCCCGGCCGTCCGGGGCGAACGGCGTCCGTCAGCCCTGGCCGCCGGCGACCCGGGCGCGGAGCTTCTTGCCCTTCTCGGTGGCCTGGGCGTTCAGCTCGGCCTGGAAGTCCACCATCCGCTCGGCGAGCTCCGGGTCGAAGGCGGCGAGCATCCGGACGGCCAGCAGGCCGGCGTTGCGGGCGCCGGCGATCGACACGGTGGCCACCGGCACGCCGGCGGGCATCTGCACGATCGACATCAGGCTGTCCATGCCGTCCAGGTACTTCAGCGGCACGGGGACGCCGATCACGGGCAGCGGCGTGACCGAGGCGAGCATGCCCGGGAGGTGGGCGGCGCCGCCGGCGCCGGCGATGATCGCCTTCAGGCCGCGGGCGTGCGCCTGCTCGCCGTACGCGACCATCTCGCGCGGCATGCGGTGCGCGGAGACGACGTCCACCTCGAAGGGGACCTCGAACTCGGCCAGCGCCTGCGCGGCGGCCTCCATCACGGGCCAGTCGGAGTCCGAGCCCATGACGATGCCGACGAGCGGAGCCTCGGGGTTGGTCATTCGGTGATCGTTCCTCGCAGGTAGGCGGCCGCGTGACGGGCGCGCTCGCGGACGTCGTCGAGGTCGTCCCCGACGACGTTGACGTGGCCGACCTTGCGGCCCGGCTTCACGTCCTTGCCGTACATGTGGATCTTGAGGCCGGGGTCGCGGGCCATGCAGTGCAGGAAGGCGTGGTACATGTCCGGGTAGTCGCCGCCGAGCACGTTGACCATGACCGTCCACCGGGCGCGCGGCCGCGGGTCGCCGAGCGGCAGGTCGAGCACCGCCCGCAGGTGGTTCTCGAACTGCGAGGTGACCGAGCCGTCCTGGGACCAGTGGCCGGAGTTGTGCGGGCGCATCGCCAGCTCGTTGACCAGGATCCGGCCGTCCCGGGTCTGGAACAGCTCCACCGCGAGGTGGCCGGTGATGTCCAGCGCGCCGGCGATCCGCAGCGCGAGCTGCTGGGCCTCGGCGGCCAGCTCCGGGTCGAGGCCCGGCGCGGGCGCGGTGACCTCGGCGCAGACGCCGTTCTCCTGGACGCTCTCCACCACCGGGTAGGCGACCGCCTGGCCGCTGGGCGAGCGGACCACGTTCGCGGCCAGCTCGCGGGCGAAGTCGACCTTCTCCTCGGCCAGCACCGGGACGCCGGCCAGGAAGGGCGCGGCCGCCTCGGCCTCGTCGCCGACCACCCAGACGCCCTTGCCGTCGTAGCCGCCGCGGACGGTCTTCAGCACCACCGGGTAGCCGTCGCCCTCGGCGGCGAAGGCCGTCACGTCGGCCGGGTCGGCGACGATCCGGTGCCGGGGGCAGGGCACGTCGATCGAGTCGAGCTTCGCCCGCATCACGCCCTTGTCCTGGGCGTTCACCAGGGCGTCCGGGCCGGGGCGGACGGCGATACCGTCGGCCTGCAGGGCCCGCAGGTGCTCGGTCGGCACGTGCTCGTGGTCGAAGGTGATCACGTCGCAGTCGGCCGCGAAGCGGCGCAGCGTCTCCAGGTCCCGGTAGTCGCCGAGGACGACGTCGGACACCACCTGTGCCGCCGAGTCCTGCGGGGTGTCGGCGAGGAGTTTGAAGCGGATGCCGAGCGGGATGCCTGCCTGGTGCGCCATGCGCGCCAGCTGCCCTCCGCCGATCACGCCGACCACTGGAAATTTTGCATTGCCCGCGAAAGTCACGCTGCCCAGGATATCCGGGCCGGTCGGAGCCGGTGCACCGGCGGTTGCGCGGGAGACCGGGGGGGAACCGGGCGCCGATGGGGCCCGAGGGAGCGAGTAGCCTGGTGGCCCGGGCCTTCGCCGCGCACGTGCGTACACGAGGTGCCGGTATCGCGCTGCGCCCGCGCGGGCACCCAGTTCGTCCTCCCGTACGTCACTCAGGAGACACCCGGATGACCACGACCACCGCGACCCAGCCGTCGTTGCTGCAGCGCCTGCGCGGCCTGTCCGACGAAGTGATCAAGTTCGCCGTCGTCGGCCTGAGCGGTGTCGCCGTCAACTTCGTCGTCTTCTGGATCTGCATCAACGGCCTGAACCTGGCCTCGCTGCGCTCCAACGTGGCGGCGACCCTGGTGGCCATCGCCACCAACTACCTCGGCTACCGGTACTGGCTGTACAAGGACCGCGACGCGGCCTCCCGCAAGCGGGAGATCACGCTGTTCCTGCTGTTCAGCGGCGCCGGCATGCTGATCGAGACCGGTGTGCTGGGCTTCTCGGTCTACGTGCTGGGCCTGAACACGCACCTGGAGCAGATCGCCGCCAAGGTGGCCGGCCTCGCGGTCGGCACGGTGTTCCGCTTCGTCTCGTACCGGACGTGGGTGTTCAAGGCGATGCCGGAGCTGGCCGAGCCAGAGCCCGAGGTCGTCACCGAGGCCGAGCTGCTGCTGGCGGCCGAGGAGCCGGAGTACGTGAAGTAACGGAGCGCGCGCCCGCGCTCAGCGCTGCGGGCGCTTGGGCGCGGCGCCCGTGTCGTCCTCGTCGTCCCGGCCGCTGCCGAGGAAGAGGGCGAAGACCGGGGGCTTGAGCGAGAGCAGTTCCAGCCGGGCGCCGTCCGCCTCCGCGAGGTCGCGGGCGACGGCGAGCCCGATGCCGGTGGAGTTCCGGCCGCTGACGGCCCGCTCGAAGACCCGGTTGCCGAGTTCCGGCGGGACGCCCGGGCCCTCGTCCTGGACCTCGGCGACCACCGAGGAGCCGGTGCGGCGGACCCGCAGGGTGATGTCGCCGCCGCCGTGCATCAGCGAGTTCTCCAGCAGGGTGGCCAGCACCTGGGCCACCGTTCCCGGTGTGCCGATCACGGTGGTGCCGCGCATCCCCTCCATCAGCAGCCGGCGGCCGGCCGCGCGCAGCGGTGCGCTCCACTCCTCGACCTGCTGCTTGAGCACCTCGTCGAGGTCGAAGGTGACGGCGGTCGGGCTGGCCGGGTCTCGCTGGTTGGTGAGCAGCCGCTGGACGACGTCGGTGAGCCGTTCCACCTGCTGGAGGGCGATCGTGGCCTCCTCCTTGACGGTGTCCGGCTCCTCGGCGAGCGCGGTGATCTCCTCCAGGCGCATGGAGAGCGCGGTGAGCGGCGTGCGGAGCTGGTGCGAGGCGTCGGCGGCGAGCCGGCGTTCGGCGGTGAGCATCCGGGCGATCCGCACGGCGCTGACGTCCAGCACCTCGGCGATCCGGTCGAGTTCGGGCACGCCGTAGCGGCGGTCGCGGGGCCGCGGGTCGCCGGAGCCGAGGCGTTCGGCGGTCTGGGCGAGTTCGGTGAGCGGGCGGGCGAGGCGCTTGGCCTGCCAGACCGCGAGGGCGACGGCGGCCTGCACGGCGAGCAGCGCGACCACGCCGAGCAGCAGCAGCATGTTGCCGATCTCGTGGTCGACGTCGGCGCGGGACTGCTGGACGGTCACCGTCTCGCCGCTGGCGCCCTCCTCGGTGGCGGTCAGCGCCGGGCCGTCGACCGGCCGGCCGGCCGCGATGAGCGGCTGACCGGGGATGTCGACGGTCACGAAGGAGCCGTCGGTGACCTGGGCGGCGAACTTCTCGCCGGTCACCGGTTCGCCCGCGGCCAGCCGGTTCTCGACCAGGCCGAGGACCCGGACGGCCGCGGCGTCGACCCGGTCCTCGGCGGCGTTGACGATGCTCTGCTTCTCGATGAGCGCCAGCGGGACGCAGAACACCGCGACCACCACCAGGACGACGCCCAGCAGTGAGTTGATCATTCTGCGCTTCACGCCGGGGAATGCCTTCGCTCAGTCGGTGCTGTGGTGGTGCGGTGCGGCGGCCGGGGTCAGTTCTTCTCGAACCGGAATCCGACGCCGCGGACGGTGGCGATGTAGCGCGGGTTGGCGGCGTCGTCGCCGAGCTTCTTGCGCAGCCAGGAGATGTGCATGTCCAGCGTCTTGGTGGAGGTCCACCAGGTGGTGTCCCAGACCTGGCGCATGATCTCCTCGCGGGTCACCACCCGGCCGGCGTCCCGCACCAGGACGCGCAGCAGCTCGAACTCCTTGGCGGAGAGGGTGAGTTCCTCCTCGCCGAGCCAGGCGCGGTGCGACTCGATGTCGATCTTGACGCCGTGGGCGCCGGTGGTGAGCTGGTCCACGTTGCCGCGGCGGAGCAGCGCCCGGACGCGGGCGAGCAGCTCGGCCAGCCGGAAGGGCTTGGTGACGTAGTCGTCGGCGCCGGCGTCCAGGCCGACCACCGTGTCCACCTCGTCGGCCCGGGCGGTGAGCACCAGGACGGGGCAGCTGCGGCCGTCGGCGCGCAGGCGCCGGCAGACCTCCAGGCCGTCCATCTCGGGCAGGCCGAGGTCCAGGACGATCAGGTCGACGTCCTCCGCGAGGCCCGCGGCCAGCGCGGCGGGGCCGTCCTCGCGCACGAGCACGTCATACCCCTCGCGACGGAGCGCGCGGGCCAGCGGTTCGGAGATTGCCGGGTCGTCCTCGGCCAGCAGCACACAGGTCATGGGGGTGATGGTAGTCCGCTCCGGTGATCGCAAGGGGCTGTGAACTGTTTCACAGAGCCGTGATCGTTACCTTTGGTCCGCCATGTCCGCGTCGAGACGGCCCCCAAGAGGTGAGAGGAGGAGATTCCGCCATTCGATCTTCGTTTCGAAGGAAGTTTTTCCGAGTTACCATCGAATAGACGACCTGTAGTCGCCGGGACTTTACTCGGACAATACCGACGGTTCGGCATTTGTCCTCCGATGTCCTGCCAGCGTCCCCGTACAGTGGTCCGGTCCCCGCCCGCCAACACCCCTCGGCGGACGAACACAGGCAAGGAACCCACCACACATGGCGACTACCACCCTGGACGCCGGCATCCGCCCGGCCCCTTCCAGTGGCAAGACCTTCTTCGGGCACCCCCGAGGGCTCGCCACCCTCTTCATGACCGAGATGTGGGAGCGATTCAGCTTCTACGGCATGCGTGCCCTGCTGGTGCTCTACATGACCGCCGCCACCACCGAGGGCGGCCTCGGCATGAAGATCGCCGTGGCGACGGCGGTCTACAGCGTCTACAACGCGATGGTGTACCTGCTCGCCCTGCCGGGCGGCTGGATCGCCGACCGCTTCCTCGGCGCCCGCCGGACCGTGGCACTCGGCGGCACGATCATCATGATCGGCCACTTCCTGCTCGCGGTGCCCGCCTCGGCCTCGTTCTTCACCGGCCTCGGCTTCATCGCGCTCGGCTCCGGCCTGCTGAAGGCCAACATCTCGACGATGGTCGGCCACCTGTACGACGGCCCGAACGACCCGCGTCGCGACGGCGGCTTCACGATCTTCTACATGGGCATCAACCTCGGTGCCTTCGCCGCCCCGCTGGTCATCGGCACCGTCGGCCAGAGCGTCAACTGGCACCTGGGCTTCGCCCTCGCCGGCATCGGCATGGCGCTGGGCCTCGGCCAGTTCCTGCTCGGCACCCGCCACCTGGCCGCCGCCAGCGACGTCGTGACCGCCCCCATGCCCGCCGCCGAGAAGCGCGCGGTGTTCCGCAAGGCGGGCCTGTGGCTGGCCGTCGCGGCCGTGTTCTACGCCGTCGTCGTGCTGAGCGGCCGCTTCACCATCGACTGGGCGATCTGGCCGCTGTCCATCGCGGGCATCGCCGTCCCGGTGTTCGTCTTCGCCCGGGTCAAGCGCGACAAGGACCTGGACGCCGCCGAGCAGTCCAAGATGAGCGGCTACATCTGGTTCTTCGTGGCCGCCGCCGTGTTCTGGATGATCTACGACCAGTCCGGCTCCACGCTGAGCGTCTTCGCCGACGACAGCACCGCCTCCACGCTGCTCGGGTTCACCTTCCCGTCCAGCTGGTTCCAGTCGCTGAACCCGCTCTACATCATGGCGCTGGCCCCGGTCTTCGCCTGGCTCTGGGTGGCGCTCTCGCGCCGCGGCAAGAACCCCAGCACCACCATGAAGTTCGCCTTCGGCCTGCTGATGATCGGCGCGTCCTTCCTGGTGATGATGCTGGCGATGGCCGCCGCCGCGGGCGGCGTCAAGGTCACCCCGCTGTGGCTGGCCGTGGTCTACCTCGTCCAGACCGTCGGCGAGCTGACCCTCTCCCCGGTCGGCCTCTCCGTGACCACCAAGCTGGCCCCGGCGAAGTACGCCAGCCAGATGATGGGTGTCTGGTTCCTCGCCGTCACCGCCGGTGACTGCGTGGCCGCCATCGTCCAGCTGGTCCTCGGTGACGCCACCGGCACGACCTGGTACTTCGCCCTGCAGGGTGTGGCCGCGATCGTCGCCGGCCTGGGCCTCGCGATGTACCGCAAGAAGGTCGTCCGCCTCATGGGCGACGTGCACTGACGCACCGGGCCCGACGCACCGGGCCACGGCCCGCCCCCGCCGACCGGCGGGGGCGGGCCGTCGCAAATCCCCCCGGACGGCGGTTGTCCGCACCGGGGCGAAGCGGAAAAACTGGTCCCGACCAGGGCACAACCCGGCACATTGAAGAGGGAGGGCGCGGATCGCGCCCTCCCTCTGCCGTGTCCTCGGCCCCCCCGGTGGCGGGGAGCGGCCGGATCAGACCTCGCGCACGCCGCTGCGCCAGACCGCGGCGGTCAGCGGCACACCCGGGCGGTAGGCCAGGTGCACGTGCGACGGGGCGTCCAGCAGCAGCAGGTCGGCGCGGGCGCCCACCGTGACCGTGCCGACGTCCGCCCGCCGCAGGGCCCGCGCACCGGTCGCCGTCGCCGCGTACACCGCCTCGTCCGGGGTCATCCCCATCTCGCGGACGGCCACCGCGATGCAGAAGGCCATCGACGAGGTGAAGCTCGACCCCGGGTTGCAGTCCGTGGAGAGCGCCACCGCGGCGCCCGCGTCGAGCAGCCGGCGGGCGTCCGGGTACGCGGCGCGGGTCGAGAACTCCGCGCCGGGCAGCAGGGTCGCCACGGTGTCCGAGCCGGCGAGCGCCGCCACGTCCTCGTCGGTCAGGTGGGTGCAGTGGTCCGCGGAGGCCGCACCCAGCTCCACCGCGAGCTGCACGCCCGGGCCGTACGACAGCTGGTTGGCGTGCACCCGCGGCACCAGGCCGCGGGCCATGCCGGCGGTCAGGACGGCCCGCGCCTGGTCGCCGTCGAAGGCGCCGCGCTCGCAGAAGACGTCCACCCACTTGGCGTGCGGGGCGCAGGCGTCCAGCATCTCGCCGGTCACCAGCTCCACGTAGCCGGCCGGGTCGTCCTTGAACTCGGGGGCCACCACGTGCGCACCCAGGTACGTCGTCTCCGGGGTGTGCCCGGCGGCGATCCGCAGTGCCCGTGCCTCGTCCTCGACGGTCAGGCCGTAGCCCGACTTGCACTCGACCGTGGTGGTGCCCTGGCGCAGCGCCTCGCGCAGGAACCGGGCGAGGTTGGCGTCCAGCTCGGCGTCGGTCGCGGCGCGGGTGGCGGCCACCGTCGTCCGGATGCCGCCGGCCGAGTAGGCCTGGCCGGACATCCGGGCGTTGAACTCGGCGGTGCGGTCGCCGGCGAAGACCAGGTGGGAGTGCGAGTCGACGAAGCCCGGCAGCAGGGCGCGGCCGTCGGCGTCGAAGCGGTCGTCGGCGGCGGGGGCGGCCGCGGCCGGGCCCACCCAGGCGATCCGCTCGCCGTCCACCACGACGGCGGCGTCCGCGACCAGCCCCAACGGGCCCGAACCGAGCCCGGGGTCGTTGGTGACCAGGCTGCCGATGCCGGTGATGAGGGTGCTCAACGTTGTCCTTTCAAGATCAGGGTCAGCCGGCCAGGGGCATCTCCCCTCAGGCTCCCAGCGAGGTGATGGCGGTGCGGAGGGCGCCGGCGACGTCGGGGACGAGCTGGTGGACGGCGTCCTTGACGATGTGGCGGCCGCCGACGACCACGTGCCGGACGTCCGCCGCGGTGGCCGCGAACACCGCGGTCTCCGCCCCGAGCTGCGGGCCCGGCCCGGCCGTGCGGACGGTGTCCAGGGCGACGGCGGTGAAGTCGGCGAGGGCGCCCGCCTCGATCCGGCCCGCCTCGGACCAGCCGAGGGAGGCGTGGCCGTCCTCGGTGCCGGCCCGGAGCAGGGCGTGTGCCGTCCAGTGCCCGCGGGTGCGGGTGCGGAGCCGTTCGTTGAGCTCCAGCGCCCGGGCCTCCTCGAACGGGTCGATGATCGCGTGGCTGTCGCTGCCGAGGCTGATCGGGCAGCCCGAACTCGCCAGCCGACGGGCCGGGCCGATGCCGTCGGCGAGGTCCCGCTCGGTGGTGGGGCACATGCAGATGGTGGTGGCGGAGTCGCCGAGCAGCCGGATGTCGTCGTCGCTCAGGTGCGTGGCGTGCACCGCGGAGGTACGCGGGCCGAGCACGCCGTGGTCGGCGAGCAGCCGGGTCGGGGTGACGCCGTGGGCGGTGAGGCAGGCGTCGTTCTCGGCGGTCTGCTCGGAGAGGTGGACGTGCAGCGGGGCCTTCCGCATGGCCGCCCAGTGCGCGACGGTCGCCAGCTGGTCGGCGGGCACCGCGCGGACCGAGTGGACGGCGGCGCCGATGCGGGCGTGGTCGGTGGGCTTGAGGGCGTCCGCGCGGGCGGCCCAGGCGTCGGCGTCGCCGTCGCTGAACCGCAGCTGCGGCTTGGTGGCCTCGGCGCCGAAGCCGGACGAGAGGTAGCAGGTGTCGAGCAGGGTGATCCGGATGCCGGCCCGCGCCGCCGCCTCGATCAGGGCGAGGCCCATCGCGTTGGGGTCGTCGTAGCGGCTGCCGCCGGGGGCGTGGTGCAGGTAGTGGAACTCGCCGACGGCGGTGATGCCGGCCAGCGCCATCTCGGCGTAGACGGCGGTGGCGAGGTCGAGGTAGCTGTCCGGGTCGAGGGCGCCGGCGAAGCGGTACATGGTGTCCCGCCAGGTCCAGAAGGTGCCGGAGCCGACCTGGACGTGTCCGCGCAGGGCGCGGTGGAAGGCGTGCGAGTGCGCGTTGGCCTGGCCGGGCAGCACCAGTCCGCCGAGCCGGACGGCGCCGGACGGGCAGGGACCGCTGTCGGGGGTGACGTGGGCGATCCGGCCGCCCGGTCCGACGGCGATCAGCACGTCCTTCTCGACGACGGTGCCGTTGGCGTGCGGCAGCCACGCGTACTCCGCCCAGTACGTCAGCCCTGACATGCGAGGTCCTCCAGTACGTCGGCGAGCGCGACCACGCCCGCGAGGCAGTCGTTCTCCTCGGCGTGCTCCGCCGGGGAGTGCGAGACTCCGCTCGGGTTACGTACGAACAGCATGGCGGTCGGAATGACCGAGGCGAGGATTCCGGCGTCGTGTCCTGCGCCGGTGGGCAGCACCGGCACCGGGCGGCCGTCGGCGCGGCCGAGGATCCGGGCGAGCCGGTCGCGCAGCGGCTCGTCGAAGTCCACCACGGGCGTGTACGACTCGCGGGTGAGCTCGACCCGGACGCCGTCCCGCTCGCCGCGTTCGAAGGCGGCCCGCCGGATCTCCTCGACGACCTCGTCGAGGGTGGCCTCGTCGGCGGCGCGGGAGTCCAGCCAGCCGCGGACGAGGGAGGCGATGGCGTTGGTGCCGTTGGGTTCGACGGCGACCTTGCCGAAGGTCGCCAGCGCGCCGGCCAGCCTCGCCTTCTTGCGGGCGGCGAGCACGGTGGTGGCGTAGGTGAGCATCGGGTCGCGGCGGTCCTCGATGCGGGTGGTGCCGGCGTGGTTGGCCTCACCGTGGAAGTCGAACCGCCAACGGCCGTGCGGCCAGATGGCGCTGGCCACGCCGACGCTCTGGTCCTCCGCCAGGTAGCGGCCCTGCTCGACGTGGAGTTCGACGAACGCGCCGATGCGGCCGAGGCGTTCGCGGTCGGCGCCGATCGCCTCGGGGTCGTACCCGGCCTTCTCCATGGCGTCGGGCAGCCGGATGCCGTCGGCGTCGCGCAGGTCGAAGGCCTGCTCCTTGGAGAGCACGCCGGCGGTGAGCCGGGAGCCGATGCAGGCGACGCCGAACCGGGCGCCCTCCTCGTCCCCGAAGTTGACGATCGCCAGCGGCTTGGTGAACTCGGCGCCGCGGGAGCGGAGTTCGTCCAGGGCGGCGAAGGCGGAGACCACGCCGAGCGGCCCGTCGAAGGCGCCGCCGTCCGGCACGGAGTCCAGGTGCGAGCCGGTGACCACGGCGCCCTCGCCGTGCGGATCGCCCAGCCAGGCCCACTGGTTGCCGTTGCGGTCGAGTTCGAGGTGCAGGCCGCGGGAGCGGGCCTGCTCCTCGAACCAGGCCCGGCATTCGGCGTCGGCGGAGTTCCAGGCGAAGCGGCGGTAGCCGCCGGACGAGGCGGAGCGGCCCACGGGGAGCAGCTCCGCCCACATCCGCTGGAAGCCGTCGGTCACAGCTCGCCCATGGGGACGCGCACGCCCCGCTCGCCGGCGACCTCGACGGCCCGGTCGTAGCCGGCGTCGACGTGCCGGATGACGCCCATGCCGGGGTCGTTGGTGAGCACGCGGCGGATCTTCTCGCCGGCGAGCGCGGTGCCGTCGGCGACGGTGACCTGGCCGGCGTGGATCGAGCGGCCGATGCCGACGCCGCCGCCGTGGTGGATGGAGACCCAGGACGCGCCGGAGGCGACGTTGACCATGGCGTTGAGCAGCGGCCAGTCGGCGATCGCGTCGGAGCCGTCCAGCATGGCCTCGGTCTCGCGGTACGGGGAGGCGACCGAGCCGCAGTCGAGGTGGTCGCGGCCGATGACGATCGGGGCGGACAGCTCGCCGGAGGCGACCATGTCGTTGAAGCGCTCGCCGGCCTTGTCGCGCTCGCCGTAGCCGAGCCAGCAGATGCGCGCCGGGAGGCCCTGGAAGTGGACCTTCTCCTGGGCCATCTTGATCCAGCGGTGCAGCGACTCGTTCTCCGGGAAGAGGTCGAGGACGGCCTTGTCGGTCTTGTGGATGTCCTGCGGGTCGCCGGAGAGCGCGGCCCAGCGGAACGGGCCCTTGCCCTCGCAGAACAGCGGGCGGATGTAGGCCGGGACGAAGCCGGGGAAGGCGAACGCCCGGTCGTAGCCGGCGAGCTGGGCCTCGCCGCGGATGGAGTTGCCGTAGTCGAAGACCTCGGCGCCGCGGTCCTGGAAGCCGACCATCGCCTCGACGTGCTTGGCCATCGACTCGCGCGAGCGCTGGGTGAACTCGGCGGGCTTGGCGGCCGCGTAGTCCGCCATGTCGTCGAAGTCGACACCGATGGGCAGGTAGCTCAGCGGGTCGTGGGCGCTGGTCTGGTCGGTGACGATGTCGATCGGCGCGTCCATCGCGAGCAGCTGCGGGAAGATCTCCGCGGCGTTGCCGAGCAGACCGATGGAGAGCGGCTGCTTCTTGTCCCGTGCGGCGGTGGCGAGTTCGAGGGCGTGGGCGAGGTTCTTGGCCTCCACGTCCAGGTAGCGGTGCTCGATCCGGCGGGCGATCCGGGAGGGGTCGCAGTCGATGCAGATCGCGACGCCGCCGTTCATGGTGACGGCGAGCGGCTGGGCGCCGCCCATGCCGCCGAGACCGGCGGTGAGGGTGATGGTGCCTTCGAGGGTGCCGTTGAACTTCTTGTCGGCGACGGCGCCGAAGGTCTCGTAGGTGCCCTGGAGGATGCCCTGGGTGCCGATGTAGATCCACGAACCGGCGGTCATCTGGCCGTACATGGTGAGGCCGAGCGACTCCAGGCGGCGGAACTCCTCCCAGTTCGCCCAGTCGCCGACCAGGTTGGAGTTGGCGATCAGCACACGCGGCGCCCACTCGTGGGTCTGCATGACGCCGACCGGGCGGCCGGACTGCACCAGCATGGTCTCGTCCTGCTTGAGGTTCTGCAGGGTGCGGACCATGGCGTCGTACGAGCGCCAGTCGCGCGCCGCCTTGCCGGTGCCGCCGTAGACGACCAGCTTCGAGGGGTGCTCGGCAACCTCGGGGTCGAGGTTGTTCATGAGCATCCGCAGGGCGGCCTCCTGCTGCCAGCCCTGCGTGGTCAGCTGCGTCCCACGTGCCGCGCGGACCTCACGCGGGCCGCTCACCTGCTCCACCATGCTCCGGCCTCCTTGCGGATGAATTCATTCAGGCTTACCGAGACTGAATATATCCAGTCATTCACCCGGAAGCCAGACCTCAGCACCATCCGACCAGGAACCGCCCCGCGCCGCGCGGCGGCGCGCCCCGCAACGGACGGCGGCGGGCGGCGGGACCCACGCCCGCTCGGTGTTCTCCAAGCACCGCAAGTCGCACTTCGCGGCGCTGGACAACGAGCGCGAGCACGCCCGGGTGACCAAGGAGAAGCTG
>NZ_JBFBJZ010000099.1:0-17712 GCF_040686255.1 Kitasatospora sp. NPDC085879 | reverse complement strand
CGGGCGGGCGGGGGCGTGGCCCGCCCGCGGCCGGGCCCCGCCCGCCCCCCCGCCGGCGGGGGCCGGGCCCCCCCCCGCGTCCGGTGCGCGGAGAATCAGAGCTGCTCGTCCTCGGGCAGGGTGATCACCCAGCGGTCGGCCTGCCGGGGCCGCAGGTAGAACAGCCAGTAGAGGCTGGCGGCCGCGGTGAGGCCGCCGGTCCACGCCAGGGCGGTGACGTCGAGCTGGGTCAGCAGGTAGACCAGGCCCACGGTCAGCAGGACCGGCAGGACGGGCCACAGCGGCTGGCGCCAGGCCGGGGCGTGCTTGTGGTGGCCCCGGCGGGAGAACAGCGCGGCCACGGCCACCAGCAGGTAGAGCGCGGTGACGGCGACACCGGTGATGTTGGTCAGCTGGTCCTGCGGGACGAAGCAGAGCACCGCGCCGGGGACGCCGACGGCCAGGGTGGAGACCCAGGGGGCGCTGAACCGGTTGAGGGTGCCGAAGGCGCGGTTGACCGGCTCCGGCCAGGCCTTGTCGCGGCCGGAGGCGAACAGCACCCGGGAGTTCTGGATGACCATGACGATGCCGGCGTTGATGATCGCCAGGGCGACGCAGAGGCTGATGAAGGTGCCGACCGCGGAGTTGCTCCAGCCGGTGACCAGGTCGGAGATGTTGCCGGCGCTCAGCGCGGCGAGGTCCGGGGCGCCCAGGGTGATCGCGACGACCGGGAGGATGATGACGACGACCGACAGGGCCAGCGTCCACAGCACGGTGCGGGCGACGTTGCGGCGGGGGTTCTCCAGCTCCTCGGAGAGGTAGATGGCGGTGGAGAAGCCCTGGGTGACGAAGAGCGCGGTGCCCATCGCGGCGACGATCGCGCCGAGGCCGACGGCACTGGTGGCGCCGTCCGCGACGACCGAGCCGTGGAAGAGGCTGCCGGCGCCGCGCTCGGCGTGGCCGAAGCCCAGGAAGGCGACCACTCCGGCGGCGATGACCTCCAGGACGAGGAAGATGCCGGTGATCCACGCGTTGGCGCGCAGGTCGAGCAGGCCCGCCACGGTGGCGGCGATCATCACGGCCGCGCCGGCCCAGCGGGCGTCCACGTGGACGATGGGGGCCAGGTAGTCGGCGGTGCCGATGGCGATGAGCGAGGGAACGATCATCACGACGATCAGCGACTGGATGAACACCAGCCAGCCCGCGAAGCGTCCGGCCAGGGTGCCGACCATCGCGTACTCGCCGCCGGCGCTCGGGACGAGGGTGCCGAGCTCGGAGTAACAGAACGCCACCGCGATGCAGATCAGCGCGCCGATGGCGATCGACATGGCGGTGAAGGTGCCGAGCGAGGAGAAGAGCTCCGGCACGATGACGAACAGCGAGGACGCCGGCGTCACGCAGGAGAGCGTGAGCAGCGTTCCGCCCACGACACCGATCGAACGGGTGAGCTTCTTGGGGGTGTCCGCCGCCGTGGCGGTCTCGGCTACGGCGAGTGGCGGGCGAAGCGTGTCGGTCATGGGGCATCCGATCGACTGTGCGGGGCTTGGCGGGGGAGCGGTATCGCCTCCGATGGGGCGTTGACTGGCGTTCTGGTTCGGTCGCTCCCGGATGGCCATGGAACCGCGACGCTTTGCCTGCGTCAACGCGCGATCTGCTTCGGAATCCGTTGCCATGAGCCGCATAAACATGCGATCTGTTGATCCCGCGCGGCAATTTTCTCCTTTGTCCGCCTTGTCAACTCACATGGATGAAGATTGAATCAAAGGCTAATGTTCGGTTAATGCCTGCGAATCGAAGGTTGTGAGCCTGTTCACTCTCTGGGGTGCAGGCGGCCCGGTCGGCGTCCGAGCCGTCGGCCGACCGGTACGGGAACCGCAGCCCGACCCGGCAAAAAAAGTAGATAACGTTCTGGCACCGTCCGAGCCCTGGGATGCCGGAAGGGCCGGACTCCGAGGAGTCCGGCCCTTCCGGTCACGCAAGGTCACTGCTACGGGGCCGGCAGCCAGCCCGTCTGGAGCGTCTGGCCCGCGGCGATCCGCCGCGAGACGAACACACCGCGGCCCGGCGGCAGCGGCTGCGGCTTGACCGTGCCGAGCAGCGCGCCCTCGTTCTTGTCGCCCGAGAGCAGCACGCCCTGGCCGCCCAGCTCGCGCATGCGCTGCATGACCGGCTCGAACAGCGAGCGGCCGGCACCACCGGCGCTGCGGGCGATGATCACACGCAGGCCGATGTCGCGGGCGAACGGCAGGAACTCCGCCAGCGGCGCCACCGGGTTGCCCGAGGACGTCGCGACCAGCTCGTAGTCGTCCACGATCACGAACATGTCCTTGCCGCTGTACCAGCTGCGGTTGCGCAGCTGATCCGGCGTGACGTCCGGGCCCGGCAGACGGCGCGAGCAGGCGCCGCGGAGCATCTCCACGGCCGCCGACATCGCCGGCGCCGCCGCCGCGTACTCCACCAGGTACTCCTGCGGCACCACGCCGAGCAGCGAGCGGCGGAAGTCGCCGACCACGATGCCCGCCTGGTCCGGGGTGTACCGCTCGGTGATCTGCTTGATCAGCATCCGCAGCAGCGCCGACTTACCGGACTCGCTCTCACCGAAGACGATGAACAGCGGGTCGGTCTCGAAGTTGACGAAGACCGGCGCGAGCTCGACCTCGTCCACACCGAAGGCCACACCCAGCTCGGGGTGCTCGAAGCCCTTGGGCAGCGCGTGGCCGTCCAGGACGGCCGGCAGCATGCGGACCTGCGGGGCCCGCGGGCCAGTCCAGGCCGCGTCGATCTGCGCGACCAGGTCGGCCACCCCGTCCGACAGGTCGGCGGTCGAGGAGGAGCCGTCCAGGCGCGGCAGACCGGACAGGAAGTGCAGCTTGGACGAGGTCAGACCGCGGCCGGGCGAGCCCGCCGGCACGTTGACCGCGACCTTGCGGTCGATCTCCGACTCCATCGAGTCGCCGAGCCGCAGCTCGGTGCGGTTCTGCAGCAGGTCCTTGAGCGCCGGCCGCACCTCCGCGTACCGGGCCGCGGTGACGATCACGTGCACGCCGTAGGTCAGACCGCGCTGCGCGATGTCGTTGATGACCGGTTCGAGGACCTCGTACTCCTGCTTGAAGGTCAGCCAGCCGTCGATGATCAGGAAGACGTCGCCGAACTGCTCGTCCGGCAGCTGGCCCGCCGCGCGGCGGGAGCGGTAGGTGGTGACGGTGTCGATGCCGGCCGAGCGGAACAGCTCCTCGCGCCGGTTCAGCACCCCGTGCACCTCGCTGACCAGGCGGCGCACCTTCTCGACGTCCAGGCGGCCGGCCACCCCGCCGACGTGCGGCAGGCCGGACAGCGCGCCGAACGCGCCACCACCGAAGTCCAGCAGGTAGAACTGCACCTCGACCGGGGTGTGGGTGACCGCGAAGCCCGCCACCAGGGTGCGCACCATGTTGGACTTGCCGGACTGCGGGCCACCGACGATCAGGCCGTGGCCGGCCGCGCCCGAGTAGTCCTGGTACAGCACGTCGCGGCGCTGGTCGCGCGGCTTGTCGACGATGCCGACCGGCACCACCAGGCGGCCGAGCGCGCCGTACTCCGGCGAGGTCAGGCCGCGCTCCGCGGTGGCCTGCAGCGGCGGCACCAGGCCGTCGACGCTCGGCGCCTCCTCCAGCGGCGGCAGCCAGACCTGGTGGGCCGGCGGACCCTGGCCGATCATGCGGTGCACGAAGGTGTCGAGCATGGTGTCGAGCAGCGAGTCGTCGATCTCCTCGACCTCCTCGAACACCTCCTCGACCACCGGCTCCACGACCGCCACCTCGGCGGCCGTGAACAGCACCGGCTGCGCGGTGATCACCTGGCCGCCGCTGGTCCGCTGCTGGCCCGGGGGCCGGTACGGACCGGAGACGTACGCGGCCCGGAAGCGCTCCATCACGTCGGAGCCGAACTTCAGGTAGCCGACACCGGGGATCGGCGGCAGGTGGTAGGCGTCCGGCACGCCGATCGCGGCCCGCGACTCCGCGGCCGAGAAGGTCCGCAGACCCAGCCGGTAGGAGAGGAAGGTGTCCAGACCGCGGAGCTTGCCCTCCTCCAGACGCTGCGAGGCCAGCAGCATGTGCATACCGAGCGAACGGCCGATGCGGCCGATCTGGATGAACAGGTCGATGAAGTCCGGCTTCGCGGTGAGCAGCTCGGAGAACTCGTCGATGATCATCAGCAGCGAGGGCAGCGGGTCCAGCGCCGCACCCGCCGCACGGGCCCGCTCGTACTCGTTGATGTTGGCGTAGTTGCCCGCCGCGCGCAGCAGCTCCTGACGGCGGTTCATCTCGCCCTCGATCGCGTCGCGCATGCGGTCGATCAGGGTCGCTTCGCCCTCGAGGTTGGTGATCACGGCCGCGGTGTGCGGCATCTCCGCCATACCGGCGAAGGTGGCACCACCCTTGAAGTCCGCGAGGACCAGGTTCAGCACCTCGGAGGAGTGGGTCACCGCGAGCGCCAGCACGATGGTGCGCAGCACCTCGGACTTGCCGGAACCGGTCGCACCGACGCACATGCCGTGCGGGCCCATGCCCTGGAGCGAGGCCTCCTTGATGTCCAGCCAGACGTACTCGCCGTTCTGACCGACACCCAGCGGCACCTTGAGCTTCTCCGCCATCGGGCGCGGCCGCCAGTGCCGGGCCGGGTCGAAGGAGCCCGGGTCGCCGGTGTTCATCATCTCGGTGAAGTCCATGGACACCAGCGACGGGTCGCCGTCGTCGCCGCCCGCGGAGACCCGGAACGGCGCGAGCTGGCGGGCCAGCGCCTCCGACTGCCACGCCGACAGGGTGTCCGGCCGGCCCGAGTACGAGGCACCGGAGGCGGACTCCAGCAGCAGCTCGTTCTTGCCGACCGTGACGACCAGGTGGCCGCTGGGCTCGTCCAGGTCACCCGGGACGACCTCGATGACGGTGACGCCCTCCACGCCGTCCGGGCCGGCCAGGAGCGAGTCCTGCGGCACCGAGGCGCCGTCCATGACCACGATCAGGTGCGGCTTGTCGGCGCTCGGCACGCTGTCGCGGGAGAAGCCCTTGCGGCCGTCCAGCTCCTTGGCGAGCAGCTCCTCCAGCTCGCCGAGCCCGGCCGCGATCAGACGGCGCGAACCGGCGCCGTCGTTCTCCTTGCGGTGCTGGGTGTGCGGCAGCCACTTCGCCCACTCCCACTCGTCGATCGCACCCGGCGCCGCCGCCACACCGACCATCAGGTCGTCCGGCGAGTGCAGGGTGGTCAATTGGGCGACCATCGCCCGGACGGTGCCGTACACGGTGTCCGGGTCGCCGCAGACGGTGATGTGGTAGAAGGCGCGCAGCGAGACGGCCAGCGGCAGCTCCTGCAGCGTGCCGTGCGACTTGATGAAGGTGCCCATCGCCTCGGCGGCGAGGGGCTCCAGCTCGTCCAGCGGAGCGGTCTGCGGCGCCACGATCGGCGTCGACAGCTGCTGCGGCCCGGTGCCCAGCCGGACCTGCGCGAAGTCCGGGTCGGTGGGCCTGCGTTCCCACAGCCGGCGCCCCTCGGCCACGATCGACCACAGCTGGTCCGGCTCCGGGTGGGTGAACAGCAGCGCGCCGCGCTGCCGCTCGGCCGTACGGCGGACCTGACGGCGCATCTGCTGCAGGTACTTGAGATAGTCGCGGCGCTCGTCCGCGGTACCGGCGCTGCCGCCGCGGCGCGCCTTGACGATCTGTGCGACCGCCATGCCCGCCGTCGACGCCACCATCAGGACACCCATGATCTTCATGGGGCCCTGGGCGCCGGGGGAGAAGAAGAACGCCGCCGAACCGCCCATGCCGAGCAGGGGCAGCAGGGACATCATCCAGTCCTCGCCGCCGGAGCGCGGCAGCTCCGGGGGCGCGACCAGCTCGACCGGTTCGTCCGGCACCGGCGGCGGGTACGCCCGCGGCGGCCGCTTGACCGTCACCACACTCATGCGACCGCCCCGCTCCGCCCGGCGGCCGCTGCGCGGAACCCGGACCTCTTGACGGTCCGTTCGCTTCGCTCGCTCACTGGCACCAACCCTTACGCACACCGATTACGTACGGGTGAGGGCGCCCCGTGCGCTGACGCCGCCCCCGCTCCGCCGACCGCAGGCGCGATCGAGGGTGCTGCACCAGCCGGGCCCCCGTACGCCTTGCGCAGGGGCCGATCCTACTGGGCGGCCGGGACGGTTCGACCACGGGGTCAGCCGAGGAGATTTCCGGTACGAAGCGTCGAAATTCCTCCACCAACAGCACACCGCCGCACGGCATTTCGCCGCCCCCCGCGGCGGGCGGCGATTTCCGGCGGGGGACCGGCCCACAGTCGCCCCTCGGCGAGCGGTAGGGTAACGCCGCGCCAACTCCGTCCACGTCCGTGCCAGTTCCGGACCGGCCCGGACGAGGGCGTATCAGAAGCAAGAGCTGACGAGCAGGCAAATCCGACAAGGGGGAGCGCCGGTGAGCGAGCGGACAGTCAAGAGGTGCGCGGAACATGAAGCGGCCTCCGGGCTCGCGGAGGTGGCCGCATGAGCGCCAGTGCAACGACCGGCTTCTGCCGGGTCACCGTCGTCGCGCCGGACAGCCGGATCGACGTCGCCCTGCCCGAGGACGTCCCGCTCGCCGACATCTACCCCGAGGTGCTGCGCCTCACCGGGCAGACCCAGGTCGACGGCACGCCCACCGGCTTCCACCTGGTCCGCCGGGACGGCACCGTCCTCGACAGCGGCCTGCCGCTGGCCGCCCAGCAGGTCCGCGACGGTGACCTGCTGAGCCTGCGGCCGTTCTCCGAGTCGCTGCCGCCGGCCGTCTACGACGACGTCGCCGACGCGGTCGCCAGCGCCGTCGAGGCGGACCGCCGGTTCTGGAGCCCCGACCTCATGCGGGCCTTCGGCCTGATCGGCGCCACCGTGATGCTGGTGCTGCTGGGCTTCGCGCTCTGGTTCTCCGACCTGCGCCACGACATGCACAGCCTGCCCGGCATCCTGTCCGGCGTCACCGCGGTCGTGCTGGTCACCTTCGCCGGTGTCCGGGCCCGGGTCTACGACGACCACGCGGCCGGCCTCGCGCTCGGCCTCGGCGCCCTGCCGCACGCCCTGATCGCCGGCTCCGGCGCCGTCCCGGTCGCGACCGTCGGCGACGGCCCCGGCCGGCTGCAGTTCCTGGTCGGCTGCGTCGCCGTCCTCGTCGTCTCGGTGCTGCTGGTCGGCCTGCTGCCGGAGAAGGACTCGGTCTTCGTCGCCTCCTCCTTCCTGGCCGCCGCCGGCACCCTCTCGACCTTCGCCGCCGTGCTGCTCGAAGGCACCCCGGCCACCCACATCGCCGCCGTCACCGGCGTCGCCGCGGTCGCCGCGGTCGGCTTCCTGCCGGCCCTCTCCGCCCGCTTCGCCCGCCTCCCCGTCGGCTTCAGCCCGCCCGGCCAGACCCGCACCCGCGGCAGCGCCTACGGCGAGGAGACCAGCCGCTCCGAGACCGTCCAGTACGAGCGGATCGCCCAGCAGGCCCGCCGCGGCCACGAGGTCCTGGTCGGCCTGGTCGGCGGCTGCGCCGCCACCGTGGTCGGCGCCTGCGCGGTGCTCGGCTTCAGCAACTCCACCTTCGGCGAGCTGCTCGCCCTGGCGGTCGGCATCTCGACCATGCTGCGCGCCCGGCTCTTCCGCTACACCGCCCAGGTCTTCAGCCTCACCATCGCCGGCCTGATCGGCCTCGGCCTGCTGGTCCTCGGCCTCTCCCTGCACACGCCGCTGTTCATCCTGGAGCAGCTGCAGCAGGGCGGCACGGGCAGCTCGCTCGACCTGCGCACCGTGTGGCTGTCGGCGTCCGTCGCCCTCGGCGCCGCGGTGCTCACCGCGATCGCCCTGATCGTGCCCCGGCTCGGCGTCTCCCCGTTCTGGGGCCGCATCCTGGACATGGTGGACGGCGTGATGCTCATCTCGCTCGTCCCGCTCGCGCTGGCCGTGCTGAACATCTACGGTCTGGTCCGCGGCGCCACCAGCTGACGCCGGAGCGACCCCCGGACACACCCGCCCGCGCCCGCCGGCGCCCCGTGCAAGGGGCCGCCGGCGGGCGCTGGTACGCTTGGTCAGTCCGAGTTCCATCCGATCCTGTGTCGCCTACCGGGATCACTCGGCCACCCCGAAGGAGATGCCGTGGCTCTCGCCGCCGACGTCAAGAAGCAGATCATCGCCGAGTTCGGCCAGAAGGAGGGCGACACCGGTTCCCCCGAGGTCCAGGTGGCCATGCTCTCCCGCCGTATCTCGGACCTGACCGAGCACCTCAAGGCCCACAAGCACGACCACCACTCGCGTCGTGGCCTGCTGATCCTGGTCGGCCAGCGTCGCCGCCTGCTGCAGTACCTGGCCAAGAAGGACATCGAGCGTTTCCGTACCCTCGTCGACCGCCTCGGCATCCGCCGTGGCGCCGCGGGCGGCGCTCGCTGACACCGCTCCGTGGGGCGGCTCCCCTTCCCGGGGAGCCGCCCTTCGGCGCATCCGCGCGGCGGTTTCGCGCGGAAACCCCACCCCGGACGAGAGAACCGTTGCCACACGCGTGGTAATGGCGTGCTCGGTAGGGTGTGAATTTGTAAGGTGAAGGGCATGCCCGGAAGGTGCCCGGCCGCGCGACGCGCGGACGGCACCGGGCAGGACCGAGACCCTACGCGGGCCGCAGGCCTCAAACGGAGGCCGCCCGCATCCGGGGAGCGTCCACACGCGACCGCCGACCAGGCAAGCCGAGAGGCGCCGGTCCTCGGTAGTGGCCGCCGGGAGTCGTCGACAGACGCCCGGGGGCTTCGATCGAAGACCGGCCCGCAGGGCCGGGCAGGCGGACGCAGGGGGACGCTCCACCGGAGACGTACGAAAGAGGAGATCTTCCAGGTGGAAGAGAACGTGTTCTACGCCGAGGCCGTCATCGACAACGGCAGCTTCGGCACCCGTACCATCCGCTTCGAGACGGGCCGCCTGGCCCGCCAGGCCGCCGGCTCCGCCGTCGCCTACCTGGACGACGACACCATGGTGCTGTCGGCGACCAGCGCGTCCAAGCAGCCGAAGGAGCACTTCGACTTCTTCCCGCTGACCGTGGACGTCGAGGAGCGGATGTACGCCGCGGGCCGGATCCCCGGCTCGTTCTTCCGTCGTGAGGGCCGGCCCTCCGAGGACGCCATCCTCACCTGCCGCCTGATCGACCGCCCGCTGCGCCCGTCCTTCGTCAAGGGCCTGCGCAACGAGATCCAGGTCGTCGTCACCGTGATGGCGCTCAACCCCGACCACCTGTACGACGTGGTCGCCATCAACGCCGCCTCCGCCTCCACCCAGCTGGCGGGCCTGCCCTTCTCCGGCCCGATCGGCGGCGTCCGCGTCGCGCTGATCAAGGGCCAGTGGGTCGCCTTCCCGACCCACAGCGAGCTCGAGGACGCCGTCTTCGACATGGTCGTGGCCGGCCGCGCCCTGCCGGACGGCGACGTCGCGATCATGATGGTCGAGGCCGAGGCCACCACGAAGACCATCACGCTGGTCGAGGGCGGCGCCGACGCGCCGACCGAGGAGGTCGTGGCCGCCGGCCTCGAGGCCGCCAAGCCGTTCATCAAGGTCCTGTGCGCAGCGCAGGCCCAGCTCGCCGCCCAGGCCGCCAAGCCCACCGGCGAGTTCCCGGTCTTCCTGGACTACCAGGACGACGTGCTCACCGCCCTGACCGCCGCGGTCAAGGACGAGCTCGCCCAGGCGCTCACCATCGCCGGCAAGCAGGAGCGCAACAACGAGATCGACCGCATCAAGGCGATCGCCGCCGACAAGCTGCTCCCGGAGTTCGAGGGCCGCGAGAAGGAGATCAGCGCCGCGTACAACGCGCTGACCAAGAAGATCGTCCGCGAGCGCGTCATCAAGGACAAGGTCCGCATCGACGGCCGCGGCGTCACCGACATCCGCACCCTGGCCGCCGAGGTCGAGGCCATCCCGCGCGTCCACGGCTCGGCCCTGTTCGAGCGCGGCGAGACCCAGATCCTGGGCGTCACCACGCTGAACATGCTGCGCATGGAGCAGCAGCTCGACACGCTCTCCCCGGAGACGCGCCGCCGCTACATGCACAACTACAACTTCCCGCCGTACTCCGTCGGCGAGACCGGCCGCGTGGGCTCGCCCAAGCGCCGCGAGATCGGCCACGGCGCGCTGGCCGAGCGGGCGATCCTGCCCGTGCTGCCCTCCCGCGAGGACTTCCCGTACGCCATCCGCCAGGTCTCCGAGGCGCTCAGCTCCAACGGCTCCACCTCGATGGGCTCGGTCTGCGCCTCCACCATGTCGCTGCTGAACGCCGGTGTGCCGCTGAAGGGCGCCGTCGCCGGCATCGCCATGGGCCTGATCTCCCAGGAGATCGACGGTGAGACCCACTACGTCACCCTCACCGACATCCTCGGCGCCGAGGACGCGTTCGGCGACATGGACTTCAAGGTCGCCGGTACCCGCAACTTCATCACCGCCCTCCAGCTGGACACCAAGCTGAACGGCATCCCGGCGTCGGTGCTCGCCGCCGCGCTGAAGCAGGCCAAGGACGCCCGCCTGCACATCCTCGACGTGATGAACGAGGCCATCGACACTCCGGACGAGATGTCGCAGTACGCCCCGCGCATCATCACGATCAAGATCCCGGTGGACAAGATCGGTGAGGTCATCGGCCCCAAGGGCAAGATGATCAACCAGATCCAGGAGGACACCGGCGCCGAGATCACGATCGAGGACGACGGCACCATCTACATCGGTGCCTCCGACGGTCCGGCCGCCGAGGCCGCCCGCACCACGATCAACCAGATCGCCAACCCGACCATGCCGGAGGTCGGCGAGCGCTACCTGGGCACCGTGGTGAAGACCACGACCTTCGGCGCGTTCGTCTCGCTCATGCCCGGCAAGGACGGTCTGCTGCACATCTCGCAGATCCGCAAGCTCGCCGGCGGCAAGCGCGTGGAGAACGTCGAGGACGTGCTCGCGGTCGGCACCAAGGTGCAGGTCGAGATCGCCGAGATCGACCCGCGCGGCAAGCTCTCCCTCGTCCCCGTGGTCGAGGGCGAGGAGGGCGGCGAGGCCGCCTCCGAGTGACGCACCGAGTGACGAGGTAGTCCTCCCGCGGCCCGCACGCCCCTCGAGGCGTGCGGGCCGCACCCTGTTCTTCCCCGATCGAGAGGTACACCCTGGTGGCTCAGGCCTCCGCGGCACAGCAGCGCCCCGGCACCACCAAGACCCTGCTGAAGGGCGTCGACGGCGCCGGCACCGTGCGCCGCACCGTCCTCCCCGGCGGCCTGCGGGTCGTCACCGAGACCCTGCCGACGGTGCGCTCCGCGACCTTCGGCATCTGGGTCGGCGTCGGCTCCCGCGACGAGACACCCGTCCTCAACGGCGCCACCCACTACCTGGAGCACCTGCTCTTCAAGGGCACCGCCCGGCGCAGCGCCCTCGAGATCTCCGCGGCCCTGGACGCCGTCGGCGGCGAGATGAACGCCTTCACCGCCAAGGAGAACACCTGCTACTACGCGCGGGTGCTCGACACCGACCTGCCGCTCGCCATCGACGTGGTCTGCGACATGCTCACCGGCTCCCTCATCCGCCCCGAGGACGTCGACGCCGAGCGCGGCGTCATCCTCGAGGAGATGGCGATGGCCGAGGACGACCCCGGCGACGTCGTCCACGACCTCTTCGCCAAGGTGATCTACGGCACCGGCCCGCTCGGCCGGCCCATCCTCGGCACCCAGGAGACCGTCACCAGCCTCACCCGCGACCAGATCGCCGGCTTCTACAAGCGCCGCTACAAGCCCGAGCAGCTGGTCGTCGCCGCCGCCGGCAACCTGGACCACCGCAAGGTCGTCAAGCTCGTCGAGGAGGCCTTCGCGCCCGTCCTCGCCCGCTCCGGCGGCCACCCCGCCGAGGTCCGCCGCGGCGTCAAGGCGCTGCGCACCGCCGGCCGCACCGAGGTGCTCAACCGGCCCACCGAGCAGGCCCACCTCGTCCTCGGCGTGCCCGGCGTGCCCCGCCACGACGACCGCCGCTGGGCCCTCGGCGTCCTCAACGCCGCCCTCGGCGGCGGCATGAGCTCCCGGCTCTTCCAGGAGGTCCGGGAGAAGCGCGGCCTCGCGTACTCCGTCTACTCCTACAGCTCCTCCTACGCCGACAGCGGCATCTTCGGCATCTACGCCGGCTGCCAGCCCAAGCGGGTCGAGGAGGTGCTCTCCATCTGCCGCCAGGAGCTCGCCAAGGTCGTCGCCGACGGCATCACCGAGGAGGAGCTCCACCGGGCCGTCGGCCAGATCTCCGGCTCCACCGTGCTCGGCATGGAGGACACCGGCTCGCTGATGAACCGCATCGGCAAGGCCGAGCTCTGCTACGGCACCCACCTCTCCGTGGACGACATGCTGGCGAAGATAGCGGCGGTGACCCTGGACGACGTCCAGGCGGTCGCCCGTGATGTGCTGGGGGCGCACCGGCCGTCGCTCGCCCTGATCGGTCCGATCAACGCCAAGCGGGCGGCCGCCATCAGCGACCTGCTCGCCCAGGAGGAAACCGCATGACGCTGCGCGTCGCCGTGATCGGCGCCAAGGGACGGATCGGCTCCGAGGCGGTCAAGGCCGTCGAGGCCGCCCCCGACATGGAGCTCGTCGCCGCCCTCGGCCGCGGCTCCGACCTGACCGAGCTGACCGACGCCGGCGTCCAGGTCGCCGTCGAGCTGACCCACCCCGACGCGGTCATGGGCAACCTCGACTTCGCCCTCCACCACGGCATCCACGTGGTCACCGGCACCACCGGCTGGAACGACGAGCGCCTGGCCACCGTCGGCGGCTGGCTCGCCGAGAGCCCCGCCACCGGCCTGCTCATCGCCCCGAACTTCTCCATCGGCGCCGTCCTCGGCATGCAGTTCGCCCAGAAGGCCGCCAAGTACTTCGAGTCCGTCGAGGTCGTCGAACTCCACCACGACCGCAAGGCCGACGCCCCCAGCGGCACCGCCACCCGCACCGCGCAGCTCATCGCCGCCGCCCGCAAGGACGCCGGCCGCGCCCCGCAGCAGGACCCCACCACCCACGAGCTGCCCGGCGCCCGCGGCGCCGACGTGGACGGCATCCCCGTGCACGCCGTCCGGCTGCGCGGCCTGCTCGCCCACCAGGAGGTGCTCTTCGGCGACGCCGGCGAGACCCTCACCATCCGGCACGACTCGCTGCACCACAGCTGCTTCATGCCGGGCATCCTGCTCGGCGTCCGCAAGGTCGTGGACACCCCCGGACTCACCCTCGGCCTCGAACACTTCCTGGACCTGTGAGCCCCGCATGACCTCCCGCACCGGCTTCTTCCTGCTCGCCGCCGCCCTGGTCGTGGTCTCCCTCCTCTGCATCGGGGAGGGCATCCAACTGGTCGCCACCGGCAGGCCGCTCGGCATCGGCCTCGGCATCTGCGCCTTCGTCGTCCCGCCGATCGGCATCTGGTTCCTGCGCCAGACCATCCGCTTCGGCCGGGCCAGCGAGCGGCTCGCCCGCGAGCTGGAGGCCGAGGGCGGCCTGCCCGTCGACGAGCTGCGCCGCACCACCGGCGGCCGGATCGACCGGGACTCCGCCGACGCGGTCTTCGCCCGCCGCAAGGCCGAGGCGGAGGCCGCCCCGCACGACTGGCGGGCCTTCTTCCGCCTCGCCGTGGCCTACGCCGACGCCGGGGACGTCCCGCGCGCCCGCAAGGCCATGCAGCACGCCATCAAGCTGCACAGCACCACCACCGAAACGAGGAGCACCGCGTGAGCGACGACCTGGCCCCCACCTTCCGCAGCGATGTCACGGTGGAACTCGTCCGCAGCGCCGCCACCGACACCGACGTCCTGTGGGCCGCCCGCGTGTCCACCAAGGGCGAGCAGTCCCTGGAGACGATCGGCGAGGACCCGGAGAAGTCCAAGGGCCTGATCAACTTCCTGATGCGGGACCGCCACGGCACGCCCTTCGAGCACAACTCGATGACCTTCTTCATCAGCGCGCCGATCTTCGTCTTCCGGGAGTTCCACCGGCACCGCAGCGGCTGGTCGTACAACGAGGAGTCCGGCCGCTACCGCGAGCTGCAGCCGGTCTTCTACGTCCCCGGCCCGGAGCGCCGACTCGTCCAGCAGGGCAAGCCCGGCCGCTACGAGTTCGTCGAGGGCACCGCAGAGCAGCACAAGGTCACCACCGAGGCCATGGAGGAGTCCTACCGCTCCTCCTACCGCGCCTACCAGGAGATGCTCGCCGCCGGTGTCGCCCGCGAGGTCGCCCGCGCCGTCCTCCCGGTCGGGCTGTTCTCCTCGATGTACGCCACCTGCAACGCCCGCTCGCTCATGCACTTCCTGTCGCTGCGCACCAAGAACGAGCAGGCCACCGTGCCGTCCTTCCCGCAGCGCGAGATCGAGATGGTCGCCGAGCAGATGGAGGAGCACTGGGGGCAGCTGATGCCGCTCACCCGTGCGGCCTTCAACGCGCACGGCCGAGTCGCCCCCTGACCTGCGGTGACGGGCATCCGGGCGGCCCGCCCGAGATATCCGGATTGCAGCGGTTCCGCCCGCTCCCTACGCTCGGAGCACGGATTCCGGTGCTGCCCGAACCCCCGAGCGGGCAGCACCGGAATCCCATGCTCCGACCCCGACGGCCCACCGCCGACCTCGCACGATTCTGTCCGAACCGTGGACCGGCGTGACCGCACCCCAGTGGCCTACGAGTAGTTTTGGACGCATGGCTCCGACCTCCACCCCCCAGACGCCCTTCGGCCGGGTCCTGACCGCGATGGTCACCCCCTTCACCGCCGACGGCGGGCTCGACCTCGACGGCGCCCAGCGCCTTGCCGCCCACCTCGTGGACGCCGGCAACGACGGTCTCGTCCTGAACGGCACCACCGGCGAGTCGCCGACCACCAGCGACGCCGAGAAGGCCGAGCTCGTCCGCGCCGTGGTGGAGGCCGTCGGGGACCGGGCGCACATCATCGCCGGCGTCGGCACCAACGACACCCACCACAGCACCGAGCTGGCCCGCCAGGCCGAGGCCGCCGGCGCCCACGGCCTGCTCTCGGTCACGCCGTACTACAGCAAGCCCCCGCAGGAGGGCCTGTACCGGCACATCGTCGCCATCGCGGACGCCACCGGGCTGCCCGTCATGCTCTACGACATCCCGGGCCGCAGCGGCGTCGCCCTGAGCCACGAGACGCTCGTCCGGCTCGGCGAGCACCCCCGGATCGTCGCCAACAAGGACGCCAAGGGCGACGTCGGCGCCGCCTCCTGGGCCATCGCCCGCTCGGGCCTCGCCTGGTACTCCGGCGACGACATCCTGACCCTGCCGCTGCTCTCGGTCGGCGCCGTCGGCGTGGTCAGCGTCGTCAGCCACGTGGTCACCCCGGAGCTCAAGACCATGGTCGAGGCCTTCATCGCCGGTGACACCGCCAAGGCCACCGCCGTCCACCAGTCCCTGCTGCCGGTCTTCACCGGCATCTTCCGCACCCAGGGTGTCATCCTCAGCAAGGCCGCACTCACCCTGCAGGGACACCCCGCGGGCCCGCTGCGCCTCCCGCTGGTCTCCGCCACCGCGGAGGAGATTGCGCAACTGAAGCAGGATCTGGCCGCGGGCGGGGTACACCCGTAGCAGACACAGACGTGCGCGCCCCGGCTCGCCGGGCCCCCAGGGCCTGCCGCTGGACCGGACCGAAGGCGCGGAGGCACCTGATACGTAGGAAGCCAACGATGGACGCACGCCATATGTCGCCGGACGATCCCGGGCATGTGGCGTGCGTCGTGAGGAGAGTCTTTTGAGCCACCCGCATCCCGAACTCGGCGCACCCCCCGCACTCAAGGAGGGCGCCCTCCGCATCACTCCGCTCGGCGGTCTCGGCGAGATCGGCCGCAACATGACGGTCTTCGAGTACGGGGACCGCATCCTGATCGTCGACTGCGGCGTCCTCTTCCCCGAGGACGAGCAGCCCGGCGTCGACCTGATCCTCCCGGACTTCACGTACGTCCGGGACCGCCTCGACAAGATCGACGGCATCGTCCTGACCCACGGGCACGAGGACCACATCGGCGCCGTCCCGTACCTGCTCCGGGAGAACCCGGACATCCCGCTGATCGGCTCGAAGCTCACCCTCGCCCTGATCGAGGCCAAGCTCGCCGAGCACCGGATCCGCCCGTACGTCCTGGAGGTCAAGGAGGGCGAGCGCGAGCGCATCGGCCCCTTCGACTGCGAGTTCATCGCGGTCAACCACTCCATCCCGGACGCCCTGGCGGTCGCCGTCCGCACCCCGGCCGGCATGGTCGTCGCCACCGGCGACTTCAAGATGGACCAGCTGCCGCTGGACGGCCGCCTCACCGACCTCCCGGCCTTCGCCAAGCTGGCCGAGGAGGGCATGGACCTGCTGCTGGTGGACTCCACCAACGCCGAGGTCCCCGGCTTCATCCCGCACGAGCGGGACATCTCCGCCGCGCTGCGCAACGTCTTCGCGAACGCCGACCGCCGCATCATCGTGGCCTCCTTCGCCAGCCACGTGCACCGCATCCAGCAGGTGCTGGACGCCGCGCACGAGTACGGCCGCAAGGTGGCCTTCGTGGGCCGCTCGATGGTCCGCAACATGGGCATCGCCCGGGACCTCGGCTACCTCAAGGTCCCCGGCAACCTCGTCGTCGACGTGAAGACCCTGGACGACCTGCCGGACGACAAGGTCGTGCTGGTCTGCACCGGCTCGCAGGGCGAGCCGATGGCCGCGCTCTCGCGGATGGCCAACCGGGACCACCAGATCCGCATCGTCGAGGGCGACACCGTGGTGCTGGCCTCCTCGCTGATCCCGGGCAACGAGAACGCCGTGTACCGGGTCATCAACGGCCTCACCCGCTGGGGCGCCAAGGTCGTCCACAAGGGCAACGCCAAGGTGCACGTCTCGGGCCACGCCTCGGCCGGCGAGCTGCTGTACTTCTTCAACATCTGCCGGCCGCGCAACCTCATGCCGGTGCACGGCGAGTGGCGCCACCTGCGGGCCGCCGCCGACCTCGGCATCGCCACCGGCGTGCCGAAGGACCGGGTCGTCATCGCCGAGGACGGCGTCTGCGTCGACCTGGAGAACGGCGTCGCCCGGATCGTCGGCAAGGTCCAGGCCGGCTACGTGTACGTCGACGGCTCCTCGGTCGGCGACATCACCGAGGCCTCCCTGAAGGACCGCCGCATCCTCGGCGAGGAGGGATTCATCTCCGCCTTCGTCGTGGTCGACTCCACCAACGGCAAGATCGTCAGCGGCCCGACCATCCAGGCCCGCGGCTCCGGCATCGACGACAGTGCCTTCGTGCCGGTCGTCGCGAAGCTGGAGGAGGCGCTGACCCGCTCCGCGGGCGACGGCGTGCTGGAGATCCGCCAGGTGCAGCAGCTGGTGCGCCGCACCATCGGCAAGTGGGTCGCCGACAACTACCGTCGCCGGCCGATGATCCTCCCGGTCGTGGTCGAGGTCTGAGACCCGGCGGTCCAGGTTTGACGTGGGGCGACTCGGAGCGTAATGTTCTCCGAGTTGCCCCACTGCCGGACGGCACCGATCGAATTCAGTTCGAGACGGTAAATCCGGTGAAAGAACTCTGATAGAGTTCGGGAGTGCCGAAAGGCAAAAGCAAATCCGATGAAACGGACTCCGGAAAACGGAGCGGAAGACATCTGATAAGCTGGAAACACGAAAGAGCGAAACGCCCGGAGGGTCCGCTGGAAGGCGGTCCGAAGGAAGTGTCCGTTCCTTGAGAACTCAACAGC
>NZ_JBFBJZ010000098.1:0-18081 GCF_040686255.1 Kitasatospora sp. NPDC085879 | reverse complement strand
CGCCAGGTCCGCTCGGGCACGCCGATCAGACGGCAGAACCTCGCGGTCGGCATGCCCGCCTCGACGCGGATCACCTCGAGGTCCTCGAAGGGCCCAGCCGGCCCTCCGCGGACTTCTTCCACACCCTCAGCTCGACCGCGGCCTCACCCAGCGCCTGCGTCAAGTCGGCGACTTGGGCCTCGAGTTGCTGTTCCCGGCTGCTGGGGCCGGACTTCCCGGACTCGAGGCCTGCCCGGCCGGACTCCAGGAACTGGCGCTTCCAGTTCCCGACCGACTGCTCGGACACCTTCGCCCGCCGCGCGGCCTCCGCAACGGTCATTTCACCGGCCAGGATCGACAGCACGATCCGGACCTTCTCCTCCGGCGGCAACGCCGGCGGCCTCACCATGATCGATCAGACTCCTTTACAAGGCAGGACCCACAAGAAACGAGCCCTGCCACAAAGTCTGACGCGCGACACGAGGAACACAACGCGGAGAGCCACGGTCACGGCTGGGAGGGTCTGGCCGAGTCACTGGTGAGGTCCCGCATGCCCGACAACGCGGACAAGCTCCACTTCGGATCAGAAGCCGGCACCTTCGTGGTCTCGAGCAGCGACCTGAAAGCCCTCACGGACCTGGCCCTCCTCCTGCACTCCGCCTTCCACAACCGCGAACTCCTCAGCCAGTACATCGTGACGGCCGACCCGCGCTTCTTGAACCGGTAAGGCCCGCGAGCGGGGAGAACTGACCGGACCCCGGGGTCGGAGCAAGCCCCACGGCGGCAACCGTCTCACCGATCATCTGTCCTCGGCTCAGCACTCCAAGAAGCACGTGAAGTGGAGGGTGATGGTGTCGAGCGCGACGTTGTCGGCGTGGTGGAACCAGAGGTCCTGGAGGAATTCGTCAGCCACGACCGTTCATGATCGTGGTTTCGGTGACGCTCCGTGGCTCTGGCACGGAAAGTGATCCAGAACCAGTTTTGGCGAAGCGTTGACACCCTTGTCCTCAGCCGTCGGCGTCGGCGTCGGCTGGGTGTGGTGGGTTGATGGTGGCTGTCGGGAGGCGGTCGGCCGGGCCGCTGGCGGGCTGGTTGTGTGCTTTTGCGGCCTGTCGGTGTCGGGGAGACGCTGAACGGACGGGCGGTAGTCGCCCGCCGGACCGAGGAGGGTCATTGTGGCGTTCATTCAGATCATCGAGTACAGGACGAGTCGCATCGACGAGTTCAATGCCCTGCTGGACAGCTGGGTGGAGAAGAACGCGGGCAGGCGCGTGGCGACGCGGGCCGTGGAGACCCGTGACCGGGACGCGGAGAACGTGTATCTGAACATCGTGGAGTTCCCCTCGTACGAGCAGGCGATGGACAACTCCGACCGCCCGGAGACGGCGGAGTTCGCGGCCCAGGCCATGGCGCTGTGCGACGGGCCCCCGGTGTTCCGCAACCTCGATGTGCTGAACGAGCGGACGTTCCAGGACTGAGCGCGGACGCGGCGGCGGGCCGAGCGGCCGAGGTCCGGATCGCCACGGCGAGCGGGGCTGGGGCCGCCGGGTCCGGGTCCGGTCGGTCACGGGTGAGGTGCGCTGGCTTGATGGTCGGCGGGCGCGCCGGTGCCGCGTGGCTCCTGTCCACCGGACGGGCACGGCCCGCCGACCGGGCCTGCGGCCGACACCGCGACGCCGGCGGCCGGGCTGGTGTTCCGGGGTGGGGTTGGCGGTGGGGTGGTCGAGGGCGTGTGCCCCGCGGTGTTGCCCGAATGGCTGTCCGGACCCGGCCGGGGACCCGTGACCGCGATCACGGGTCCGTCAAGCGGCTCCGCTGCTACCCGCTTGTGGCGGCCCTGTGAGACCCCCCTCGGGGAGCCGCACTGCTGCCACCTCGCGGGCTCGGCCGCTGGGCCGAGGATCGTGGGCGGGCACTCCTGGCGCGGGGGTGGCCTGGCCGGTACACACCCGGCTGCCCCGTGCCCTGTTCGGCGGCGGGTGGTCCGCTCGGCGGGCACGGTCTTCCCGGCGTTGCGCGGGGTGGTCTTGTTGGGGTGGTTGCGGTTTCCTGCGCGGGTGCTGTGGCTTTGTTGGCGTGGTGGTGGTGGTGTTCTTCGTGGCGGTCGGCTCGGTGGCGGCGGTGGCGCTTGGCGATCGGCTGCTTGGGGGTCTGTCGGGGCGGTGGCGGTCGTTCCCGGGTGGGGAGCCTTTGAGGGCCTTGGCCGTGCTTGGCCTTGGGGCGGGCTGGTCCCGACCCGACCGGGTTTTTGAGGTCTTGGCGGGGGTGCGGCCGCGCGGCGCGGGCCGGGTCCGGTGCTGCGGTGTGTGGTGGGGGCCGGTCCGGGGTCTGGATCGTTGCGGGGTGACACGATCGTGTTGCCGGCGGTGCCGATGGTGCGGCGTTGCTGGTGGGGTTTGGTTGGTTTGGTTGCCTGGCCTTCGTCTCTTGTCGGGGCGGGGCTGTCATGGTTTGATCACGATGTTTTGGTGGGTGGCCGCCGGCGGGGTGTCGGGTCGGGGGTCTGTTGGCGTTGTGGTGTTGTCGGGGGTGAGGGGTTTGTTCGCGGATGCTGGTTGCTCCGGTGGTGGTGAGCCGACGCCTGCGGAGTTGCGGGATCTTCAAGCGCGTGTGGACGCGTTGGCGCGGGATGTTGCCGCGATGCGGGAGCGGCTGAAGGAGCAGTCGGGTCTGCCTCGCGCGGTGCGGGGGGCGTTGTCGGGTGGGGTGGACGAGGCGCTCTCCCAGGCGGCACAGCGGATCGGGGGTGCGGCGGAGAAGCTGGCGCGGGTGCGTGCCGCCCAGTGGCGGGGGTCGTGCACGGCGTGGTGGGGAATCTGTCCGCGGTGCGGGCCGACGCTGCGAACGGAGAACGGTCACTCGTGGTGTCGGGAGTGCGGTGCCGGGTGGGGTTATGACCGGACTCAGGGTCCGTGTGGTGAGCCGGCGACCTTCCTGGCGATGGACGCGCAGGGCGGCACGGTCGTGGTCTGTGCCGCGCACGGCCGACACATTCAGGAACGCCTCGATGGCGGGCTCCTCCTGGCGATCCCCAGCTCCTAGAGGTACGGGGCCGTATCGGGCCGGTGACCGGACGGACACCGCCGGCGGGGGCGGATCGGGGTGGGCAGTGTCCCTGGCCGGTTCGGTGTGCCGGGTGCGGTCCGTTCGGCGGTGGTTGGTGTCGCAGGGTCTCGGGTCGTGCGTGTCGCGGACCCGTACGTGCCCGGCCGTGGAGGTTGTGGGCGCCGCTGTCCGACCCGCACGCCCGGTTTGCCGGGGGCCGTGTGGTCGCCCTGGGGCGTGCACCTGCCCGGGAGGTGTCTGCCCGGTGGCGTGGTGGGCGCCTGGCTCTGTTCGCCGAATGTTGTTCGGCAGTTCGGGAGGGTTCGGGCGCTGCCGTGTTCGATCTCCGCGGGAATCGACGGGGCTTGCCGGGCGTGGGCCGAGGTCCTGCGGACTGCGGCGCGGCCGCTGTCTGTGTGGCTGCTGTCTGTGCGGGTTCAGGGAGTGGGTGGGCCGCCGGGGCGGGTGGGGCGGCCGAAGCGGACCGGGACGCCGGGGGCGTACAGCACGCTCACCGGCGGCCCGGTGGGCGTGGGCAGTCCGGCTGCGGTCACCAAGTCGTCCTCGCAGTGAAGTAGCTCCGCCCGGTGCAGCGGCCAGCGAGGGTGGGCGTTGGGTAGGTACACCGTGCGGCCGAGGAAGGTGTTGTGCATGCCCCAGCGGGCGGTCAGGAAGTGTTCGAGGGCGGTCGGGTGCTCGATCCGCTCGCCGATGCGGACCGCGATCCGGCTGCGCGCTCCACGCGGTCCGGGCCAGCGCCGGCTGCTGGTGTAGCTGATGCTGTCCGAGTCGCGGTGGATCGCCATCCCGGCCCACATGTAGGGCAGCCGGAATGCGCTGCGGGCGATGGCCACCGGCAGCAGCCGCGAGGCCTCCAACGAGCGGAACACCACGCCACGCCGCCCGTACCGGTCGACCGAGTAGAGCCGCACGTTGATCTCCGGAAGGGTTCCGAGGTACGGGATACCCGGCGCGTTGAACCAGCCCACCCGGTACATCCGGAACGCCACCAGCCCGACGTAGGTGAGCCCGTCGTGCGTGTCCGGCACGGTTGCGGCCGGCAGCAGCGGCGCAACGTCCGCGGGATCGGCGGCCCAGTGCAGGAACGACAGGTCGAGCCAGGACTGGGTGAGCAGGGTGTCCGGTACCTCGCGCACCGGATCGGGCGTGATCGGCTCCGCAGGGACAGCGGTAGGGCCAGGGGCCGGTTCCATGGCATCAGCGTCGCACGCCCTTACGTCCGCTGGCCCGGGTGCCCTGGCCGGCCTGGTGCGGTGTACGCCGGACCGTTCGGCGCCTGGCAGCGTGCTGTGGAAACCCGTGAACATTCCCCATCGCTCGCAGAATGGGCGCCGCCCCCCAAGCGGCGCAGGAGCGCTGTCGGCTCTGGTGGACAGAGCCAGGTGCCCGGCAGGCCGTTCCGGGACGGCCTGCTGCTGTGTCCCGGCGTCCTCGTCGGCCGGGCCCGGCGAGGACGCCGGCCGCACGCAGGATGTGGCCCCGTTCGCGCGTCTCAGGGCCGGGGTGCCGTGACCGTGGCGTCGCTCCCGGCTTCGGTGCAGCTACAAGGCCTGTAGGCGCGCCGCCCGTCCCTGGCCAGGTCACCGCCGCGGGCCGGGCGCGGACAGCTGCCGGTGCCTGCTCCGAGAGGCTGCGAGACCCGGGGCCTGCTTCTGGGCTACCGGTCCGGGACGGCCCCCGGGGGCCCTCCCGTCCCACATCCGGCCGTGTCGCGCCCTGCCGTTGCGTCGTCGCGTCCTGCTGTCGTGCTGTCGTGCCGTCGCGCTGCCGTCGCTCTGGCGGTCGGTACTGGGTCGCGGGCCCGGCCGGGGCCTGGTGCCTGTGGCCCGCAAGACCGGTCGGGCGGTGTCGGGAGGGCGGCCCGGGAGCGTGGTCAGCCGGGTGCGTCCAGCGGGACGGCCTCGAGGGCGGCCAGGACTTCCGGGGTGGAGACCAGGGCGTCCAGTTCCTCGGGTGTCATGGCCTTGGATTCCTGTGGTTCCCCGCTCTCGCCCTGTGGTGGGACGGCGGTCGGCAGGGTTCCGAGTCCGGCGATCCGGCCCTGGGGGGTGACCAGGGTGAACTGGGTGCCCGGGTAGGAGGTGGACTTGTACAGCCAGCCGGTGGAGCCGTCCGGCAGTGTCCGGGACACGCAGCCGATCGCGTAGACGGGCCGGCCGTCCTGCGGCTCGCACGGTGAGGGCGCGTGGCTGCCCGGGGCCAGGGGGTTGCCCATGATCGTCGCGACTGCGGTGAACCCGCCGTCGGCGCGGGCGAGTCGGAAGGTGGTTGGGCCGCCGCCGTCCAGCACACCGGTGTATCCGGCGGGCAGGTGGGCGGCCAGAGCGGTGCGCAGCCGGTCGTGCATCGCGTCCAACTGGTCCATCCCGTAGCTCGACGGCTGCGCCGTGGAGGGCCGGTCGTCCGCCGGGTCGAGCCCGACCAGGTCCCGCAGCCGCGGCGCGCCCGCCGACCCCGGAAGGGCCAGTGCCGTGGTGATCGCCAGTACCGGGATTGCCGCCAGTACCGCCGTGCCGAGCGCGAGCCGCCGTCGGGCCCGCATCCGCCGCCCACCGGCCCGCACAGCCGCCAGCACCACGGGCTGCTCCGGCTCCGGCTGCTCCAGCACCGCCCGGAACACCTGCGCCGCCATCCGGCGGTCGGGGTCGTCCCCACCGTGCGTCATGCCTGCTTCCTCCTTCTCGCTCCGCATCCCCGACCTCGCCCGTACACCCGTCCGCTCGCCCGTACACCCGCTTGCCCGTCCGCCCTGAGGTCGGCGCGCACCGTCCGTCCTGCCGTCGGCCCGGTCATGCCCCGGCGATCTCGTGCACCGAGTCGCCGAGGATCGTCCGTAGTTGGGCCAGGCCGCGGTGGGCGTCCGACCGCACCGCGCCGCTGCTCCGGTTGAGGATCGCGGCGCACTCCTCGATGCTCTGGTCCTCCCAGTAGCGCAGTACCAGCACCGCCCGGTAGCCCGGTGTCACCCGGGCCAGTGCCGCCAGCAGGGCCAGCCGCCGGTCCGGGTCGGCGCCGACCGCCGCCGTCTCCGGCGGCTCGGCGCTGGGTACCTCGCCGGCCGAGCGGCGCCGCCGCCCGTCGACGAAGGTGCGCACCAGCGTGGTGCGGGCATAGCCGCCAGCGGTGTCCGGGTCGCGAAGCCGCGGCCAGCGCGCGTACACCTTGATCAGGGTCGACTGCACCAGGTCCTCGGCCAGGTGCCAGTCGCCGCACAACAGGTACGCGGTGCGGCGCAGCGCCCCGTACCGGGCTGCGGCGAACTGTTCGAACAACCTCTCGCGCTCCGGCGACATCCGTGCCCGGCCCCCTTGTTCCGTCGTCCGTGCCGAGTTGCCCGCGGGGCGGTGGTGCCCCGCGTCGACTTCTACACGCGACCGGGTGCCGGAAATGTTGCGTCGTCGGCGGTCGTCGGCGGTCATCGGCGATTTCCGGCGGGCGCGACGTCCTCGGCGGGTTCGTGGTGATGGCCCAGCGCTCCGGGCCGAGTGCGCGGCGGCCAGGGCATGGGCGCACCCGGTGACCGGCACCTGGTTGGAGGCCGCCCGATTCGCCGGCCGGCTTGAGGCATTCGGAGAGCGTGTGCCGCAATCTCAAGCGCCTCGGCGCCCGTCACACCGCCGGTGCCGCTGCAACCGTGGGCGCCCGACGAGCGACGTCGTCCACGCGAGGAAGAGGCGGTGACGGGGCGTACAGGCGCAGGATCTGACGCCGATGTTCCTCAGCCCCCGTGAGCCCCGCGAGTTCGCGGAAACTGAAGGTTCCTCACGGCGAATCCGCGGGTCGACCACCCCGATTCTCGCGAAAGGACCCGCGAGTTCACTTCAAGACACGGGTCTACCCTCAGCTGTCTCCACAGCCGCCGCCCCCGCGGGGTGGATGGTGTGGACGCTGAGGACGGGATCCAGGGCAGGAACGAGGACCCTGGTGGCGATGTCCACCAGGTGCGGTGGTGCGGTGCCGACCTGCAGGGCGGTGACGTACGCGATGACTTGCGCGTGCGTGAGTGTCTGGACCCGCTGCCGCAGCAAGTGCATGGCGATGATTCGTCCATCGGCCGCCGCTGTCCGGCGGATCTCCTCGTGCAGCTCATCAACTGCGGTGCGTGTGGTCATCTTCCTGATGCGGGTCCGGTAGTCCAGCTCCCACTCGCCGGTGACCGCGGCGACCGGTCCGATCTGGTGAAGACTCCCATCGAGGCGATCCACCAGGTAGGGGCCGTTGCCGCCCAAGAGCTGACCTGGGTCTCCAGTGCGTAGGTATCCCGCGGTTTGGTGGTGGACGATCCAGACGAGTTCGTGCTCCTCAGCCCCGGCCACCACCAGCCGCCCCGAGTACTTGCGGTCCAGATCTTCCTGGGCCACCCGGATCGCGAAGTCACGGTCGATCATGTCCGGCAGCATCTCGCATGCCGAGGGGCATGAACAGGAGTTTTCTTCCGCCGGGTTCTTTGCGTTCCCAGGGGAGGGATTCATGCGTCGGCTGCGTGGAGATGCGCCTCGACCGGGCCCAGGTGCTGGTCGTAGGCCAGGACGATTTCGTCCGCGAGGTTGAGGACGCGGATGCTCCCGTTCTCGAACTGCAGGGCGATTCCGATGGCGAAGTCGAGGTTCTCGCGCTGGTAGCGGATCTCCAGGGTGGAGAGGATCCCCGCTGGCCGACGAAGCGAGTCATGGGGAAGTCGGGGAGGTTGTCCTCGACCGTGGTGTGGCCGTATTCGTCCATGTCGTAGGGGCCGTGAGGCTGGTCGATCTCCATGGACACCCCGTCGCCCGACGTGTGGACGCGGACGGGGCCGAGGCCGTCCATGTGCAGCCACATGTGCAGGAGGGATGGCTCGGTCTCCTGGTAGTGGTGCCAGGACGTCGTCACCTTCAGCAGGCGTTTGCCGACCAGGTCCTCAGCGTTGATCATCCGGCGATGCTGTCACGACGTTCCACGATTCGGCACGGGTTTCCAGGGGCGCCGGGCCGAGCCCGCGTAACGCATGGCGGTCATCTCGTCGAGCCGAACACCTCGGCGAGGTGAAGTTCGACCGGACCATGGATCGGTCGTACGAGCTGAGAACGCTTCAGAAATCCCGACTGCGTCACGGCCCGGCAGAGCACTTGAAGGGGGGACGAAGGCCCTGGCCACGGCTTCGGTCACTCAGCGGGGCTCAGGAGAACTCGCGGGATGTCGCACACACACCGCCGTGACCAGGAGAGTCATGTGTGCTCACCGGAACTTTGAAACAGCCCTGGATCCGGCGGAGTGTCAGGAGCTCGAGTCCGGAGCGGCCGGGTTCCGGATCGGGCTCGGACTCCGTTTCTCGACCGCGGCTGCCCAGACGCGCAGCAGCATGGCCAGGAAGATGAGCACAGCCATCGACACGAAGCCGGAGGCGAAATAGCTACTGCCATGCTCGAAAGGGAGTTCGGCCGCGAGGAGGATGGCCCAGGCGAGAGCAAGGTAGAAGCAGACGCGGATGACTTTCGCGGATCGATGCTCGAAGCGATAGGTCAACAGCACTCTTCTCACAGGTGGCTGGGGTCGCTCGGTGACAGTGGGGGATCTGGCCTCGGCGACCAGCGCCGAGGCCTCGTTCAGCCAGGCGAGGCCCCCGACCTTGGCCTCGGGCAGTTCGTCGGGCGGCGCACTGACCAGCTCCATCGCCTTCCACCACTCCGTTACGAAGGTCACCCGCCGCGATGCGTCCTCCAAGAGTCTCTTTCGGCGTTCGAGTCGAGAGCGTCGCGCGAGTTGGTCCTGGATCACGAAGCCGAGCAGACTGACAGCAGTGGTGGTGGCAGCTGCGACGAGGGAGACGGTCAACTGCGAAGCCACATGTTCCTCCAAGGCCGCCCGCCTACGGTGACGTGACGGGGCGGGGAGCGGCTCAGGGCGAGGCCGTGCTGAGGCGGGTCTACTCGGCAGTGTGGTGGTTGGGTCGGCTGTTCGCGTGATCCCGCGCGGTGTCGGGGATTGGATGAACCCGGTCGGCCCTCACACGCCCGGGCCGGACCAGGACGCGTGAGGGCGGCCTCTTCGCCTCGGTCGGCCCCTTGCCCGCCCCCCGCCGGACCTACGGCTGCACGTCCAGTGCATCGGGCGGGAACCGGTGTTCAGGCCCGAGGAGCGGGCTCTGTTTGAAAGTCGGCTGATGTGGACTCAGAACACTGCTCCATACGGGTCGGGCCATCGTCTGGTCTCTCCTGGACGCGCCCGGCGGTATGCCGGGCCTGAGCGAGGGCGCACGCCGGCATCCGGCCAGCCCGTTGGTGCCGCGGCCCGCCGTTCCGGCCGCCCGGCCTGTGCGCTACAGCCCGGCGCCGGCGGGGGATGTGCAAGATTGCCGTCCGCCGGGCCGGCGAATAGGACGGCGCGCATCGGATTCGGCGTGCACGTCGCCCGTCACCTACCTGCGCCCTTTGTGAGAACTAAACGAGCGGGTTCTCGTCCGGCTGAAGTCTTCTGGCCGACCGTCAGTACCCGCCTTTTGTGGTGGACGGGTGGTCGGCGTCTGCATGACCCGAGGTCAGGAGGCACTGTCAGTGCCCCACCGTAGTGTGTAAACAACGCTGCAGGGGGCGCCGGAAAGACGTCGAAAAGGGCGTTGGAAATGGCGTCGGAATGAGGGGTGGAACCATGTCTGCGAAGAGGATCAAGCACAAGGTCAACCACGTGTCGCTGGTGGTCGACAATTCCGGCTCGATGCGCAAGCACGAGGCGCAGCTTGTCCGTGTGGTGGACGAGTTCGTGAAGGGTCTTCAGGAGGAGTCCGACCGGCTGGGTCACGAGACCCGGATCAGCCTCTACGCCTTCGACCACGAGGTGGAGAACCTGGTCTGGGACATGGACGTGAAGCATCTGCCGTCCCTGAAGGGCCTGTACAAGGTCGACAACGGTGCGACGGCGCTGATCGAGGCGGCGGTGAAGTCGATCGACGACCTGAAGAACATCTGGGAGGGGTACGGGGAGCATTCCTTCCTCCAGGTCGTCGTCACGGACGGCGAGGAGAACGCCTCCGGCTGCTCGGAGAGCGGCCAGATGCACACCCGGATGGGCGGCGCCAAGGGCGCCGCGGTGCTGCGCAGGTGGATGGACCGCATCCACGGTGCCATGGACAACCTCCCCGACCACTGGACCTCGGCGATCCTGGTCCCGAACTCCCTGGCCAAGCGCACTGCCCAGGAGTACGGCTTCCCCGCGGGCAACATCGCGGTCTGGGACGCGGACTCCAGCAAGGGCGTCGAGGAGGCCATCGGCACCGTCAAGACGGCCGCCACCAGCTTCCTGCGGGGCCGCGAACAGGGCGTACGCGGCACCAGGAACCTTTTCGCCATGGGCCAGGACCTGAGCACCGCCGACGTCACGGCCAACCTCGACGCCCTGGACACCGGCAAGTACATCCTCGTCCCCGTCGACCAGCAGACGCCGATCCGCGACTTCGTCACCAGCGCCGGACACCCGTACAAGAGCGGCTGCGCCTTCTACGAGCTGTCCAAGCGCGAGAAGATCCAGGGCGGCAAGCAGCTCGCCGTGGCGGAGAAGGACCCGGCCACCGGCCGGATGACCGGCCGGGTGTTCTCGGGCCCGGCGGCCCGCCGGCTCCTGGGCCTGCCGCAGTCGGAGGCCACGGTCAAGCCGGGCGACAACCCGTCGTACACCGTGTTCGTCCAGTCGACCTCCGTCAACCGGAAGCTGGTACCGGGCACCAAGCTGCTCGTCCTCCTGTAGCCGAGAACCGCCGATCCGACCACGGATCCGGCGCTGCGCCGCTGCCTGCGCACCGTCATACCGCGACCGGCATCAACGCGGCCCGTCCCGGGGCCGAATCGGCCCGCCGCCCACGACATGCCGACCGCCGCACCACACGAACTCGGGCCCAGCGGCGGCGAGCGCGGCGGCACAACGAGGCGACGTACGGCCTCCAGACCGGCGACGACCACCGCGCCTTCCCGGCGGCCGACCCGTCGGTACTGCTCGCGAGCCGCGTAGTTCGCCCGATTCAGCCGCGAGACCTTCACCCGGGCATCGACCGACGGCCGTACAGGACAGACCCTGGCGGCGTGTGCTGCGCACCATCGGCGGGCCGGGTGCCGCACGGGCGGTGGCTCCCGGTCGCTGAACGACGAGACGTGCCCGGGCGTCTGACGGTGCGTGCCGTGCACAGGGTGGGACGGGCCGGCCGCGGCGCCGGGACCGAGGCGTGCGTCCGGCGGGGTCGGCTCGTCGGGCCGGGGGTGACGGGTGCTACGGGCGAGGGGCCGGTGCTGTGGGCGCGGGTGGGGCGGGGGCCGGTGGTGCGGGAGGTGGACACCCTGGGGGTTGTCGCCGCTGGGGGAGGGGCTACACGTGTGCCGGGCGGCGGTCGAGGCGAACCGTCATCTCGACGCTCACCTCGTCCCCGGCCGAGAGATCGTGCGGTTTGCGCACGGCGCTCTTGATCGGGAGCAGGTAGCCGCCGTCCTTGGGGAACAGCGAGGTGGTGAAGGCGATACCCCCGATGCGGGCCTCGACGGGGATGACCCCCCAGCCGTACGTGGCCTGTGAGGCGACTTCGCGGATGTCGGCTGACTGCTCCTGCGGCACGGGGACGAAGTAGAACGGCGAGGGCCCGCGCCACTCGATGACGCGGCCGGTGAAGACGAGGTCCATAGGTCGGTCCGTTCGTGGGAGGGGGCTTGAATCCCGCAGCGTAGTGGTGACCTCGTGCTCCCGGCGTCCTTCTCGTCGGGACCGTGGTCGGGGGCCGTGGAGAGTCCGGGTTCCGGTGCGGGCAGGCAGGCCGGGGCGACGGCCCGCGCAGGAAGGTTCAGCAGCGGTGGTGTAGTCGTTCCTTCGGCTGCCCGATCGTCCGCTCAGCTGCCGCCCATCCCGCCCTGGCCGGCGACCATGGTCAGGTTCAGCCCGGTCACCGCGCGGGCCAGGCCCGGGGCGGGGCGGGCGAGCCGGTCGGTGAGTGCGGTGATCCGTCCGGCGTGGGCCCTGCGGTCGTGCCGGGAGAGCACCAGCCGCAGGTGCCCGTGGGCGGCCAGCGCGGCGAGGACCGCGTCGGCGAACGGCGCCTCGGAGGCCGGGGCGGTGCCGCGGACGAGCTCGGCCACGCGCACCTGGAGGTCCAGGGCCTCGCGCGGATCGTCCATCGCCACCGTCCGGTGCGGCGCGGCCGGGCCGTAGGGGTCCCGGTCGGGCATGGTCATGATGCCGAGCACTGTGAGCCGCTCCTCGACGGCCTCCAGGGTGTCGTCGCGGCTGCGCCTGATCCACGCCTTCCAGGTTCGCGGCCGGCCACGCAGTTCGGTGAGCAGCGCGTCCAGGACGCGGTCCCCGGTGGGGTCGGCGCAGACGACCTGCACCCGGCCCGTCCCGTCCTCGGCGGCGGCGCCCCGGTGGGCGAGCTCGGCCAGGGCGGCGGCCCGCAGCAGGTAACCGGCGCGGGTGCGGTCCTGCAGAGACTGGGCCCGGGTGTCGAAGGCCAGCAGGTAGCCGTCCAGATGAAGTCCTCGGCTCATGACACCGACGATACGGCGCCCCCGCCGGCCCGCCATCAGCCCACGGGACGGGCCGTCCTCCGCCCGCAGGAGTACCCGTCCGGCCGCCGTCCTCCCTGGGTTCCACCGAGGCAGTCCGGGGCGGGGCCGGTTCTTGTCACGGGTTGGCGGTGCGGTGGGAGCGCGCGTCCTCCGCCCGTCCCGGGCCCTCGTTCCGGACCCTCGTTCCGGCCCTCGTCTGGCGCGCCCGGATGCCCGCCGCTGCGCCGTGTTCGGTCCGCGCGCCGGTCGTCGCCCGGTCACGCCGTCAATCGGCCCCGTGGACGGCCTCGGATCGGCCACCGGACATCGTGTCGCGCACCGCTTTGGTGCCTGTCCGCGTGTGCGTAGGGCGCTGTTCATGCGGGCCGCCCCAGGGGCAGACGGGCACCTTCCGCGCCCTGTCCAGGCCCGGAGGATCTTCTGCCCGCGCGGCCGCTCCCGGCCGCCCGGGCCGGGCGGGCGGTCGGCCAGGGGGACGCGGTTCGTCCGGATGGCGGGGCGGGGCCCGGGCAAGGGGCCGGGGCGCAGCCGGACCCCCGGCGGGGGTGTTCCCGCCGGGGGTCCGGTGGTTGGCGTTCGGGTGGTTGGCGTTCGGGTGGTGGGGTTCGGGTCAGCGGAGCTGTTCGGTGCGGCTGGCGACGAGTTCGCCGTCGACGTAGCCCTCGACGCGGGCGGAGTTCGCGGTGGCCGCGTCCGGTACGGTCACGTCGGCCTGCCCGTTGAGCAGGTCGACGGAGGCCTTGGGCCGCTGGTCGATGTAGACGTCCAGGCGGTCGATGTTGGTGGTCTTGACCTTGAGCCGCAGCGCGCCGCCCGTGGTGGCGGCGTCGGTGATGGCCACGGCGTGCGGGGTCATCGCCTTGAGGAGCTCCCCGGCGCGTTCCATCAGGTCGGCGTTGCCTTCCAGGAGGTCGCGCCGGGTGATCCGGTGGAGTTCGTCGGGGGTGACGCCGAGGTCCTCCACCGGGGTGCCGGACTGCGCGCCGACGCGCAGGGTGCGGCGGATGGCGACGCGCATGCTCGCACCGTTGGGCAGCGGCCGGTACGGCGTCGCCGGGTCGTCGGCAGCCAGCTCGGAGAGCAGCTCGTGCGTCCACACGTTGGCCCCGCCGGCGCCGGTGGTGCGGTCGACGCCGAGCACGGTGCCGATCCGATGGTCCTGGAAGCCTGCGGTGAAGATGTCGGTCGCCGAGTAGCAGCGGGCGTTGGTGACCAGGACGACCGGCCCGAAGTAACGCTGTCCGATGGCGTTGGCGCCGTCCTCGGGCGTGATGGGGAAGGCGCGGGAGAAGGTGGCGCCGACCTCGAGGGCCTGTTCCATGGACGGCACCCAGGCGCCGAGGTCGATGGCTGGGTCGTTCTGGTGGTGGCGGCAGATCCGCAGGTTGAGCGGGGTGCTGATGAACTGGGTGGGCTCGGGGGTGATCCGGCGCGGGGTGAGGGTCTGCAGCGTGAACTCGGCGGCGAAGATGTGGCCCCCGCCGTTGTCCCGGACGTCCAGGATCAGGCCGCGCTCTGGCAGGAGGCCGAGGAGGCGGACGAACTCCTCCACGAAGGCGATCGGGTCGTCCACGTTGAAGGTGAAGATCCGCAGGTGGCCGAAGGTGCCGGAGGCGGTGGTGACCTCGCGCGCCTTGAAGACCTTGGGCATGGTGGTGGGGATCTCGCCGGCCTGCAGGTCGGGTGCGGGTTCGCCGGCCTCGGCGGCCTTCTGCTGGGCGACCACCCGGGGGGCGAAGAGCAGCACCTTGGCGCGGCCGACCTCGTCCGCCTCCAGGTCGAGGCCCTGGGCGGCCCCGGCGGTGCCGAGCGTGTCGATGCCGACGAGCGGGGGCAGGTTGTCGACGATCTGCCAGTTCTCGCGCAGTTCGCGCGGGGTGCCGTCGGCGTCGAGGTAGGTGACGGTCACCCACTCCTCGAACGGGGGCAGGTGGATGCGCATCGGACGCAGGGTCAGCGACTGGACGCCGCGACTGCGGCGGGCCTCGGGGTTGCTGCCCGCGAACCGGGCGGCGTGCAGGTCGACGGCGGTGGAGATCGGGATGCCGCTCCAGTGGGTGATCTCGGTGCCGGGCCCGAATCCGGGCGGGGCGAAGCCCTGGGCGACCTGGGTGACGAGGAAGCGCTCGGTGGCCGTGCCGCCGCTCTGCTCGGTGAAGCTCTCGACGAGGAACGGCAGAAAGGCGATCTTGCCGTTGAACGGGGCGGGCAGCAAGTAGTTGGTGTGCAGGTCGCGGACGGAGTGGAAGATCTCCGACAGCTCCGCGTGGAAGATCCACTCGGGCGGCATGTCGGCGTCGGTCTGCCGTTCCAGACGCCGGGCGAGCAGGCGCAGCCGCTGCACCGGGTTCACGGCGTACATGGCGGCCTTCAGCGGCAGGTGCACGTAGTTCTGTTCGAGCAGGACGAGCGCCTGGTCGACGATGCGGCGACGCCTTTCGAGGGTCAGGGTGCCGGCGGACTGCAGGAACGGCGCCAGCGTGGTGGCGGCGGCCAGGTGGTCGCGGACGGGTGCCGCGGCCTTGGCGATGAAGTCGGGAACGGACCGGTCCGTGTTCGTGGGCATGGGGCCTCCGGAGGGTGGGACGGAGCTCGGGGGCTTGCCCATCGGTTATCGGACGGCCACGACCGGCGGATGAGGCGACCCGCAGGTCTTCGCCCGATCGGCGGGCGGCACGGGGGCGCACAGCTGACGCACAGTCAGACGGCGGCCGGGGCCGCCGGCCGCCCAGCCGCCCGGTGGGCCGTCGAGCCGGGACTGTCCTGCAGTGGCCCCGGGCCGACGGGGCGCATCAGGGGCGGCGGCCTCCTCGGGCGGGACGGGTGTCGCGCCGGTGCGGTGGCGGCAGTCGCGCCGCCGGCCCGAGGAGATGCCGCCGGTGCCGCGGGGCGAGGGGCGCGCCGCGGCACCGGCCGACGTTCGGGGGCTGCTCTCAGAGCAGGAAGACGACGTCGATCTGTCCGTCGGGCCGGGTGGTGATGGTCGCCTCGCCCGGTCCCTGGGCGGGGTCGATGTTGAGGTAGTTGGCTGCGGCGTCCGCGTCCGGCTGGATGACGTGGCGCCAGGTCTTCGTCGCGGCGGCCTGTCTGGCCATTGCCTTCTTGGTCTCTGCGGCGGTCGCACTGACCTGGGTCATAGGTCACTCCTTCGCATGATGGGATGAGATGCCACCCCGACCGGGCGGCAGCTGGAAGCTACCATCAGTAGCGAGCCGACTACCCGTAGGCGCGACGGTTGTTCGTCTTCGAACGGAATCTCGTTCCCCTGGACCCGGAGCGGCCGGCCGGCGAACTCCACCCACATCCACACCGCCAGGTGGCAATCGAACCGACTGACCACCCGCGAGCCGACCCTCACCAACCCGGCCGGGTCCTACCAAGCCACCCCAAGGCCTCCAGCTGCCCATGCTTGCTCCTCGCTCGACCTGTCCCGGCGAGCCCGCTGATTGTCGACCCGGGCCCCGGCGTCTTCGGCGGCGCACCCTTCCGGACCCCGAAATTCCTTATGCGCATGGCCCTTGCGCGTCCTGTCCTGTTCCTCACGGACGACGACACCGAGCACGCGCCCGCGCTGCGCACCGACCGTGCGATCGCCCGGCTGTACCGCCTCGTCGCTGCCGCGAAGCCCCCGAACACGCCTGCTGCGGCGCCGAGCCGACGACCGGCCTGCCGCCGCCCCCCTGGTCCGCGGGCGGCGGACCTCGGGCAGCTGTCGGGGAGGTGTCGTAGGCTCGGCCGTCGGTGATCACCGCAGGTGCGGGGGAGTGGGGCATGGGAACGGGTGCGTGGCGGCCGGCCGGGTTTCCGGAGCGGCTGGCGGAGTATCAGGAGGCGCTGGACGAGGTCGCCCGGGTCTACGGGGCGCAGGACGGGGCCGGGCTTGTACTGGACGTGGTGGGTGAGCTCGCTCAGGACACCGGCCCGCTGCTGAACGCTGCCGTGACGAACGCCCTCAACACGCACACCGTCCCCAGGGGACTGGTTCTGGACATCGCCCGCCTCACCTTCTGCGACTCCGGCGGCCTCAACGCCTCATCCGCGCCCACCTCCATACCCGCGACGCCGGCACCCAGCTGCACCTGATCAACCCACCGCACCGGTCACGGCCCTCCTGCGCCGTACCGGGGCGGCCCGTGTGCTGCGCGCCGGCCCGGACCCCGCGACCACCCATGCCCCGGACCTTTCCGCGACGACCTGCGAGGTGGGGGAGGCCCGGTTCGGTTGAGGTCGCGCGCTGGTTGCGTCGGGGTGGGCCGTCATCGCAGCCGGGGCCCGGGTACGGCGGCGGCCGTCCTGTGCCCGTCTTGTCACCGACCCGGGTCCGGGGAGGCCCGGAGGCCGTGTCCTAGTCTGGGTGTCATGTCGAACCCTGACGGGCTGCTCGTCGACATCGCCGCGATGGTCGAGTCGGAGCACAACAATCAGATGTCGTTGACCGTGGTGGTTCCCGGGGCGGTGATCACCGGCCAGCTCGCGCCGGTGGCCCTGTGGTGGGAGCGGGTTGCGGAGGTCCTCCAGTCGTCGGAGCACCTGAAGCCGTTCGCCGCCCTGTTCACCCCGCCCCCCGAAGGCCAGCCGGCCCGGCCGACCCACCTCCACCTGCACCGGGCGAGGATCCTGCAGGGCAAGTTCGGGCTCCCTCACACCGGCGGCATGTACCGCATCGCGATCGAGGACGTCAGCAGTTGGACGGTCGGAGACCTCAGCTACTCCGACACCTGACGATCACTCCGGGCCAAGGCCGCTCTCACGTCCCGGGTCGGGGGTGCCTGCCGCGCTTGCCGTCCCGTCAGGTGCCATGGCGCCCGCCCGCGTGCGCGGCGGTGGGCCTCCACGGTGGCTTTGCGCGTGCCCGGAGCGGGGTGTACGTCGGCCGACGTGCGGGCGGGGCCGGGCATGCGCGGAGCGGGGGGCACAGTGTCGTGTGCACCCCGCTCCGGGTTTGGTTGCGAGCCGTCTACCAGCGGTACCACCGGTTGCGGCTCCCGGAGGGGTGGGTGCCGCGGGCGACGAAGCCGATCAGCCAGACCGCCAGGACGACGACGGCCACCCACCAGAGGATCTTCACTGCGAAGCCGGCGCCGAAGAGGAGCAGGGCCAGCAGCAGGACGAGAAGAAGGGGAACCATTGCTACCTCCACGAGTCGGTGTCGCCGGACCGGTTGCCCTGTCCGGGAACACATATTCGTGGGAATCCTCGGGCCGCCGGTGGGCAGGCGGTCCCTCGTCAGGACGACCACGTCGAGGGTGAGGAGAGCTCGATGAGCACGGGCGACAAGATCGAGAACACCGGTGACGAGGTCAACGGCGAGGTCAAGGAGAGCGCGGGCAAGGCGGTCGGCAACGAGCGCCTGGAGGCGGAGGGCAGGGCCGACCGGGTCAAGGGCGACCTGAAGCAGGCCGGGGAGCACGTCAAGGACGCTTTCAAGCGCTGATTACACATCTCGAGGTGCGGGGGGGGGGGGGCGCGGGGCGGCCGGGCCCGCCCCCCCCCACGAAAAGCAAACAAAAAACAAAGCACG
>NZ_JBFBJZ010000097.1:0-18097 GCF_040686255.1 Kitasatospora sp. NPDC085879 | reverse complement strand
CCGCCGAAGGAAGCCCGTGGCCGCAGTCTTCGTCAAGGTCTCGCTGGACCAGGAGTATGGAAGCGGTCCACTGGCTTCGCAGCCCATTAGGAGTACGGCCAGCCGGGCACCATCTCGTGGGTGTTCTCGCGTCGGCCGTAGGTGTGGCAGAAGGAGCGGGCGTCACTGCACCCGGCGTCCGGTCGCAGCCACGCGGAAACGTCGACGGCGAGCACGATCCGCCCGCCCGGGCCGCGCGGCAGACTGCGGGCCGCGATCGCGCACCGCAGGCGGCCCACGTCGAGGTCTCCCCGGTTCAGGGCGGCGTACAGGGAGCCGTGCGAGCGCCGGTGCTCGGGCGCAAGAGCCGGTTCGACCAAGGCGCGGACCGGACCGTCGGCGCACAGCAACGCGTCGGACACCTCGAACAGGGCGTCCGCGCGGCGGGACATCGCGGCGTACAAGTCCATTCGAAAGGACGACAGTTCCGCGACAGCCTGCCGACGAAAAGCTTCAGGGACCACACTCGACACCGACGACCTCCGTGACCACTGTGCGACTCGACATCACACAGCGTGAAACGGAGGTCGTCTCCTTGTCCTGAAGATCCCCATGTGGGTGACCAGCTCGAACACTCCGGAAATGATCACCGGAGGTAAAACGGCAAGCTGAGTGGCTGTTGTTGTTCCGAACTTGAGGAGTGCTGGTCGAACGGGAGTCACCTGAACTCCCGACCCGGCCGGTCCTCCCCCGCCATCGTGACCTCCGCGTCCATCACATCGAGCGGCAGCATGACCGCGCGCACCGGGTGGACGTCACGTCGCCGAGGTGCCCGGCCGCACGGCGAGGCCGGAGCCCCCATAGCACGACGCCTGGCGTACCGCCACCACCAGCGTCCTCGCAGCAGTGCGCAGCTTGTCACCCGAGCGGTGGGAGGCGAGGACGTCCGCAATGGCCAACCGGCGGCGACTGTGAAAATCGCTGTCCGATCACCGGAGCACGGTGATAGACATCCGGCGTGGAAAAGAATCTTGAGTTCCCTGACCTGTTGCGACTGATCGAGGAACGGTCGACCGCCTTCCGCGCCGTGGTCGCCGCCGCGCCCAGTCTCGACGCGCAGGTGCCGACCTGCCCCGGGTGGACGCTGTTCGATCTGGTGAAGCACCTGGGTGGGGGAGACCGTTTCTGGGCCGCCATCGTCGGCGCGGGGTCTGCCGACGCTCCCCCGGCCGAGGCCGTCGCCGCGCGCGCCGCGCTGGAAGTGCCGCAGGAGCGTGAGGCCCTGCTGGCCTGGCTGGACGCGTCGACGCAGCTTCTGCTGGGCGCCCTGCGCGCGGCGGGACCGGAGAGCGGTTGCTGGACGTGGTGGCCCGCGTCGCAGTCACCGCAGACCGCCGGCGGCACCGCCCGGCACCGGGTCCAGGAGACCGCGGTGCACACCTACGACGCCCAGCTCGCCGGGGGCTCCCTGCAGCCGCTGCCGGTCGAGCTGGCACTCGACGGTGTGGAGGAGTTCCTGTTCACCGTCTGCGCAACGCCGAGTGCCTGGCCGCACAAGCCCACGGCCTTCGACTTCCACGCCGCCGAGGGCCGCTCCTGGCGCCTCACCGTCGACGGCGACGGCGCACGCATCACCCGCATCCCCGCGTCCACCGCCGCGACCGGCGAAGAGTCGGACGCAGCCGGCGCCTCCGTCCACGGCACGGCCAGTGAGCTGGTCCTCTACCTGTACGACCGGATCCAGGCCGACTCCTTGCACGTTGACGGAGACGCAGGGCTGCTCGATCTGCTCCGCGCCTGGGAGCCGGAGGAGAAGTAGGACGTAGCGGGGGCGGTTGGCCGCGCCTCGAGCCGGTAGGACACGACTCTTCGCCAGGTTCGTCAGTCGCGGCACCGGGCTCAAACCCGCGAGGCGCGGGGCGTCACCAAGCCGACCGTCTACCTGGATGGCAGTGCGAATTTGTCCGTCCCAGCGATCACGAGAAGCGACGCGACTGCCGTCGTCCCGATCTCGTCGAGAAGTCAGTCGATCGGGTGACTGCGGCGGCTGCCGTGCATGTGAGCAGGGCCTCTTGGTAGATCGAAGGGTGTTGAATCCAACGTGCGGTCCAGGAGTCGCTGTTGTCGCATTTCTACGGCAACGCGGGAGTGGGGTCCACTTCAGCCACTCTCGCGTGTGACTGTCTGGCTCACAGGTTCGGGAACGCCAGAGACCACGGGCGCGCGAGCGTCGGTATCCCACCGACATGTCGGACGCCGAGCGGGCGGTGGTCCGGCCACTGCTGCCGGTGCCGGGCTGGCTGCGGGGCCGGGGCGGGCAACCGGAGGCTTATTGCCACCGCGCGATGCCGGACGCGGTCCGCTACCTGGTAGACAACGGCACGAAGTGGCGGGCCATGCCTGCCGACTTCCCACCTGGGACCGGGTCTACGCGTGTTTCCGGCGCTGGCGCAACCACGATCTGGTCCGCGAGTTCCACGACCGGCTCCACCGCCTGGTCCGCGAGCGGGCCGGGCGCGGGCGTGATCGACTCGCAGTCGGTCAAAGCGGACGCGGTCGTCGGCTCTGACAGCCGCGGCTTCGACGGCGGCAAGCTGATCAACGGGCGCAAGCGGCACGTCGTGGTCGACACCCTTGGCCTGCTGCTCGCGGTGATGGTCACCGCAGCGGATGTGGGCGACCGCGCCGCGGCCCAGGTCCTGCTCACCCAGGTCACTGCCGCGCACCACCTGCTGGCCCTGGTCTGGGCCGACGGCGGATACACCGGCACCCTCGTCGAGTACTGCCTCGCGGCCCTCGCCCTGGTCGTGCTGCCCAAGCGTTGGATCGTCGAGCGGTTCTTCGCCCACCTGATGCGAAGTCGCCGTCTCGTGCGCGACTTTCCATCGCCAGCGCGGAGGCGATGGTCTACTGGTCGATGACGATGCTCATGACCCGCCGCGTTGCCCGGCCACGTCCTTCGCGAGCGTGAATCGGCCAGGTGCCGGCTCGATCAGCCAGCCGCGCGCCGTCAGCCGTTTGGCCTTCGATCGCAGTGCCTCCACCTTTCCCGGTACGGGGTCCAGGCCGAAGCAGGCGGCCATCTCCTGGCACGTCAAAGCTCCTTGACCGAGTCGGTTACGGTCGCTGAGGGCCTGCAGGATTCGATGGTAGTCCACCGACAGCGCCGACCAGGCCAGCCCCGCGCGCCACACCGGCACCACTGTTTTCGGCTTCGCCGCCTCCGCCGGTTCGGGCCGCGCCGGCTGCACACCGGGAGCCGGCAGACCCTCGGAGGCGGCGGGGCCGACGACGGCGTCGTTGCCCGGGGCCAGTACCTCGCCAACGCGTGAGTGGGCGATGACCCACTCGTTCCACTCCCGCTCAGCCACGGCCAGCTCCGCCTGGAGACGGTCGGCCTCCTCCCGCAGATCGTCGACACGACGGCGAGCGGTGAGCTCACGCTGTTCCAGCAGTCCCACGACCGACGGCATCCTCGACCTCCACCAAAGCAACGACACGACACGTCACCACTGCCACGAGACCGCCGACCCTATGTCTGACCAGCGAGAACGCAGTCCTCAAGCCCGGAAAGACAACAACCTCTCAGCTTGCCGTTTTACCTCCGGTGATCATTTCCGGGAGTGTTCGAGCTGGTCACCCACATGGGGATCTTCGGGACAAGGAGACGACCTCCGTTTCACGCTGTGTGATTAATCAACCTCAGCCCCGCGCGTGCCGTCAGTGCGATGGTGAGGCCGTCGTCGACGAGCACAACGCTCCGTCCCTTCAGGGGTGGCGCGGGGCGGTGTTGCCAGTAGAGGCGCTCGCGGTGGCCGAGTTCGGCGCGTGCGCGGGTGACCTCGGCGTCGAGATCACGTGGTGTGAGACCGAGGCTTTTGAGGGCGCGCCGGTCGAACAGCGGCGGGGCGTCGCCTGCGATCGCACCCACCACGGCATCCGGCTGGCCCGGCGCGCCGACCGGGCGGGCCACCAGGACATCCATCGGCGCGCCAAGCTCGCGTGCGACCTCCACCGCGACCGGGACACCGCCGGGCGGCAGGGCCAGCACGATCGGATCAGCCGGCCACCCTCCGGACAGGTCCCGAAGACGCTCGCCCAGCCTGCGGCCCGCGTCCCGGCGATCGGCGAACCATGCGGACATCTCGTCCTCCACTGTTCGGCGTACCCGGCCCCTGCGAGAAACGGCCGGGTGCTCCACCCTCGCTTCCCTCGTGGCGCCGCGGGTTCGGCCATGACGGGCGCGGGGCGCGGCCGGCCACCGGTGGCGCGTCATTCCCTGCCCGCCCTGCGTGATCAGCCCGGTTCCGGGAGGGCCGGCCCCGAAGGCTCAGCACCTCGATCTTCCGCCAGGCTCGGCGCGGTGACCGTGACCTGGGCCGGGCGCAGGAGCCGCTGTCCGAGCCGGTAGCCGGGGCGCACGATCTCCGTGCAGGTGGGTCGATCGACGTCCGGGGACTCCTGGTGAGCGACGGCGTCGTGGCGGGTGGGGTCGAAGGGCTCTCCCGGTGTGCCGAAGGATTCGATGCCTAAGCCGGTGAGGTGGGAGATCAGTGTGTTGGCGATGGCCTGGAGGCCGCCGGTGAGCTCGCCGTGTTCCCGTGCCCGGTCGAGATCGTCGAGGACGGGTACCAGTCCTGCGAGGACTTCCGCGACGGTGGCCTCGCGGATCTGCGCTCGTTCACGCTGGGTGCGTTTGCGGTAGTTGTCGTACTCAGCCTTGAGGCGTTGCAGGTCTGCTGTGCGTTCGGCGAGTTGCTTCTCCAGCTTCGCCGCCCGGTCCGGTTGTCCCAGGACGGTGCCGTGTCCGGGGTGCTCCTCGGTGTCGGGGTCGGGCTGTCTGGGTTGGAGGGTGACCGGGTCGATGCGCCGCCGGTCGTGGATGACGATCGGCGGCTTGTCGCCCTGCCCGCCTCCGGTGCGCGGGCTCATCCGGCACCTCCCTTGCGTTCCTCGCCATCGACGATCTCCGCGTCGACGACCTCCTCCTCTCCACCTTGCGTCGGGCCGGTGCCGGCTGCCGCTTGCGGGCCGCCGGCCTGCGAGTAGAGGGCGGCGCCGATCTTCTGCGCGGCGGTGGCCGTCCGCTCGGTGGCGGTGCGGATCGCGGCGGTGTCGTCGCCCTTGAGTTTCTCCTTCAGGTCGGCGAGGGCCGTCTCGACCTCGGACTTCACATCGGTGGGGATCTTGTCGGCGTTGTCGGCGATCAGCTTCTCGGTCGAGTAGACGAGCTGCTCGCCCTGGTTGCGGGTCTCGGCGGCCTCCTTGCGGCGCCGGTCCTCCTGGGCGTGCTGTTCGGCGTCGCGGATCATGCGGTCGATGTCGTCCTTCGGGAGGGAGGAGCCGCCGGTGACGGTCATCTTCTGTTCCTTGCCGGTGCCGAGGTCCTTCGCGCCGACGTGCATGATGCCGTTGGCGTCGATGTCGAAGGTGACCTCGATCTGCGGCAAACCCCGGGGGGCCGGCGCGATGCCGGTCAGCTCGAACATGCCGAGCTTCTTGTTGTACGCGGCGATCTCGCGCTCGCCCTGGTAGACCTGCACGGTGACAGATGGCTGGTTGTCCTCGGCGGTGGTGAACACCTCGGACCGCCTGGTCGGGATGGTCGTGTTCCGCTCGATCAGCTTGGTCATGATGCCGCCCTTGGTCTCGATGCCCAGGGACAGCGGGGTGACGTCCAGCAGCAGGACATCCTTGACCTCGCCCTTCAGCACACCGGCCTGGAGCGCGGCGCCGACGGCGACGACCTCGTCCGGGTTGACGCCCTTGTGCGGGTCCTTGCCGGTCAGCTCCTTCACCAGGTCGGTCACGGCCGGCATCCGGGTCGAGCCGCCGACCAGGATGACGTGGTCGATGTCCGAGACCTTGATCTTCGCGTCCTTGACCGCGCTGTGGAACGGGCCCTTGCACCGCTCCAGCAGGTCGGCCGTCAGCTGCTGGAACTGGGCGCGGGTGAGCTTCTCGTCCAGGTGCAGCGCGCCCTCGGCGGAGGCGGTGATGTACGGGAGGTTGATCGTCGTTTCGGTCGCCGCGGACAGCTCGATCTTGGCCTTCTCGGCCGCCTCGCGCAGCCGCTGCGCGGCCATCTTGTCCTTGGACAGGTCGATGCCGTAGCCGTTCTTGAACTGCTTGACCAGATGGTCGACGATCTGCTGGTCCCAGTCGTCGCCGCCCAGGTGGGTGTCACCGGAGGTGGACTTCACCTCCACCACACCTTCGCCGATCTCCAGCAGGGACACATCGAACGTGCCACCGCCGAGGTCGAAGACCAGCACCGTCTGGTCGCTCTCCTTGTCCAGCCCGTACGCCAGGGCGGCTGCGGTGGGCTCGTTGATGATCCGCGCCACCTTCAGGCCGGCGATCTCGCCCGCCTCCTTGGTCGCGGTGCGCTGGGCGTCGTTGAAGTACGCCGGGACGGTGATCACCGCGTCTGTCACGTCCTCGTCCAGGTACGCCTCGGCGTCCCGCTTGAGCTTCTGCAGCACCCGCGCGGAGATCTCCTGCGCGGTGTACCGCTTGCCGTCCACGTCGCCGTGCTCGGGGAAGCGCCAGTCGCTCTCGCCCATGTGCCGCTTCACCGAGCGGGCGGTGCGGTCCACGTTGGTCACTGCCTGGCGCTTGGCGACCTCGCCGACCAGCACCTCACCGCCCTTGCCGAACGCCACCACGGACGGGGTCGTGCGCGCGCCCTCGGCGTTGGCGATGACGGACGGTTCGCCGCCCTCTAGGACGCACACCACCGAGTTCGTCGTTCCCAGGTCAATTCCGACCGCGCGTGACATCTCCGACCTCCTCTTCAAGTCCCTACATCTCATAGATTGCTCTATATAGAGGCATAAAACTTGAGTTAGCCAGTGTCAAGTATCGCTGCCGGTCGTTCCGGGTGTCGCGATCGGCTCGCGAGCCCGGTGCGCACCGGCTGGGCGCCATGGGCGATTCGAAGCACCTTGACAGGTGCACGTCTTGGTTCTAGGCAGGTGACAGAGGAATCAGTTCTCCGGAGATCGCGCCCGTGTGTTGGTGCGTCGGCGCCGAGGAGGTGAGCGTCCCGTGGCAGCGCAACGAGCCCGGCCTGATCATTACGCGGTGCTCGGGGTGGATCCCTCGGCGTCCGCGCGCCAGATCACGTCGGCCTATCGCGCGCTGGTGCGCGCGCTGCACCCTGACAGCCGTCCCGCGCAACGGCCATCGGCGGAACGGCTCGGCGAGGTGCTCGCGGCCTATGAGGTGCTCCGGGATCCCGATCGGCGGGCCGCCTACGACGCCCGGTTCAACCACCGCCAGACTGCAGAGTCGTCCGTCACGCCTCCAGCCGGCCCGGATCGCCCGTCAGCCCGGAGCGTGCCGGTGCGGGTCCACCACACCGAGCCCCGGTTCATCGCCGCCGAGCACTCCGGTCCCGAGGACTTCGGCCGGATCGGGCCGTGGCCGCCCGGCCCCGACCTGCGGGTCGGCCCGGTCCGAGTGGTGGTTCCAGGGGCCGCCGCCAAGCCCGTCGACCTCGCCCGGTGGGTGCTGTGGCACCTGGGCGACATCGACCTGTGGCCCTGACAAGGCATGATCGTCTAATCCAAGGCTGGTGCATCACACAGGCTGGAGCCGGCCGCGCGGTGGTACACGCACGGGCCGGCCGGGGTTACCGCGCCCGGTCCCGTAGATCTGTGCCTGGGCGTCGGCTGCGGCCGCCCGGCTCTCCGCGGTCCGAAGGGCGGCCACTGTCTGCTGCGGATAGGCCGGCGTGGCGACGATGCGGGCGAACGGCGCGGGGTCGCGCAGCTCGACACACACCGCCGCGTTCTGATGCAGGCGCACCGAGACGAAGTCCCGCCCGCCGAGATGGCGCCACACACCCACACACAGCACGCCGGGCACCAGCAGGCCGCGTTCGCGAACGCCCCGCACGGCCTGCCAGGGATCCGGACGGATACGGATCCTGGACACGGCCTCCAGCGGCACCCGTACCTGCCGGCGCCGCACGACCGCCCGCTCCCACCACCCGAGGTGGACCACCAGCGCGTCACCGTCGACGATCAGCTCCGCCATCGTTCCCTCTCCCACCCTTCCACTCCATGGACCCGATCACGCGACGCCGTCCGAATCGGGCCCGGTCGCCGCTGCTCCACGGTGGGCAAAGTTGTTCGGGCGAGGCAAGCGTGGGGCTGCGAGCGCAGCGGCGTGCAACCGTGCGGCCTCGGCTCCGCGGTCCCCCGCGGGGAACCTGCGGGTCAAGCCCGCCGTGAGAAGCCGAACGGGATGTCGTAGTCGCCGGGCAGCTGGAGCATCAGGCGCCGGGTCAGCTCCTCGCCTGCGAGCTCGGCGACGGCACCGAGTACGGCGGTGACACCGCGCAACGCGCTGTCGTCCGTGGCGTAGGTCCATGCGGCGACGGCGGTGACGAACCGGTCGCCGGGCCAGCGGCCGGTCCGCGACCGGCGCGTCGCGCACGATGGCGGCGTACTCCTCGGGAAGGCATCCCGCCAGGTCGAGCCGCTCGGGGCCGACCAGGTGCTCCCCGAGGAGCCCGAGGACGACCCGGACCAGATGTTCCCTGCGCTGCTCCTCCTGGATGCCGCGTTCGGCGACCTCGTCCAGGAAGTCGTCGCGGGAGACGCCCATGACCAAGACCCTCCTCATCACTGCGCGGGAGTGGCGCTCCTGGTTTCGGGTTCGACGGCGAGTTCGCGATCCAGCCGGGTGAGCGCGAGCAGCCGCGCTACGGGCCGGCTCGGAGTGCGCAGGGTCAGCCGCCGATCGGTGCGTACGGCGAGCTGGTGGGCCCCGGTCAGGGCGCGCAGGCCGCCGCAGTCGATGAAGGTCACCTCGGCGAGGTCGACGGCGACGTGCCCGTGGCGGGAGAGTGCGGCCACCAGTCGGGCGCGCAGCGCGTCGGCCGTGGCGATGTCGATCTCCCCGTGCGCCGTCACCACGGTGACTCCGCCGTCCGGTTGGGGTGGCGGCACCACGGCCGCCCCGAAAGACGGGGCAGCCGCGGTGCGGGGACCGTCGAAGCCCGCACCCTCGGCCGGGAGCCATTCCGGGACGCAGGTGGCGGCCATCGCTTATCCCTCCCTTCGAGTCCACCTGTCTTCCGCCGACCAGCAGCTCACCGCGTCAGGACTGGATCTCCTTGCGGTCGGAGACACCGGCGACTTCGATCTTGTGGGGCTTGGCCTTCTCGGTGACCGGGATGTGCAGGGTGAGCACACCGGCCTCGTAGTCGGCGCGGATGTTGTCGGTGTCCAGGGTGTCGCCGAGGAACAGCTGCCGCGAGAAGATGCCCAGCGGCCGCTCGGAGACCTCCATCTCGATGTCGTCGCCCTTGGCGACCGGGCGGCGCTCAGCCTTGACCGTCAGCACGTTCTGCTCGACGTCGATGTCCACCGCCTCGGGAGTCACGCCCGGCAGGTCGAAGACCACGAGGTACTCGTCGCCGGAGCGGTAGGCGTCCATCGGCATCGCCGACGGCCGCGACCAGGTGCCGGTCGTGCCGAGGAGCTGCTGAGTGAGGCGGTCGAACTCACGGAACGGATCGGTGCGCATCAGCATCGTGAACACCTCCACACGGTCCGGGTTGGGAACAACCGGAACGTATCGTTCACGAACGTTGTAGCATGTCGTCTATCGGATGACAAGGCCCCTTGTGAGTGTGGACCATGACGGCATCGGCACCCAGGACGCCGGCCGCCGGGGATGAGGCGGCACGGCCGCTGTTGACTGCCCTGACGGCCATGGCCGATGCCGTCACCGCAAGCCCCGACGCCGCGGCCGACCCCGCAGACCGCGCCCTGCACGCCCTCGCGGCCATGCGGCAGCTGCGACAGGCGCTTGACCAGTGGGAGCCGCACCTCGTCGAGACCGCTCGGCGTGCGGGCGCCACCTGGGCCGACCTGTCCGCACCGCTCGGCGTGGGCAGCCGCCAGGCCGCCGAACGCCGCTATCTGCGCACCCGACACAGCGCCGGCGCCCCCGGAACGACGCAGGACCAACGAGTGCGGGCCGAACGCGACCGCCGCGCCGCCGAACGCAGCGTCACCGCCTGGGCCCGCGGCAACCCCACCACGCTGCGCGGCCTCGCCGCCCAGATCGCCGCCCTCGACACCGCCGCCTACGGCACCCGCCGCCACCTCGCGACCCTGCGCGCCGCGCTCGGCGCGGACGACGCCGCGCTGCTGCTCGAACCGCTCGCGGCGCTCGCCCCGCACCTCGCCCCCGGACGGCCGGACCTCGCCGCCCGGATCGACGCGCTCGTCCGCCACGCCGACCAGCTCCGCCGCGACAGCGACCAACACCGCACCTGATAGGCGGATCCGGCTCCCCGGACAGTGCCCCGCACCAGCGGTCTGCCCTGGCACGACGTCTCGCAGCGGAGCTCCCGTGGTCACCGGGACGGTTCCGGCCTTCGGCGTACGGTGGAGGCATGGGCGGCTCGGCACGACGGTGCGCTCCGCAGCCTCCACCGCCGGCGTGCGAGGTGTTGGGGCGGCTTCGGGTGTGGCTGCCACAGTGGTAGAAGGATGCTCGGCCCGCGTATGGACGGCAGGACACCGGCCGCAGGACGCCGCCCGTGCGGGTGGTTCAGGTGCGGGCGAGGGCGGTGAGGGTGCGGTGGCGGGGGAGGGTGCGGGCGGCGGCGAGGAGGAGGCGGTTGGCCGTGCCGGGCACGACCGTGGGGCGGCTGCGGCGGCGCAGGGCGCGTAGGGCAGTGTCAACGACCTGTTCGGGGGTCTGCACCAGGGCGGCCGGTGCGTCGTCGTGCGACTGCGACTCGGTGGCGGTCATGCCCGGGCAGAGCGCGAGGACGTGGATGCCGGATGCCCGGTGCTCGGACCAGATTGCCTCGGAGAAGGCGGTGACGAACGCCTTGGTGGCGCTGTAGACGGCGAGGTCCGGCAGCGGGGTGTGGGCAAGGGTGGAGGAGACGTTCAGCAGGGCGTCGCCGGGGCGGGCCTGGGCGAGGAAGGCGTGGGAGAGGGTGACGAGGGCCTCGCAGTTGAGGCGCAGCATCTCGTGGGCGTGGGTTAGTGGGGTCGTGGCGAAGGGGCCGGTGGTGGCGGTTCCCACGTTGTTGACCAGGAGGTGGACGCGTCGGTCGGCGAGGAGTTGGGCGGCCTTGTGGAGGCCGTCGGGGTCGCCGAGGTCGGCGGCCAGGTGGTCGTGGCCGGGGCCGAGTTCGGCCATCAGGGCTTGGAGTCGCTCCTCGTTCCGGGCGACGGCGATCACCCGGTGGCCGCTCGCGGCCAGGCGGCGGGCGAAGGCGCGGCCGATGCCGGCGCTGGCTCCGGTGACCAGGGCGGTGGGGCGGTGGGCGGTGTCGGACGGCCGGGGTGCCGCGGCGGTCGGCTGGGTGGTGGTCATGATGGCTGCGTCTCAGTTCGCGGCGGGTCGGGTGGCCGGCTGGAAGCGGAAGGAGACGGCCTCCATCAGGGGCTTGCGCTGGGTCTTCTGGACGGCGGCGATCCGCCACCGGCCGTCGGCCTCGCGCACCACCGTGTACGTGGCGAGCTTGCCGAGCTTGCCCTGCTTGCCGTCCTGCTCCGGGGTGCCGCCCTTGCGGACGTCGCCGCGGGTGACGACCACGGCCGCGTCGGTGCTGTAGAAGCGCAGGTCGGTGATGTCGAGGATCAGCCGGGTGCCCTTGAGGAAGCTGTCGAACAGGGCCTGGTGAGCGCGGCCGATCTCCTCGCCGCCGTGGTAGACGGTGCCGACGTAGGTGACGTCGGTGGCGTCCTCGGTGAAGCAGGCGCCGTACGCGGTGCCGTCGCCGTCGGCCCAGGCTGCGGCGCCGCGCTCCAGCAGGGCGCGGATCGCGGCGGCGTCGGTCGCGCGGGGGGCGGTGGTGTGGTGGTTGGCGGTCATGGTGTCGTCCTCCGGGTTGGGGTGTGCGGTGGTGGTGGCGTGCAGGCGCGGGGTGCCGGTGTGCGGGCGGAGCCGGTCGGTCACTTCTCGGCCTCGGGCATGGTCGCCGAGTCCCAGAGGAAGGAGAGCCGCTCCATCACGTTCTGGCGCTGGGTGTTGTGGAAGGCGGCGATGCGCCAGCTGTGGTCGCTCTGGCGGACCAGCATGTAGGACTGCGTCTTGGTCATCTCGGACGGCTTCTTGGGCGTACTGCCCTTGTAGGTGTCGCCGCGGCTGGTGACGACGGCGGTGTCCGGCCCGTAGAAGCGGATGCCGAGGAAGGAGTCGGCGAGCTTGGTGTCCTTGACGAATCCGTCGAACAGGGCGCGGTGGGCGTCGGCGATGTCGCGGCGGCCCTGGTAGTGGCTGCCGACGTAGGTGGTGTAGGTGGCGTCGACGGTGAACTGCTCGCCGTAAGCGGTGGCGTCGCCCCGGCCCCAGGCGTCGGTGAGAGCGCGGATGGTGTCGCAGACGGCACGGTGATCGTCGGTGGTGGGCGTGCCGGCCGGGGTGGCGGTGACGGCGGGGGTGACGGCGGTGCAGTCGGTCTGGCCGAGGTTGCGGACGTCTGACGTGGCGTCCAGCCAGAAGTACCCGCCGGCCGCGACGACGGCGAGGGTGAGGGCGGTGATGCCGCGGGCGCGCTTGACGGTGCGCCGACGGTTGGTGCGCCGGCCGTTCCCGGTGCTCGTCGGGGCTCTCTTCAGGTCGGTCGGCTCGCCCGTCGGGTCGGTCGCCTCGGTGGTGGTGACGGTGCTCATGGTCTCCCCTTCCATGATAACTTCTTTAAAGAAGTTGCTTCGTCGAAGATTTCTCTTCGCTAAGGAAGAGACTAGGGAGTGGAGGAGCCCGTGTCAACGCCTGCCGTGCCATCCGATGCGAGTGAGGTCTACCGCCGGTACCTGAGCGCCGTGATGCTGCACGGCCATGCCAGTGCCAAGGCCTGCGAGCTCGGCGCCACCGACCTCTACGCGCTGAACATCCTTCAACTGACCGGCCCGATGACCCCCGGCGAGCTCGGCACCCGCACCGGCCTCACCACCGGGCCGACCACCCGCCTCATCGACCGCCTCGAACAGGCCGGCTACGTGCGCCGAGCCCCGGACCCCGGAGACCGCCGCAAGGTGATCGTCGAACCGATCGGCAAGCCCGCCGACCTCGACCGGGTCATGGCCCCGGCTCGGCAGCGGATCGGCGAGCTCCTCAGGGGCTACTCGCCCGAGCAGCTCGAAGTCCTCTTCGACTACTTCGCCCGCGCCACCGACGCCTACCAGGAAGCCGCCGAGCAGCTGCGCACCCACAACGCCGACTGAAGCGCCGACGCGGCGCCGTTGCGCTCTGCCAAGAGCGGCGGGCGCGACCGGGCGGTGTTGGTTAGTGGGCGTGACGGCGTGCGGCGTCTCCTTCGGAGGCGGCTCTCAGCTGACCCAGATGCCTCCGGGGCCGACTCGGCGGGCGAGGTGCTGGCTGGCGTCGGCGCGGCCCTCGGCCTCCAGGCTGCGGTTGCCGGTGGCGGCGCCGGCGGTCTTCTTCACCCGCCCCTTGACTTCCTCGGCCTTGTGAGCGGCCTTCTTGTCATGACTGATCTCCATTCGCGTGACCGGCTGATCGGCTGGGCAGTGCACGCGGACGGCATGCTCACTCCGATCGTGCCGCCGGAGTCCAGCTGCGGGGAGCCGATCTTCCACGACTCCCTGCGCAATGAGATGCGGCTGGTGCCGCCGGATGATCCACCGGTGTCCTGAGCCGTCGCGGGCCCGGACGAGGTACCGCGAGCCCCGGCGGGGTCCCGGCGCAGGGTGTACCGGGCCCGCCGGGTGCCGATCGCCATCGCTCCCCGGCTTTGACGGTCAGTGGTTTGCCGTCCCCGGGCCGTGATCGGTGGGCCGCCGCGTACGAGTCAGGGCGGTGGCGGCCAGTGCGGCGAGGGCCGCCAGGCACAGCCAGGCGAAGGTGTCGCCGATGCGGTCGTAGATCGTGGTGACGCCGCGCGTGGGAACGTACGCCACCATGGTCTGCTGATCGGTTGTGAAGTAGTCGGTGGTGGCGAGGGCGTGGCCGCTGTTGTCGAAGGCCGCCGAGACGCCCTCCGAGTCCTGGCGGACCAGCGAGTAGCCGTCCTCGATGGCGCGCAGGCTCGCCTTCCGGGTGTGCGCGCTCCCGTACGCCTTCCAGTCGTGGGCGGGCACGAGCATGATGTCCGCGCGGGTCCGCATCATGGAGGGGAAGTCCGCGTCGTAGCAGATGACATTGGCGATGCGGCCGTAGGGAGTGTCCGCAACGGGCACGCGGCCGTCGCCGGGCCGGAACTTCTCCGAGCCGGGAATGGGATGGGCTTTCTGGTAGGTCCAGAGCACGTCCCCGTGGGGGTCGATGAAGACCGCCTCGTCCCGGCCGTAGGCAGGTCCAACTGAGCTGTAGACGCCGAGTCCGATCTCCAGGTAGATGCCCGACCGGCGGGCTTGATCCCGCGCCGCCGCGATGACTGCGGCCTCGTTGGACTCCTGCGTCCTGACGGCCTCCTCGGGCCAGATCACGATCTTCGCTCCGGCTGCGGCCTCACGTCGGGTGGAGGCCAGCAGGTCGTTCTCCACGGCGGTCATGGCAGGTTCCACGTCCGACGCGGGCGCGGTGGCGACGCCCGCGCGGCCGCCCGGGATCCGTCCGAGCGCGGCGTGCTGCGCGTCGGCCACGGCCCGGTCGGGGCTGACTGCGGCAACCCGTACGGTCGGGCCCACTGTTGACGTGAGGGCGAGGCGGGCGCCGCCGCCGAGGACGACGGTCAGCAGCACGGCCACACAGAGCACGCCGCTTCGCCACCCCCCGGCCCGATCCAGGATCCCGTTGACGGCGCCGGCGAACCAGGCGACCAGGAAGCCGATGCCGTACAGGCCCGTGATCGAGACGACCTGCAGGAGCGGAAGATCGCCGTACTGGGTGACCGCCAGGGAACTGTAGGCCGTGCCGAACGGCGACAGCAAGGTGATCAGGAACTCGGTGGCGCCGACGCCCGCGGGAAAGGTCAGAGCAGCCATCCACGGACGCAACCGACCGACGAACAGTCTGTCGGCCAGGAACGGCAGCGTCTGCAACGCGGCGATACCGATCGCGCCCACCAGGACCATTGGGCTGAAGCCGATCTCCGACTCCCCAACCCAGAAGAGCGCGGCGGCGCCGTGGGCCAGCCAGACCCACAGTGCCCCGGACCACACGGGGCTGAGGCGGGAGAAGCGCAGCAGGAGCACCGGGAAGATCCAGGCCGCGGCCGCGATGTCCCAGCGCCCGCCCACCGCGAACAGCGCCGACCCGGTGCCCAGCACCAGCAGACCGCACCGCGCCGCCCGCCCCGAAGCCCTGCGCCTCCCCAAGAAGGTACTGCGGAAGCCTGCTATCTGATAATCCGTCATGAACGATCACGCTAGGAGAGCGCCACCCCGGCCCGCCTCGGTCCGAACGGCGATCTCCCGCGCCGCGGCGCAACTATCGATGCGCGCCTGAGGGAGGATCCGCCCACCTCCATGCTTCGTCTAGCCTGACACCGGAGATGATGACCAGGACCACGGCGGCCGTACGAGCCGCCCACCAACGGATCGCCGACCGTCCACGACTCGTGGACGTCGCGCTCGGCTGCGGGCTGACCCTGTTCGACATCGCCACGCTGCTCGACCGCAGACCCGCCCCGCCCGGCTGGGGCCTGGCGCTGTGGGGAGCACAGACCGTCCCGCTGATATGGAGACGGACATGCCCCCGAGCCGTCCTGGCGGCCATGACCGGTCTGTACGTGGCATTCCAGTGGCTCAGCCCCATCCAGGGGAAGATACCCGGGCCGTTCCTGCTCATGATCGGCATCCATGCCGTTGCCCGCTACACACCGGCCTCCAGGAGTCTCCCGGGCACGCTGCTCTGCCTCGCGGTAGCCCTGGCGACCGATGCGCTCACCGGACACTGGCAGACTCCGCAGCTCGGATCGGTCGAGCCGGTCAGCGCCACGACGTTCTGCTTCTTCTTCGCTCTGGCCTGGGCCCTGGGATACGGCCGGCAGCGGATCGGCACCGACGCCCACCGGTTGCGCCACCTGAACCAGCGTCTCAAAGCCGAGCAGGAGTTCAACGCCCGACAGGCGGTGATCACCGAGCGGGCCCGCATCGCCCGCGACCTGCACGACGTGGTCGCCCACCACGTGAGCGCCATCGCCCTACAGGCACGCGCCGCCGAGGACGTCATGCAGGACGATCCGCTCCTCGCGGGGAAGAGCATCGGCCACATCGCGCAGACCGCGGACACCGCGCTCATCGAGATGCGGCGCATCCTCGGGCTGCTGTCGCCCCGGGAGCAGGAGCTCACGCCCGAGCCGTCCCTCACCCATCTCGACCACCTCATCGGCGCCGCCCACGCGGCGGGCTGCCGGGTGGCCTCCGAAGTGGAGATCCGGGCACTCTCCACCCTTGCCGCAGGAATGCAGGTGACGGCCTACCGGATCATCCAGGAAGCACTGACGAACGTGCTCAAGCACGCAGGACCGGTCGACGTACGGATCGCCGTGCGCGGCGACGACTCGTCCCTCACGATCGAGATCGAGAACGACCCTGCCCCACCGGGCCACCGGCCCGTCCCCGGATCCGGCCGCGGGCTCATCGGCGTACGCGAACGCGTCACGACCTTCGGCGGCGTGCTGGAGGCCGGACCGCGTACCGAGGGCGGCTGGCGGCTGCACGCCGTCCTGTCCGCGAGAACACCTCAGCCGGCGGAGACGACCTCATGACCGTACGAGTGCTCCTCGCCGACGACCAGGAGATCGTCCGGACCGCACTCCGCCTGGTCATCGACCGCCGTGAGGGCCTCTCCGTCATCGGTGAGGCATCCGACGGGGAACAGGCCACGGCCCTGGCGACCGAGCTCCAGCCCGACGTCGTGCTCATGGACGTCCGCATGCCCGGCAAGACCGGAGTCGAGGCCACCCGGCGCATCACCACCACCTGGCCCGGCCCCGGACCGGCCCCGCGCATCGTCGTCCTCACCACCTTCGACCTCGACGAGTACGTACACGCGGCCCTGCACGCCGGCGCCAGCGGCTTCCTGCTGAAGAACAGCACCCCCGACCAACTGGCCCACGCCATCCGCGCCGCCGCCGACGGCGAACCCGTACTCGCCCCGAGCGTCACGCGCCGGCTCATCAGCACCATCACCGCCCTACCGCCGGCGCTCCTCCCCAGCCCTCCCACCCCCTCACCGGACGAACGCTCGCCAACCGACCTGCTCACCGAGCGTGAACTCCAGGTACTGGTGCTGGTCGCCCGGGGCCTGTCCAACGCCCGGATCGCCTCAGCCCTCGACCTGACCGAGGCGAACGTCAAAAGCCGCGTCAACCGCATCCTCACCCGCCTCGGCCTCGACAACCGCGTCCAGGCCGCAGTCCTCGCCCACAGGACGGGACTCCTCGCAACCACCCGAATGCCGCCCGAAACCTGACCCCCGCACTGGCCCGCACCGCTGCACCATCGCCGCCATCCTCGGGTTTACCCACCGTGATGCGAATCGGTTCTTTCCTCGGACGGCGCCGTGATGCCGAGCTCGCGCATCAGCCGTTCGACGGTGCAGCGGGCCACGACATGGCCCTGCGGTTCAGGTGCCGCCAGATCTTCCTCGCGCCGTAGACGCGGTAGTTGGCGTCGTATGCCTCCTGGATCAGGGTCTTCAGCTCGGTGTCGCGAACGGTGCGGGCCGAGGGTGCCTGCCGGCGCTTGTGGTGGGCGTAGTAGGTGGACGGGCGATCTTGCGGTCGTGCTCGGTGAGGACACGACAGATCGGCTCGACTTCGCCGAAGCGGTCCAGGTGCTCGTCGATGAACGCTACGAGCGTGATGGTGACGCTACGTCAAGGGGATTCCGGCGCATTGTGACAACAGCGCGCCTGATGCCCAGGACAGCGGCCGACCGGCGGCCACGGTGTGGCGTCCTGCTGGGCATACACCACCCCTTGCGCTGGTCCGGTCCGACCGCGGCCGGACCGGACCAGCGCCGTTCGGGTTCGACACCCCGCACGAGGCCCTGGCGGCTGCGTGCCGCTCCAGATTCCCGAAGAAGCAGGGCTGTACGCGCTGCTGGCGGCCCGCCGACCACACCGCCGGGTTCGTCGCCGACATCCGCGCGGCCGCGACGCACGAACCGGTGCTGCTCGCCGACCTCGACGGCCGAGCCCACGGCGGGGACGACGGCAGAGACAG
>NZ_JBFBJZ010000096.1:0-19915 GCF_040686255.1 Kitasatospora sp. NPDC085879 | reverse complement strand
CAAACCCCCCCGGCTCCCCCCCCCCCCCCGCCGGTGGCCGTTCCGCCCCGTCTCCCCCGGCCGGGGGGCCCCGGGCTTTCCCCCCCCGTCCCCAAAACCCGGGGGGGGGGCCCCGGCGGGGGCCCCCCCCGCCGTCAGGCGCTCGGTCAGCCGCCGCTCTTGCGGCGGAAGGTGCGCTTGCCGCCCGCCGCCGCGTGGGTGCCGTGGATCTTCGAACCCTCGCCCTGGCCCGCGGCACCGGCCCCGCGGCCGCCGTGCTTGCGCTCCAGCGCGGCGAGGAACTTCGCCTTGACGTCGTCCTGGGCGGGTTCCGCGGCGGGCGCGTCGACCGGGGCCTCCCCGGTCTCCGGCTGCTCAGCGGGTGGGGCTGCTTCCTTGCTCATGGTGCGACCTCCGGTACGGGGCCCCGGGACAGGGGCCGCATGCAGTGCACACCCTGCCATGGCGGAGACCGCCCGGCGGGTTCATTTCCCCTCGTCGGGGAACCGCGGGCCGCCGATCAGGTAGAAGAGCGCCAGGATCGGGAACCCGATGGACGCGATCACGAGGACGAAGAACTGCCAGACCATCGCACACTCCTGGGGCGAGAGCGGTTGATCTTCCGACCGTATGCCGCGCTCCGACCGGTCGCCACCGCGCGCCCCGGCGCACGCCGGCCGCCCCGCCGAAGACCGTCCGACCCCTGTACCGCACGGCCGCTCGCCCGCAGACTGGTCGGATGCAGGTACAGCTCGCCGGAGAACCGTACGGGCCGGGCCGCGAGAGCGAGGACTTCGCCGCCGCCTCCGCCGAAGCGCTGGTGCTGCTGGACGGCTCCAGCATGCCGGAGGACCTGGAGTCCGGGTGCCGCCACGGCACCGCCTGGTACACGAGACGGCTCGGGGTCCACCTCCTCGCCCGGCTCACCGACCGGGCCGACCGCTCGATCGCCGAGTGCCTGGCCGACGCGATCGTCGAGACGGCCGCCCTGCACGGCGGCCGCTGCGACCTGGCGAACCCGAACACCCCGGCGGCCATGGTGGTCGCGGCCCGGACGGTCGGCGGAGCGCTGGAGTACCTGGTGCTCGGGGACTCGCTGCTGGTGCTGCAGCCCCGGGACGGGGCGCCCCGGGTGATCGGCGACAACCAGCGCTTCCCCGGCGGCGAGCTGCTGCGCCGCCAGGTCTGGACGACGGTGCCGGGCAGCTCCGAGCGGGCCGAGCTCTACCTGGAGTACGCGCAGGCCGTCCGCGCGGCCCGCAACTCCGGGCGCGGGCCGTGGATCGCCGCGGCGATCCCCCGGGCGGCCGAGCACGCGGAGACCGGGTTCGTCCCGCTGGCCGAGTTGCGCGGGGTGGCGGCGCTGACCGACGGCGCGGCCCGCTTCACCGAGCGGTTCCGGCTCGGCAGCTGGTCGGACGCGCTGCGGCTGCTCGCGGAGTGCGGGCCGGCCGAACTGATCGCCCAGGTGCGGGCGGTCGAGGAGGCCGACGCCGACTGCGCGCGGTGGCCGCGCGGCAAGAAGTCGGACGACGCCTCCGCCCTCTACGCCCGGATCTGACCCGGGCCCGGATCCGGCGCTCAGCCGTATCCGGGCCCGTCGGGGCCGGGTGACCGGTCAGTCGATCGGGTGCCCGAAGGACCCGGACTGGAAGTCCTTCATCGCCTGCTCCAGCTCGCGGTGGCTGTTCATCACGAACGGGCCGTACCAGGCGACGGGCTCACGGATCGGCTGCCCGCCCAGGATGATCACGTCCAGGTTGGGGTGCCGGGACTCCTGCCTGGCGTCGGCGGAGACGGTGATGGTGTCGCCCTCACCGAAGACCACGGCCTGGCCGGTGTGCACCGGGCGCTGCTCGGCGCCGACCGTGCCGTCGCCGTTGAGCACGTAGGCGAGGGCGTTGAAGTCGGGCCGCCAGGGCAGTGTGACCGAGGCGCCCGGGGTGATCGTGGCGTGCAGCAGGGTGATCGGGGTGTGGGTGGCCCCGGGGCCCTGGTGGCCGTCGAGCTCACCGGCGATCAGCCGCAGCACGGCGCCGCCGTCCGGGCTGGTCAGCAGCTTCACGTGGCCGCCGTGGATGTCCTGGTAGCGGGGCTGGGTCATCTTGTCGCTCGCGGGCAGGTTCACCCAGAGCTGGATGCCGTGGAACAGGCCGCCGCTGAGCACCAGCGACTCGGGCGGGGTCTCGATGTGCAGGATGCCCGAGCCGGCCGTCATCCACTGGGTGTCGCCGCCGCCGAGGTGGCCGCCGCCGCCGTGCGAGTCCTTGTGGATGAACTCGCCGTCGATCAGATAGGTGACGGTCTCGAAGCCGCGGTGCGGGTGCCAGGGGGTGCCCTTGGGCTCCCCGGCCGCGTACTCCACCTCGCCCATCTGGTCCATCATGATGAACGGGTCGAGGAACTTGGTGTTGATCTTGGCGAAGGCGCGGCGGACGGGGAAGCCCTCGCCCTCGAAGCCCTCCGGTGCGGTGGCGACGGCCAGCACCGGGCGGGCGGTGGTGGCGGTGGCGTCGGGGGTGGCGACGCGCGGCAGGGTCAACGGGTTCTCGACGGTCACGGCGGGCATGTCGGCCTCCTTCGGAGGGGTCTGTGGCCTACGTCCAACAGATTAGTTCAATCCTCAACCAATAGCAAGTTGAAGATTGAACTAAATGGGTGTGGGCGTGCGGGAGGCCACAGACCTCCCGCGGGGATTCGGGTCAGCCGTACATCCGGCGCATGGTGAAGTCCACCATCTGCTCGACCGCCTTGGCGTCGAAGACCATCCGGTGTTCGCCCTCCATGTCGAGCGCGAAGCCGTAGCCGGTCGGCAGCAGGTCGAGCACCTCCGCGCCGGTGACGCTGAAGTGCTTGGACTCCTTGCCGGCGTAGCGCCGCAGCTCCTTGAGCGAGCTGAACATGGGGATCACCGGCGTCGGGGTGTTGTGCAGGGCGAGGAATCCGGGGCGGTCGCCGCGCGGGCAGTGCACCTTGGAGGTGATGAAGATCGCCTGGAAGTCCTCGACCGGCATCGAGCCGGTGGTGAAGGCCCGGATCGCGTCGGCCAGCGAGGGCGGCGAGGGCTCCGGGTAGAGGGACTGCTGGGCGGCGCCCTGCTGGGGGTCGCCGTACGGGCCGGGACCGGGCATGCCGTTCATCCCCGCCTGCTGCTGGTAGGGGTCCTGGTATGCGGTCTGCTCGTAGCCGTACACGGGACAAGGCTAGCGGGCCGGGCGCCCTTGCAGGGCGGACGGACCGCACAAGGTGCGGGCGGCTGCGGTTGTGGGACGTGACCACGTTCATAAGGCTTTGCCGTGAGAGGGCTTGCCCAAGTTACTGCCGGGTAGCATCATGGTGCGTACTGGTGGGTAAGTGGCGCTCGATCGGCGGGCCCACGGCAAGCAGACGAACCGGAGAAACGGTCATGGGTCACTACAAGTCCAACCTGCGGGACGTGGAGTTCAACCTGTTCGAGGTGTTCGGCCGCGAGCAGGTGTACGGCACCGGTCCGTTCGCCGACATGGACGTCGACACCGCGAAGAACATCCTCAGCGAGATCTCCCGCCTCGCCGAGAACGACCTCGCCGCGTCCTTCACCGACACCGACCGCACCCCGCCGGTCTTCGACCCGGAGACCAACACCGCGCCGGTCCCGGCCACGTTCAAGAAGAGCTACCAGACCTTCATGGATGCCGAGTGGTGGCGCCTGGGCATCCCGGAGGGCATCGGCGGCCAGGTCACCCCGTCCTCCCTGGTCTGGGCCTACGCGGAGCAGGTGCTCGGCTCCAACCCCGCCATCTGGATGTACTCCTCCGGCCCGGCCTTCGCCGGCGTCGTCTTCGAGGAGGGCACCGAGGAGCAGCACAAGGTCGCCCAGCGCATGGTCGACGGCCTCTGGGGCGCCACCATGGTGCTGACCGAGCCGGACGCCGGCTCGGACGTCGGCGCCGGCCGCACCAAGGCGATCAAGCAGGAGGACGGCTCCTGGCACATCGAGGGTGTGAAGCGCTTCATCACCTCCGGTGAGCACGACATGTCCGACAACATCATCCACCTGGTGCTGGCCCGCCCCGAGGGTGGCAAGCCCGGCACCAAGGGCCTCGGCCTCTACATCGTGCCGAAGTACGACTTCGACTGGGAGACCGGCGAGCTCGGCGAGCGCAACGGCGCCTACGCCACCAACGTCGAGCACAAGATGGGCCTCAAGGCCTCGAACACCTGCGAGATGACCTTCGGCGCCAAGCACCCCGCCAAGGGCTGGCTGCTCGGCGAGAAGATCGACGGCATCCGCCAGATGTTCAAGATCATCGAGTTCGCCCGCATGATGGTCGGCACGAAGGCGATCGCCACCCTGTCCACCGGCTACCTCAACGCCCTCGAGTACGCCAAGGAGCGCGTGCAGGGCGCGGACATCGCCAACTTCCTGGACAAGACCGCCCCGCGCGTCACCATCACCCACCACCCCGACGTCCGCCGCTCGCTGATGACGCAGAAGGCGTACGCCGAGGGCATGCGCGCCCTGGTGCTCTACACCGCCTCCGTCCAGGACGACGTGCTGGCCGCCCGCCTGCGCGGCGAGACCGACGAGGCCGCCGAGCGCCTGAACGACCTGCTCCTGCCGATCGTCAAGGGCTACGGCTCGGAGAAGTCCTACGAGCAGCTCGCCCAGTCCCTGCAGACCTTCGGTGGCTCCGGCTACCTGCAGGAGTACCCGATCGAGCAGTACATCCGGGACGCCAAGATCGACACCCTCTACGAGGGCACCACCGCGATCCAGGGCCAGGACTTCTTCTTCCGCAAGATCGTCAAGGACGGCGGCCAGGCGCTCACCGCCGTCTCCGAGCAGATCCAGAAGTTCATCGCCACCGGCGAGGGCGGCGACGCCCTGGCCGCCGAGCGCGAGGCGCTCGGCAAGGCGGCGGGCGACCTGGAGGCGATCGTCGGCAAGATGCTCGCCGACCTGACCTCCGTCCAGCAGGACGTCAAGAACATGTACAAGGTCGGCCTCAACGCCACCCGCCTGCTGCTGGTCTCCGGCGACGTCGTCATCGGCTGGCTGCTGCTCCGCCAGGCCGCCGTGGCGCTCGCCAAGCTGGAGGCCGGCGCCTCCGAGAAGGACGTCCCCTTCTACCAGGGCAAGGTTGCCGCGGCCCGCTTCTTCGCCCGCAACATCCTGCCCACCACCGCCCCGCAGCGCCTGATCGCGGAGGCCGTGGACAACGAGATCATGGAGCTCGCGGAGGAGGCCTTCTGAGGCCCCTGAAGTCTGCCTGACACACCCTCACGCCGTGGGGCCCGGTCTGCCGACCGGGCCCCACGGTGTTTTGGTGCCGGACGGATCCGGGCAAACCAGGCGTCGCGGACGGTGTGACGAAGCGTCGGGAAAATGCGCTGTGTCCCGGTGTCCTCACCGTTGTGTCACCGTTTTTGAGTTCGCCGCGTCATGTCCGTGTACGGGCATATGCTCAGATGCGGACCCGGTACCCCCATCCGGCGTCCGACCTCCCTCAACCCAGGAGCAGCATGTCGACCGCCGACCGCCCGGCCCACTTCGACCGGACGCACACCGACGATCTGATCGCCTACCTCGGCGCCGCGCCCTCGCCCTACCACGCCGTCGCCGCCTCGGCCGAGCGGCTGGAGAAGGCGGGCTTCCGCAGGGTCCTGGAGACCGACGCCTGGGGGGCCGAGGCCGGCGGCAAGTACATCGTCCGCGGGGGCGCACTGATCGCCTGGTACGTGCCCGCGGGGGCCGGGCCCGAGACGCCGTTCCGGGTGGTCGGCACCCACACCGACTCGCCCAACCTCCGGGTCAAGCCGATCCCGGACACCGGGTCCCAGGGCTGGCGCCAGGTCGCCGTCGAGATCTACGGCGGCGTCCCGCTGAACACCTGGCTCGACCGCGACCTCGGCCTCTCCGGCCGGCTCGCCCTGCGCGACGGCACCACCCGCCTGGTCCAGCTCGACGAGCCGCTGCTGCGCGTCCCGCAGCTCGCCATCCACCTGGACCGCTCCGTCAACGACGGCCTGAAGCTCGACAAGCAGCGGCACCTCACCCCGATCTGGGGGATCGGCGAGGTGACCGAGGGCGCCCTCGTCGAGTACGTCGCCGGCCGGGCCGGCGTGGCCGCCTCCGACGTCGTCGGCTGGGACCTCATGACGCACGACGTGCAGCCCGCCTCCTACCTGGGCCGCGACCGCGAGCTGCTGGCCGGCCCCCGGCTGGACAACCTGCTCTCGGTGCACGCCGGCACCGCCGCCCTGGCCGCCGCGGCCACCGGCGACACCCCGCTGCCGTACATCCCGGTGCTCGCCGCCTTCGACCACGAGGAGACCGGCAGCGAGTCCGACACCGGCGCGCAGAGCCCGCTGCTCGGCAATGTGCTGGAGCGCAGCGTCCTCGCCCGCGGCGGCACCGCCGAGGACCGCGCCCGGGCGCTGGCCGGCACCGTCTGCCTCTCCTCCGACATGGGGCACGCCGTGCACCCCAACTACAGCGAGCGGCACGAGCCGGGCCACCACCCGATGCCCAACGGCGGCCCGATCCTCAAGGTCAACGTCAACAACCGCTACGCCACCGACGGTGTCGGCCGCGCGGTGTTCGCCGCCGCGTGCGAGAAGGCCGGCGTGCCGTGGCAGAACTTCGTCTCCAACAACGCGATGCCCTGCGGCACCACCATCGGCCCGATCACCGCGGCGCGGCTCGGCATCACCACGGTGGACTGCGGCATCGCCGCACTCTCCATGCACTCCGCCCGCGAGCTGTGCGGCGCGGACGACCCGTACCTGCTGGCGAGCGCCCTCAAGGCCTTCCTGGAGGGCTGACCCGGCCTCCCCGGAGGGGGTCGGAGCCGGGCAGGGCGCCCGTGGGGCCGCAGGCGGTGGGGGCCGCCGTGCGGGCGGCCCCACGGGCGCCCGTGCCGTCCGGTCACCCGGCGGTGACCGTTCGGGCCGTCACTCCATGCCGGCGAGCACCAGCGGCAGCCGGCTCGCGGCGCCGGCCACCAGCTTCACCGGCACGCCCCAGTCCTGCTGGTGGACGTGGCAGGCCGGGTACTCGATCTCCGGGTCGTCGTCGCAGGACGCCGCCATCGCCGACACGTGCAGCACGCCCTCGGCGACCGACCCGTCGAGCACCAGCTCACGGGACAGGTCGGTGTCCGCCCCGGCGCCCGACAGCAGCAGCTCCGGCGGGGTGGAGCTGACCAGCAGCCGGGTGGACGGGCCGTAGCGCTCGTCCAGCTTCTGGCCCGACGGCGCCCGGAACACCACGTCCAGCCGGAGCGCGCCCGGGGCGACCTCGGTCGCGGCGCGCTGCGTCCGGTGCGCCACCGCCTCCACCCGGACGGCCTCCTCGGGCAGCCGCAGCCGGGTCAGCCGGTGCCGGGCCGACTCCACCACCACGATGTCGCCGTCCACCAGCACCGAGCCGGAGGGCTCGCGCAGATCGGTGGCGAGCGTGGTCACCTCGCCGCTGGCCGGGTCGAAGCGGCGCAGCGCGTGGTTGTAGGTGTCGGCGATCGCCACCGAGCCGTCCGGCAGCACGGTGACGCCCAGCGGGTGCTGGAGCAGGGCCTGGTCGGCCGCGCCGTCCCGGTGCCCGAAGTCGAACAGGCCGGTGCCGACCGCGGTGTGCACCGAACGGGTTTCACGTGAAACCCAGCGCACCGCCGAGGTCTCCGAGTCCGCGACCCAGAGCCGCTCGCCGTCCGCGGAGACCGCGAGGCCGGACGGCTGGGCGAACCAGGCCTCCGCCACCGGGCCGTCGACCAGGCCCTCGTTGGTGGTGCCGGCCGCGACGGCGACCGTGCCGTCCGCCGGGTCGAAGGCCCACAGCTGGTGGACGCCGGCCATGGCGATCCACACCCGGCCGTCGAACCAGGCGACGTCCCACGGCGAGGAGAGGTCCACCTCGCGGGCCGGGCCCTCGGTCGCCGAGCCCTGCCACCACTGCCGGCCGGTGCCGGCCAGCGTGGTGACGCTGCCGTCGGCGAGCCGGACACCGCGCAGCGCGTGGTTCACGGTGTCCGCCACCACGACGTCGTAGCCGAGGTCGAGGCCGGCCGGCACCAGGGCGAGGCCCTGCGGCTCGCTGAACCGCGGCGCCGTGCCGTCCACCAGTCCGCGCTCGCCGTCGCCGATCCGGCGCAGCACCGTCTCGCCGTCCTCGGCGAGCTCCACCAGCGAGTGGTGGCCGGAGTCGGCCACCAGGAAGTGGCCGTCCGGCAGCCGCACCGCCTTGCCGGGGAACTTCAGGTCGCCCGCCCGTGGCTCCGGCGCCACGTACGGGCCGTCCCCGCGGCGCAGCGTGCCCTTGGCCCCGTGCTCCGCCTCCAGCTCCTCGACCAGCGCGGCGATCGCGTGCGCGTGGCCCTCGCCGGCGTGCTGCGCGACGACGTACCCCTCCGGGTCGATCACCACCAGCGTCGGCCAGGCCCGCACCGCGTACTGCTTCCAGGTGGCGAGCTCCGGGTCGTCCAGCACCGGGTGGTGCACCTCGTACCGGGCCACCGCGTCCACCACGGCCTGGTGGTCGGCCTCGTGGACGAACTTGGGCGAGTGGACACCGACGATCACCACGGTGTCGCGGTGCTTCTCCTCCAGCTCCCGGAGTTCGTCCAGGACGTGGAGGCAGTTGATGCAGCAGAAGGTCCAGAAGTCGGCAATGACGATCTTGCCGCGGAGGTCGGCCAGCGTCAGGTCCTTGCCGCCGGTGTTGAGCCATCCGCCCTTGCCCACCAGTTCGGGGGCGCGTACGCGTGCACGAGAAGCCATGTCCTCATCCAACCCCATCGACCTGCGGACGCATTCCGGCTGCGGGCCCGGGCCGGTGAGAATGGGGCGGTGATCCCAGCGAGTGCTCCCCGAGAGCCGGTCGATGTTCCGCCGTTCGTCGTGGAGTTCGCGCGGGGGCGGCCGGTGCGGGCGGTGTGGCGGAACGGGCTCGGCGGGCTGACCTTCCAGGTCGGGGTGGACGGGGAGCGGCAGTTCGTGAAGTGGCTTCCCGCAGGCAACGACGGCGGACTCACCGCCGAAGTGGTGCGGCTGCGCTGGGCGGCGCGATATACCCCGGTGCCGCGGGTGCTCGAGGAGGGCGCGGACGAGGGCGGCTGGCGGCCGTCCGCGCCCGGGCGGCCGCGGGCCGGATCGACCCGGCGGACCGGCCCGCCGGGCTGCCGCCGTTCCGAACCGTCGAGGAGGCGCTCGCCGCGCTCGCCGACGTCCTGCCGGTCGACGGGCCGGTGGTCCTGCCACGGCGACGCCTGCGCGCCCAACACGTTGCTCGGCGCGGACGGCCGGTACAGCGGCCACGTCGACCTCGGCGCCCTCGGCACCGCCGACCGCTGGGCCGACCTCGCCGTCGCCACCTGGAGCACCCGATGGAACTACGGCCCCGGTTGGGAGGAGCCGCTGCTCGCGGCGTACGGCATCGCACCGGACCGGGAGCGGACGGCCTACTACCGGCTGCTCTGGCACCTCGCCGACTGAGCCGGAAGATCTTCGCCCCGTGACCGGATCGGTCCGGGTCGGGACGTGATCATGTCTGGGGCGGGGGCCTGCCGGCGGGCCAGGATGGAGCCATGAAGAGCGCACTCGTCGTGATCGACGTCCAGGAATCCTTCCGCCGCCGGCCCAACTGGGCCGCCGTCTCCAACCCGGAGATCGTCGACAAGGTCGGCCGACTGGTGACCGCCGCCCGCAGCAGGGGCGACCTCGTGGTGTGGGTGCTGCACACCGAGCCCGGCAGCGGCACCGTCTTCGACCCGGAGTCCGGCTTCGTCCGGCTGATGGACGGGCTCGAGCCCGCCGACGGCGAGCCCGTCCTGACCAAGACCTCCCACAACGCCTTCACCACCACCAACCTGCAGCAGCTGCTCACCCGGCAGGGCGTCGGCGAACTGGTCGTCAGCGGGATCCGCACCGAGCAGTGCTGCGAGACCACCGCCCGGGTCGCCTCCGACCTCGGCTACCAGGTCGTGTTCGTCACCGACGCCACCGCCACCCACCCCATCGAGCACCGGGACGCCCCCGCCGGGCGCAGCCTGGAGGAGGTCCTGGCCGACCCGCGTACCCTGGGCACCGACGAGATCGTCGCCCGGACCGAGTACGCCCTCGCAGGCCGCTTCGCCCGGATCGCCACCGTGGAGGAGCTGACCGGATCGTGACCGGCGTGGTCTTCCTGCTGGCTCCGCGGCTGCACCTGCTGGACCTCGCCGGCCCGGCCCAGGTGTTCTCCTCGGCGGCCGACTTCGGCCACGGCTACCGGATCCGGTACGTGGCCGAGCAGGAGGACGTGCCCACCGCCCAGGGACTCGACATCCGGGCCACCACCACCTGGCCCGCGCTGGCCCCCGGCGACCTGGTGGTCGTCCCGGGCTGGCGCTCGCCGAGCCTGCCGCACCACCCGGTGTTCACCCGCGAGACCCTGGACCGGCTGGTCGCCCACCACGCCGCCGGCGGCACGGTGACCAGCGTCTGCTCCGGCGCCGACGCACTCGGCCGGGCCGGGCTGCTCGACGGCCGGCGCTGCACCACCCACCACGACCTGCAGGACGAGCTCGCCCGCCGCTACCCGCGGGCCGCCGTCGTCCCCGACGTGCTGTACGTGGAGGACGGCCGGGTCCTCACCTCCGCCGGGATCGCCAGCGGGATCGACCTCGCGCTGCATCTGCTGGCGGTCCGCCACGGCCCGTACGTCGCCGCCCAGGTGGCCCGCACGATGGTCGTCCACACCCGCCGCAACGGGGACGAGCAGCAGACCAGCGCCATGCTGCGGCACCGCGCCCACCTCAGCGACGCCGTGCACCGGGTGCAGGACGTCATCGACGCCCGGTTCGCCGACCCGCTGCTGCTCGCGGGCCTGGCCGCCGGCGCCGGGGTCAGCGAACGGACCCTCACCCGGCGTTTCGCCGAGGCGACCGGCCTCACCCCGCTCCGCTACCAGCAGCAGCTGCGGCTGGAGCACGCGCAGCACCTGATCGCCCAGGGCACCACCGTCGAGTCCGCCGCCCGCAGGGTCGGCTTCCAGGACGCCCGGATGCTGCGCCGGCTCCGGGCTCGTCCCGCCGAGGGCTGAGGCCCCTGCCCCCCCCCCCCGGCCGACGGCCGCTCCGGGCGGCCGCCGGACACTCCGGCGGCCCGCCGAGGGCTGACCCCGGGCCCGGTGTCCGGCACGATGTGCTCGGCAGTGTCCGTCGAGGGAAGCAGGCAGGCATGAAGTACGTGGTCAAGGAGCGGCTGTTCGCGGTCGGCGACGACTACTGGATCGAGGACGGCGACGGCGAGAAGGCCTTCCTGGTGGACGGCAAGGTGCTGCGGCTGCGCGACACCTTCGAGCTGCAGGACCCGTCCGGTGCGGTCGTCGCGGTCATCAAGGAGAAGGTGCTCACCGTCCGCGACGCGATGCGGATCGAGAACGCCGAGGGCGACACGGTCGCGACCGTCCGCAAGAAGCTCTTCACGCCGTTCCGTGACAAGTACCTGGTCGAGCTGGAGGCCGGCGGCGAGCTGGAGGTGCACGGCGACCTGATCGACAAGGAGTACACCGTCGAGTCGGACGGCGAGACCGTCGCCGAGATCTCCCGCAAGTGGTTCCGGATCCGCGACACCTACGGCGTGGAGATCGCGGACGGCGCGGACGTGCCGCTGCTGCTCGCCGTCGCCGTCTGCCTGGACCGCATGGTCGAGCACAACGCCTGACGCCCCGCCGGCCCACGGCCACGGGCCGTGGGCCGGGCGGTGGTCAGACGATGACGTGCGGCAGGAAGCGCGCGCCGACGTGCGTGATCGGCGAGTCGTGCGTCTCCCGGATGCCCAGGCCCGCGGCCTCGCCGTCCACCACCCAGGCGCCGAGCACCGGGTGGTTGCCGTCGAACACCGGCGGCGGGCACAGCTGCTGGTAGCAGAAGCCCTCGGCGCCGTACCGGTCCGGGTCGCCGGCCCACGCGGGCAGCAGCGTCTCGTCGCCGCCCGGCTCGACGATCCGCACGCCCGCGCCCTCCCGGCCGAGCAGCGGCTTCGCCGCCCAGCCGGTGGCGGCGAGCTCGCGCGGGCCGTCCAGGTAGGCCGGCAGCAGGTTGGGGTGGCCGGGGAAGAGCTCCCACAGCACCGCCAGCAGCGCCTTGTTGGAGAGCAGCATCTTCCACGGCGGTTCGATCCAGAGCGTGGAGCCGGTGGAGCCGCCCAGGTCCACGGTGGCCAGCAGCTGCGTGCCGAACTCGTCCTCGGCCAGCCACTCCCACGGGTACAGCTTGAACGCGGAGCGGATGTACCGGTGCTGCAGGTCGACGAACCGCCCGGTCAGCCCGTCCAGGCCGATGTCCTCCATGGCGATCGACACCGTCTCCAGGCCGGCCTGCTGGGCCGTCTCCTGGAGGTAGAGGGTGGTCATCCAGTCCTCGCCCTCGGTGTCGCCGCGCGAGTGCGCGAAGTGCACCGGGCCGGGCGGCAGCAGTTCCTTCTGCCGGGCCCAGGCCGCGACCAGCCGCTCGTGCAGCGAGTTCCACTGGTCAGCCTCGGGGAAGCGCTCCTCCATCCAGAACCACTGCGGGCTGGCCGCCTCGATCAGCGAGGTCGGGGTGTCCGCGTTGTACTCGAACAGCTTGGCCGGGCCGGAGCCGTCGTACGCCAGGTCGAACCGCCCGTACAGGGACGGCTGCTCCTCGCGCCGCCGCCAGGAGGTGGCGACCACCTCGGCGAGCCGCGGGTCGGTGATGCCGTAGTCGGCGAACCTGCCGGTCCGTACGACGTGGTCGGCCGCCTCCAGGCACATCTCGTGCAGTTCCTCGACGACCTCCTCCAGCGCCTCGACCTCCGGCAGCGAGAACTCGTAGTAGGCGCTCTCGTCCCAGTAGGCGTACTCGGAGCCGGGGTCGCGGGGGTCCTCGCAGACGGCGTAGATCAGGCCCTGGGCCTCGACCGCGGCCTGCCAGCCCGGCCGCGGTTCGACGGATCGGCGGCGCATCGCGGTCAGCCCCCGCCCGAGCCGGAGCTGCCGCTGGGGCAGCCGAAGCCGCCGCGCTTGGTCGCGGCCTTGTCGAAGGTGCCGCCGGCGGCGGTCAGCGAGCCGGAGCCGCAGTAGTACCAGCGGCCGGCGGCCGCGGCGGTGCCGCCGGAGCAGGAGTGGTCGTCGAGCACCTTGAGGGTGCCCGGGTCGACGCAGCGCCGCGGTGCGCTGCCGCCGGACGAGGAGCAGCCGGTGAGGGCCAGCGCCAGCGTCCCCACCATGCCGAGGGCGACGACGCCCGAGCGGCGGCGGGCGGAGGACGGGTCGGTCTGCGTCATGACGGGTGATGGTACTTAAGGCTCCACGACGCCGTAACCATGGGATATCTTTTGCCGGTCCTTGACACTTCGCCACGGGGGAGCAGCATGAACGACATCGTCCACGGCCTGGGCGTGGCCGCCGCCTACGGTGCGGTCGGCCTGGTGCTGCTGCTGCTCGGTGTCGGCCTCGTCGACGTCCTGACGCCCGGCAAGCTCGGCCGGCAGATCTGGCTGGAGCGCAACCGCAACGCCGCCGTGGTGCTCAGCTCCGCGCTGCTCGGCATCGGCGGCATCGTCTTCACGGCGATCATGTACACCTACGACGAGTTCGGGAAGGGCCTGGCCGCGACCGCGCTCTTCGGCCTGCTCGGCCTGGTGCTGATGGCGGCCGCGTTCTGGCTGGTCGACCTGCTGACCCCGGGCAAGCTCGGTGCCGTCCTCGTCGACCCAGAGCCGCACCCGGCGGTCTGGGTGACGGCCGCCTGCAACCTCTCCGTCGCCGCCATCGTGGCGGCCTCGATCGCCTGAGCGTACGGGCCGACCGCCCGAACGGCCCGCGGCCGACACCCCGTTGACGAGGGTGTCGGCCGCGGGCCGCTGTGCGCCGTGCGGCCTCAGCCGGCGGCCAGCCGCTCCGTCAGCCGGGCCCTGGCCGCGGGCCACTCGTCCCGGAGCATGGAGAAGTAGACGCTGTCCCGCCAGCTGCCGTCGGGCCTGCGGCGGTGGCGCCGCAGGGTGCCCTCGTACTGGGCGCCGAGCCGTCGGATCGCGTTCTGCGAGCGCTCGTTGAGGTGGTCGGTCTTCCAGGTGACGCGGCCCATGCCGAGCTCCTCGAAGGCGTGCGTCAGCAGCAGCAGCTTGGCCTCGGTGTTCACGGCGGTGCGCCAGGCCCGCCGGGCGTACCAGGTGCCGCCGATCTCCACGAGCTCGTCGCGCGCGCTGAAGTCGAAGTAGCAGGTGACGCCGATCGCCCGGCCGTCGGCCAGGGACACCGCGGCGAACGGGACGCACCCGCCCGAGGCCGCCTCGGCGAGCCGGCCCGCGATGTGCGCGGCCATCTCCTCCTCGGTGCCCGGCACCTCGTAGGGCAGCCAGCGCCACACCTCCTCGTCGCCGCCGCTCGCGGCGAACAGGTCCGGCACGTGGGCGGGGGTCAGCGGCTCCAACCGGACGTGGCGGCCGGTCAGAACGGTGGGCGCGGGCAGCTTGGCGGTCATGCCGCCGACCCTAGACCCCGATACGCACTAGGTGCAATCCATTTCTGCACTAGTTCAAATATCTCCCGGCATGCGAAGGGCCCCGCGCCGCGGACGGTGCGGGGCCCTTCGGCGGGCGTCCCTACAGGAAGGAGTTGACCTGGATGGTCTCGGTGCGGCCGGGGCCGACGCCGATCGCGGAGATCGGGGCGCCGGACATCTCCTCCAGGGCCTTCACGTAGGCCTGGGCGTTCTTGGGCAGGTCCGCGAAGGTCTGCGCCTTCGAGATGTCCTCGCTCCAGCCCGGCAGCGTCTCGTAGATCGGCTTGGCGTGGTGGAAGTCCGACTGGTTGTAGGGGAGCTCCTCGACGCGCTTGCCGTCGATCTCGTACGCGACGCAGACGGGGATCTGCTCCCAGCCGGTGAGCACGTCCAGCTTGGTCAGGAAGAAGTCCGTGAGGCCGTTGACGCGGGTGGCGTAGCGGGCGATCACCGCGTCGAACCAGCCGCAGCGGCGGTCACGGCCGGTGGTGACACCGCGCTCGCCGCCGATCCGGCGCAGCGCCTCGCCGTCGGCGTCCAGCAGCTCGGTCGGGAACGGGCCCGAGCCGACGCGGGTGGTGTACGCCTTGAGGATGCCGATGACCCGGTCGATCTTGGTGGGGCCGATGCCGGAGCCGGTGCAGGCACCGCCCGAGGTCGGGTTCGACGAGGTCACGAAGGGGTACGTGCCGTGGTCGACGTCCAGCAGGGTGCCCTGGCCGCCCTCCAGCAGGACGACCTTGCCGGCCTTCAGCGCCTCGTCCAGGACGAGCGTGGTGTCGGCCAGGAACGGGCGGATCTTCTCGGCGTAACCGAGGTACTCCTCCAGCACCAGCTCGGCCGGGATGGCGCGGCGGTTGTACAGCTTGACCAGGATCTGGTTCTTGTCGTGCAGTGCCGCCTCGATCTTCTGGCGGAGGATCGACTCGTCGAACAGGTCCTGGACCCGGATGCCCACGCGGTTGATCTTGTCCGCGTAGGTCGGGCCGATGCCGCGGCCGGTGGTGCCGATCCGGCGCTTGCCGAGGAAGCGCTCGGTGACCTTGTCCAGGGTGCGGTGGTACGGCGTGATCAGGTGGGCGTTGCCCGAGATCAGAAGCTTGGAGGTGTCGATGCCGCGCTCGTTCAGCCCGCGCAGCTCGGAGAGCAGCACACCCGGGTCGATGACGACGCCGTTGCCGATCACCGGAGTCACATTCGGGCTGAGGATGCCGGAAGGCAGCAGGTGCAGGGCATACTTCTGGTCGCCGATGACCACCGTGTGACCGGCGTTGTTGCCGCCCTGGTAGCGGACGACGTAGTCGACGGAGCCACCGAGGAGGTCAGTAGCCTTCCCCTTGCCCTCGTCTCCCCACTGGGCGCCAACGAGCACGAGTGCCGGCACAGGCGTACACCCCTTCCGGTTGGGGCATCCTGCGGGAGGCCGCAGTCTGCCCCGAGATAGACGAAGCCCCTGGCGCAATAGCGCAAGGGGCTCTTGCACCGAGAGATTACCTGAGGAAGGACCGGTCGTGTCGTCCCTGTCCACGCCCGCATCCCGCCCCGACGGACGCGGCGCGGCGGAGCCGCTGCTGGTGCTGGTCGACCCGGCGGCCGGCCGGGCCGACGGCGAGTCGGTCCGGATCGCCCGGGACGTGCTGTGCGGGGGCGCGGACGCCAAGGTGGCGCTGCCCGAAAGCCCGTCCGAGCTGGACCGGGTGCTGTCCCACCGAGGCCGCCGGCGACCGGTCGTGATCGGCTCCGACCAGGCGGTGCAGAAGGTGCTGCAGGCCCTGCACCGGCAGCGTCACCTGGGCACGGACCCGGTGGGGGTGGTGCCGGTCGGTCCGGCCGCGTCCGTCCTCGCGTGCCGCTCGCTCGGGGTGCCGGAGCGGCCGGTGGCCGCCGCCCGCGCGGTGCTCGGCGGTGCGCCGCGCAAGCTCGACCTGGTGGTGGACGACGGCGGCGGGGTGGTGCTCGCCGAGTTGCGGATCGGCGCGGAGCCTCGCAGGGGCCTCCCGTCACTGCGTTCGCTATGGGCGAAACGGGCTGCGCCCGACCAGGCGACCGTTCCCGACCCGGAGGCCACCCCGATGCGGGTCGAGGCGGACGGGCGGCTGCTCGTGGACGTCCACGAGCGGATCCGACAGCTGCACGTGCGGCCGGTCGGCGGCGAGCTGGAGCTGGTGATCCGCACCGGCGCGGCGGAGCGCCGGCTGCGGGCCTCGGCGCTCAGCGTGGCCGGCCGGGGCTTCGGATACACCGCGGACGGCTGCCCGGTCGGGCCCGTCCGGCATCGGACGTGGACGGTGCATCCGGGGGCCTGGGCGCTGCTGCTGCCCGCCGGGTGAGCAGGATCACGCCGGGGCCTCGGCGCCGACGTCCCGTCAGCCCCGACACGGCCCGAAGAGCGCGCGTGACAAGGGAGTGCACCGGTCGCCGGAAAACGCGCAGGAGAAATGAGCCGTGATGTAAGGGGTTTTGTCTACGCGCGTTGCCGTCGGTTCGGCCAATAATCCCCGGCTCCCCTGTTCGGGAAGGCGTACGGAACTGTCCTAGACTCGAAGACGTGCCACGTGGTGACGGACGACTCAACCACGATCTTCTTCCCGGCGAGAAAGGCCCCCAGGACGCTTGCGGCGTCTTCGGTGTCTGGGCTCCCGGCGAGGAGGTCGCCAAGCTCACGTACTTCGGCCTCTATGCCCTGCAGCACCGCGGTCAGGAATCCGCGGGCATCGCAGTGAGCAACGGCTCCCAGATTCTCGTCTTCAAGGACATGGGACTTGTCTCCCAGGTCTTCGACGAGACCTCCCTGGGGTCGCTGCACGGGCATATCGCCGTCGGACATGCCCGCTACTCGACAACAGGCTCGTCGGTCTGGGAGAACGCCCAGCCGACCTTCCGGGCGACCGTTCACGGTTCGCTGGCCCTCGGCCACAACGGAAACCTGGTGAACACCGCCGAACTGGCGGCGATGGTCGCCGAGCTGCCCGGCGAGGAGCACGTCTCCCGCTCCGGCCGCACGGCCGCGACCAACGACACCGACCTGGTGACCGCGCTGCTCGCCGGCCACCCGGACCTCTCCATCGAGGAGACGGCCCGACAGATCCTGCCCATGGTGAAGGGCGCGTTCTCGCTCGTCTTCATGGACGAGCACACGCTGTACGCCGCCCGCGACCCGCAGGGCATCCGCCCGCTGGTGCTCGGCCGGCTGGAGCGCGGCTGGGTGGTGGCCTCGGAGACGGCGGCGCTGGACATCTGCGGCGCCTCGTTCATCCGCGAGGTCGAGCCCGGCGAGCTCATCGCCATCGACGAGCAGGGCATGCGCACCTCGCGCTTCGCCGAGGCCAAGCCCAAGGGCTGCGTCTTCGAGTACGTCTACCTGGCCCGCCCCGACACCTCCATCGCCGGCCGCAACGTGCACCTCTCCCGCGTGGAGATGGGCCGCAGGCTGGCCGCGGAGGCGCCCGTCGAGGCCGACCTGGTGATAGCGACCCCGGAGTCCGGAACGCCCGCCGCCATCGGCTACGCCGAGGCCTCCGGCATCCCCTACGGCTCCGGCCTGGTGAAGAACGCCTACGTGGGCCGCACCTTCATCCAGCCCAGCCAGACCATCCGCCAGCTCGGCATCCGGCTCAAGCTCAACCCGCTCAAGGAAGTCATCGCCGGCAAGCGCCTGGTGGTCGTGGACGACTCCATCGTCCGCGGCAACACCCAGCGCGCCCTGGTGAAGATGCTCCGCGAGGCGGGCGCCGCCGAGGTGCACATCCGGATCTCCTCCCCGCCGGTCAAGTGGCCCTGCTTCTTCGGCATCGACTTCGCCACCCGCGCGGAGCTGATCGCCAACGGCATGACCATCGAGGAGATCGGCCGCACGCTCGGCGCGGACTCGCTCGCCTACATCTCGATCGACGGCATGATCGAGGCCACCAAGCAGCCCAAGGACAAGCTCTGCCGGGCCTGCTTCGACGGCGAGTACCCGATGGAGCTGCCGGACCCGGCCCTGCTCGGCAAGCTGCTCCTGGAGGCCGAGATCGCCGGCAGCCAGCAGCCGCCGGCCGTCCGCGGCAAGCCCACCAGCGACCTGGACGGCGTCCAGTCCCTGATCGGCGGGCACGGCGCGGCGGACGCGCTCCGACGGCCGTAACACGATGTACCACCCGGGGCGCGGGGCACTGCGCGGCCGGGCACTCCTCGGAGTCGCCCGGTCGGGCCGCAGTTCCCCGCGCCCCCACGGGTTTAACCGTTTCTGAAAGGGCCACACCAAGGTGACCAGCAACGAGGGCGGCGCGACCTACGCCGCCGCAGGTGTCGACATCGAGGCCGGCGACCGCGCCGTCGAACTCATGAAGCAGTGGGTGAAGAAGGCCAACCGCCCCGAGGTCGTCGGCGGCCTCGGCGGCTTCGCCGGGCTCTTCGACGCATCCGCCTTCAAGCGCTACGAGCGCCCCCTGCTGGCCACCGCCACCGACGGCGTCGGCACCAAGGTCGCCCTCGCCTCGGCGATGGACAAGCACGACACGATCGGCCACGACCTCGTCGGCATGGTCGTCGACGACCTGGTGGTCTGCGGCGCCGAGCCGCTCTTCATGACCGACTACATCTGCGTCGGCAAGGTCGTCCCGGAGCGGGTCGCCCAGATCGTCAAGGGCATCGCCGAGGGCTGCGCCCTGGCCGGCTGCGCCCTGGTCGGCGGCGAGACCGCCGAGCACCCCGGCCTGCTCGGCCCGGACGAGTACGACGTCGCGGGCGCCGGCACCGGCGTCGTCGAGGCGGACGCGCTGCTCGGCCCGGACCGCGTCCGGGCCGGCGACGTGGTCATCGCCATGGCCGCCTCGGGCCTGCACTCCAACGGCTACTCGCTGGTCCGCCACGTGCTGCTGAACGAGGCCGGCTGGAAGCTCGACCGCCAGGTCGAGGAGTTCGGCCGCACCCTCGGCGAGGAGCTGCTGGAGCCGACCCGGATCTACGCGCTGGACTGCCTCGCGCTGGCCCGCGCCACCGAGATCCACGCCTTCTCGCACGTCACCGGCGGCGGCCTGGCGGCCAACCTGGCCCGGGTCATCCCGGCCGGTCTGCACGCCCGCCTGGACCGCGGCACCTGGACCCCGCTGCCGGTCTTCCAGACCGTCGCGCAGGTCGGCCGGATGCAGACGCTGGAGATCGAGAAGACCCTCAACATGGGTGTCGGCATGGTCGCCGTCGTCCCGCCGTCCTCGGTGGACGTGGTGCTGTCCGTGCTGGAGGACCGCGGCGTGGAGGCCTGGCTGCTCGGCGACATCGTCGACCGGACGGACGAGCACGCGGACGCCGCCGCGCTCTACAACTCCTACGAGGGCCTCACCCTCGCCTGATCCGCACCGCGGGCCCGCCCCGACCGGGGGCGGCGACCCTGCCGAGACCGCCCGCCACCTGCTGCTCGCCGGTCCCGAACACCGCCAGCCTGCGGCCGCCGCGGCCCGCCGGGCCGG
>NZ_JBFBJZ010000095.1:0-20150 GCF_040686255.1 Kitasatospora sp. NPDC085879 | reverse complement strand
GTCGGGCCGTGCGGCGGGCGCACGGCGGCGGGCGGTGTCAGCTGCCGGACGCACCGCCCGGGGCGGCCGCACCGTCCCCGGTGGCGAGCCGGGCGAGTGCGGCCCGCAGGAACGGGCTCGGCACCTGGTAGCCGCCCTCCTCGCGGATCGGGGCGCGCCTCGGCTCCTCGGCGGAACCGCCCTGGCCCGCGCCGGTACCGGCGGAAGCGGCCGGGCCGTCGTCGTCCGGGCGGCCGCGGCGGGCGGCGGCGGACCGGGCGCGGTCGAGGTAGTCCTCGTCCGGCGACGAGGCCGTGCCCGCGCCGCTCGTGCCCTCGTCGCGGGTGCCCCGGGCAAGGCCGTCGCCGCCACCCGCGGAATCCCCGCCCCCGGTTCCGGTGCCCGTGGCGGCAGCGTTGCCGTCGGTGGAGGAGTCGCTGCCGAGGCCGGCGAGCGCCTCGGAGCCGTCGGCGCCCGCGTCGGGGCCGAGCAGGGCGGTGGTCAGCTGGTTGAGCAGGGTGTTCTGCTCGGCCGGGGTCTCCGCGCCGGCGGCGGCCGTGTGGGGCTGGGGGACGTGGCCTTCGGCGCGGGCGGAGTCGAGCCACCTGCGGCGCATCCGCTCCCAGTGGCGGTCGCCCTCCTCACGCTGGACGGCCTGGCCGGTGATGCCGCGGTCGCTGAGGAGCATCTCCTCCTCGTCCTCCGGCCCCTCGCAGCCGAAGCGGGTCGGGCGGAGGAAGCGGTTGGCTCCGCGCTTCTCGCCGCGGGCGCCGGCTCCGCCCATGCCGGCCGGAGCGTGGGCGCCGGCCATGCCCGGCTGGCCGGTGGTGCGGCCGGTCGCGCTGCCGGGTTCGCCCCGGCCGAGTCCCGCGCCGCCGGTGCCCGTACCGGCGCCGGCCCGCAGGCCGCCCTCCGTTCCGACGCCGCCGGCGCCGAGCCCGGCACGGGTGGTGAGCCCCCGGCCCGTGGCGCTGCCGCCACCGCCCGCGCCGCCCAGGCCGCCGCCGAGACCGCGCGAAGCACCCGAACCGCCGCCGATACCGCCGGCACCGCCCAAGCCGCCGAGTCCGCGGGAGCCGGAGGTGCCGCCGCCCAGGCCGCCGGGGCTTCCGAGGCCGAGCGGCTTGTAGGCCGCGGTGGGACGGGTGCCGCCGGTGCCACCGGTGCCACCGGTGCCACCGCCGCGGCCGAGGCCACCGAGGCCGCCGAACGGCATGCCGCCGATCGCCCCGCCGGGGCCGCCGATCCCGGTGCCGCCCGGGGTGGGCGGGTTCCACGGGGCGAGGGTGCCCGTGCCGCCGACACTGCCCGCACCGCCGACGCCGCCGGAGGAGCCGGGCAGGTCCTTGAGCCCTGCCAGACCCAGCTTGGGCGTCAGCGGCGTGAAGACCGGGGCGCCGCCGCCGGCGCCGCCGACCGAGCCTCCACCGCCCAGGCCGCCGGTCGGCGAGCCGGGCGTCGGCGCCTGGAAGGGCCGGAGCGAGGTGAGTTGGGGCTTGTAGGCAGCCGCGCCTCCGGCACCACCGCCCGCGCCGCCGCCGAAGCCGCCGGGCATTCCCCCCGGCATCCCGCCCGGCGTGCCCGCCGCGGCGGGGTCGAACGGAGCCGACATCGGTCCGGCGGGCATGCCGGGGACGGCCCCGTCCGGCAGGGTGGCGCCGGCCGGCACCGCGTCGATCCCGGTCCTGGCGGTGGGGTGCAGCAGGCTGGTGGGGTCGAGGGCGGAGTTCGGCCCGGTGGTGCGGGTGGGCGAGGTGCCGTCGCCGCCGGAGCCGCCGAGCCGCGCCACCTGGCCGGCGCTAGTCATCCGCTCGACGTGCCCCGCGCTCTGGCGCAGCATCGTGTCGATGTTCGAACCGACCTGGCCGACATAGGTGTTGTAGGTGTCCGCGGCCGTCTTGATGCCCTCGGACTGGGCGATGTCGTCGTGCTTTCCGGCCGGGTTCTGCTCCATGTACTCCTTGGCGTACTGGAGTTCGCGCACCATCTCGGACTTGGTCTGGGAGACGGCCTCGTGAGCGCCGCGCAGGGACTGGGCCATCGCGGCGCCGGCGTCGAGGGTGGTGTTCGCGTGCGACTGGTCGCTGCCGGCGTACTTGCGCAGGTAGCCCTGGAAGCTCTCGGCGGCCGAGCCGGACATGTTGGCCATGGCGCGGTTTGCGCTGGCGACGATGGTGCGCACGGCCGGCTCGGCGGCGGCGTTCCACGCCTCCCAGGCGGCGGCGAGTTCCTCCAGCAGATCCTCGTTCGCGTCGGGGAAGACGACGGAGGATCCGTGTTCGTTGCTCTGGACGATCTTCAGCACTTCGGCGAGGTCGGGAGGCAGCTGGATCATGACGAGTCGCTCTCTTGGGCTGGCCGGCTGGCCTGGGACTGGGGGACCGGAGCCGGCGGGGATCTCCCGCCGGGACTCGTTTACTTCAGGATTTGACGGTACATCGGCTGAATTAACGTCAGGAAAACGCTCAGATCAGCTGGTGGCCGCCGCCGCCGTGCACCGGGCGCTCCACCTCGTTGTCCTCGTCGCGGTGGTTGTAGGAGAGGTCGGGCGCGTCCGGGTTGTGGTACGCGGACCCCGTGGGGTGCGTCGGCGGCAGCGTCATCAGGGCCGGCGAAGCCTCCTCCATCGGGATGCGCCTGATGCCGTCGACCGCCCTCAGCGGCTCCGTCGCCTGGCTCGCCGGGATGCCGTCGACGGCCCGCAGCGGCTCGGTGCCCTGGGTCATCGGGATGCCGTCCACCCTGCGGAGCGGCTCCGACGCCTGGGTCATCGGGACGCCGTCCACCGCGGCCAGCCGGGCGGTGGACTCGGTCGGTGTCGCGAGCGCGCCGGGCTCGCCGCCCCGGCCGCCGTTGAGCCGGGAGAGCTCGGCGGTCTGGCTCGCCTCGGTCTCCCGGTAGCGCTGCACCATCAGCTCCAGGTTGGCCGCCATCTGCGCGGAGTTCTGCAGATAGGCCTTGACCCCGGCGAAGACCTGCTCCTGGTGCTCGGGCAGCCCGCCCACCGACGAGGTCCCGCCGGTCAGCGACTTGCCGACGGCCTCGCTGCCGTAGGCCGTCGCCTTGATCTGCTTGATCACCGATTCCAGCCGCGCCGTAGGCGCTTCCAGGTCGTCGAGCATGGCCCGGATCGCCTTGGCCGCGGCCTCCACCTCGTCCAGGTCGATCCTGAAGGACGAACCGCTCATGATGTGCCCCCACCCCAGTTCCGCCAGGCTCTCGCCTGCCTGTGCCGGCCGCGCTGCCGCGCCGCCGGTCGGCCGGCCCGCCGCACAGCGGGCCGGCCCTTCGGTCGATCGGTCGAGTACGTCGGACGCGCCGCTCAGAGAGCGGTCGCGCCCTCCGGACCGACCATGTACAGACCCGTGTCACCGAACGCGATCGCGAGCGGCACCCGGTCCACCTTCGCCTCGTTGAGGAGCGCGCCACTGGAGACGTGCCACAGGCGCAGCGTCGCCTCCTGGTCGCCGCAGGCCAGCAACACCTCGCCGTCGAGATCCTGCAGGGTGACGCTGCGCACCGCGGCGCCGCCGCCGGCGAACTCGCCGACCGCGCCGCCGTCACGGGCGTCCCAGATCCGCAGCACGCCGTCGGCGCCGCCCGCGGCCAGCACCTCGCGGCCGCCGACCAGCCCGAAGACCAGCACCTCCACCGGTCCGGCCACACCTGCGAGTTCGAGCAGCGGTCGGCCGTCGGTGGCGTCCCACAGGCCGACCCGGCCGGCGGGCCCGCCGGTGGCGACGGTCTGACGGCCCGCCACGGCAGCGGCGGCGAGCGCCGTGACGCCGTCGGGGTCGGCGGTGAACCGCCGCAGCTGGGCGCCGCCGAGCGCGTCGCGGACCCGCACCGTGCCGTCCTCGCCCGCGGAGACCAGCAGTGCCGGCGAGTCCTCGACGGGCGGGCAGAAGGCGAGGCCGGAGACCGGGCCGGTGTGCGGGGCCGGCAGCGGGAGGTCCGTGCCGGTCCGGGCGTCGAGGCAGCGCACGGCGCCGGCCGCGGTGCCGCAGACCAGCAGCGGCTGCTCGTCCGCGGGGCAGAGGGCCATGGAGGTGACCGCGCCGCCGTCGGGGCCCGCCGCCCACAGCTGGGCGCCGCCGGCCGCGTCGAGGAGCCGGACGGTGCCGTCGCCGTGGCCCACGGCCAGCCGCGGCCGGCCGTCCTGCTCGAGGACGGTGAGCGTGTTGACGGGGTGGCCGCCGGGCGGTGCCGGGAGGTCGGCGACCCGGGTGAAGCCGGCCGGGTCCCAGAGCACGACGGCACCGTGCTCGTCGCCGACGGCGAGCAGCGGGCGGCCGTCGAGGCGCAGCGCGGCCAGCGAGGTGAGCCAGCCCTGCCGGGAGGGGCGGCCGTCGACGGCCGTTCCGGTGTAGACGTCCCACAGGCGGAGGGTGCCGTCGAGCGAGCAGGAGGCGAGCAGCGGGTCGCCGTCCGACGGCAGGAAGGCCAGGCCGGTGACGGAAGCGGAGTGGCCGGTGAGGACGGCGACGGGCTGCCCGGTGGCGAGGTCCCACAGGCGGGCGGTGCCGTCGGCGCCGGCCGAGGCCAGGACCGCCTGGTTGCCGAGGGCGAGGACGGCGAGCGCGGTGACCCGGTCGGTGTGGCCGACCAGGAGGTGCAACTGTTCGCCGGTGGCGGTGTCCCAGACCCGGATGAGGCCGTCGGCACCGCCGGCGGCGAGCAGGTCGAGGTCGGCGCAGCGGGCGTGGCACAGCGCGTCGGCGCCGGCGCCGGCGACCGGCAGCAGACCGAGGCCGCGGCCGTCCGCGGTGTGCCAGGCGCGGATCTCCCCGGCGCGTCCGGCGGAGAAGGCCAGTGGCACGCCGTGCACCTGGGCGGCGGAGACCACCTGGGCGCCCTCGCCGCCGGCGGTGCCGTGCAGGAGGTCGCCGCTGACGGCGTCCCAGACCTGGACGGCGCCGTCCTCGCCGCCGACCGCGAAGAGTTCGCGGCCCTGTGCCGAGCCGAGAGCCACCGCCGTGGGCAGCACGCCGGCGTCGGTGCCGGAGCCGCCGAGCGCGGCGGCGTCCTCGAGTGCGGTCAGGCCGAAGCCCTCGCCGGGCCTGGCGAGCGCGTACGCCGGGCGGCCTCCGACGGAGCCGACGGCGGCGGCCGGTCGGCCCGCGCCGTCGGTGTCTCCGGCGGGAGCCGGCTCCGGCTGGTCGAGGTGGACGACTGCGGCGGGCAGCAGGCCCGCGGCGGCGGGGTCGAGGGCCTGGGCGACGAGGACCTCCAGGGCCCGGGCGATACCGGGGACGGGGACGCCTGCGGCGTCGTCCCACACGGCGTCACCGCCCGGTGGTGTTCCGGTGGCCACCAGGCGACGCCCGGGTGTCGAACCGGCGTCGGCACCGGCCTCCACCTGCGCGTTTCCCGGCGCGGCGGATGAGAGCGCTTTCAAGACCCGCGTCAGAAAGACCGGGTCGATACGACCGCTTCTGAACGCGCGGCCACCGGCCGCGACGCGCTCGACCCGGAACGCTCCGGTCGCCTCGACCACGAGGTCGATCCGGCCGCCCGCCGGGCCGTCGGCGGGCGCGGTGAACCGCAGTACTCCCGAGCCCTCCCCGGGCACCGTCTCCGTGGACGGCGAAACAGCTCCCCCCGACATCAGGGTCCCCTCCCTCTCGACGGGCCACCCCGTCGTCGTGCGTGCCATGCGGTACCCCGCGTGCTCGCGACCGTGCGTCAGCACAGGTCCTCGGGCACCAGCGTCGCGTGTACGGCGTCGTGCAGCGCGTGCGTCCGCGAACTGCGGAACAGTCCCGGACGGAATCCGGCGCGGCGGAATCCGATATAGGCACCAACTACCTGAACAGGCATGTTATCTGCCGCAGCGTACGCGTCAATCCGGCCCAGTCCGAGCTGCTCGAAGCCGAAGCGGCAGAGCAGGCGCAGCGCCGACGTGGCCGTCCTGAGACTGCGCGCCTCGGGCAGCAGCCACACGGCGGCCTCCGCGGCGCCCTCCCCGGGACGCAGGTCGACGAGTTCGGCCCAGCCGACGGCGCGGCCGTCCTCCGCCGCGGCCACGGTAAAGTACGCCGCCCGGTCCAGTGCCCAGAGGCGTGCCGGGACGTCGGTGAGCCAGCGCGCCGCGGCGTCGAGGTCCTGATGGGGGATCACCCCCTGCATGAACTCGCGGACCAGCGGGTCGCGGGTGCCGGCCAGGACGGTCGCGGCGTCCGCGGCCTCGGGCCGTCGGAGCACGACGGTGCCGTCGGCCAGTTCCGGTACGGCCAGGGAGCTCAGGCGACGCACCGTCAGACCTCCTTGCCGCACTGTCTGATCATCCGATCATTCTGTCAGGGCCCCGAGCATCCACCGCTCGGCCGGAACTCCACCCGCCGACCGGCGGGTTTGCCCTCCCCCGACCGGCGGGCCACTCCCCCGCCGAACGGCGGGGGCGGTAGCGGCCGGCTACCGGCCCGGCCCGCTACCGTACGCACGTGCGGTAACGGCCGGCTACCGGCCCGGCCCGCTACCGTACGCACGCGATCGGTACCGCTGGCCGGTGCTTTCCGGCCGCACCGGCCGCCGCCCGGGAGTTCCCCGGCTTCGAGGCCACCGTTCTGTACCCCGGCCGCTGAACGTCTGCCGATGAGCCGCAGCCGCGAGACCGTGCCCGTCCGGCGAGGCGGTGGCGCTCCGCCGCGGGAGCGCGGGAGGATGCGGGGTGTGAGTGGATCCGAACCCCGCACCCTGGTCGTGCTGCGGCACGCGAAGTCCGCCTGGCCGGACGGTGTGCCGGACCTCCGTCGCCCGCTCGGGCCGCGGGGGCTGCGGGACGCGCCGGCCGCCGGGCAGTGGCTGGCCGCGCGGGGGCTGGTGCCGGGCGCCGTGGTGTGCTCGCCCTCGCTGCGGACCCGGCAGACGTTCGAGCTGGCCGCGGCCGCGTGGGAGGCGGTGCCGCCCGTGGTCTTCGACGAGCGGATCTACGCCGCCGACGCGGAGGAACTGGTCGAGGTCGTCCGCGGTCTGGATCCGGCCGTGGGCACCGCCCTGCTGGTCGGCCACCAGCCCGGGGTGCAGGACCTGGTCGAGCTGCTGGCCGCCGGCACCGGCGGCGATGCCATGGACCGGTTGCAGACCAAGTTCCCCACCAGTGCCATCGCCGTGCTCGACCTCGCCGGCCCCTGGCGGAGCACCGCGCCGGACACCGGCCGCCTGCGGGACTTCACCGTCCCGCGCGGCTGACGGCCGGTCGAGCGCCGCCGCCCAGCACCACGGGGTCGAGCACACCGGGGGCATCCGAGGCTCTCGCCGTCGACGGCGACCGGACCGACCGGCCCGCTCCCACACCTGGCCGCCCGGCCGCCCGGCGGCGGGAGTTCAGCCCTGCGGGGCGTCGTCCTCGGGCCCGGCCGCGGGCGCCGTGAGGTCCACGCGCCAGTCGTGGCTGCGCATCCAGGTGCCGGGCGGGAACTCGAAGTCGGTCTCGCCGAGGAGGGTGAAGCCGGCCCTGCGGCAGACCGCGTTGGAGGCCGGGTTGCCGACGGACGGGAAGGCGTGCAGGTGGCGGCGGCGGCCGTCGGTACGGGCGGCCGCGACGGCGGCCCGGGCGGCGGCGACCGCGAGGCCCCGGCCCTGGTACGGCGGCAGGATGTTCCAGCCCATCTCGTACACCGTCTGGCCCTGCCAGGTCCGGGTGCCGTAGCCGACCGTACCGACGGGCTCGCCCTCGGGCAGCAGCACGACGCGGTACATGCAGCCCAGTCCCGCGGGGACGAAGTCCAGGTAGCGGCGGTGGCGCAGCAGGAGCCGTTCCTCGGTCTCCGGGCCGCCGACGTGTTTCTTCATCGCCGGGGTGTTGACCCGCCGCAGCAGATCGAGGTCGGCGTCCATCCACGGCTCGATCCGTATCCGTGCCCGTTCCATCGGTTGGCCCCTTCCGTTCGCGGTTCCGGGGTCAGCCTGCCATCCGCAGGGCGTCGCCCATGCGGCGGAGTGCCTCGCGCAGGACGGCCGGCGGGGTCGCGAAGTTGAGCCGGACGCATCCGGCGCCGCCGGTGCCGAAGACGTGGCCGGAGCTGAGGGCGACCCGGGCGTCGTCGAGGAACATCCTCGCCGGGCCGGCGAGGTCGCCCACCACGCCGGGGCCGGCCGGGGGTTCGTCGTCGTGCAGGCCGAGGTGGGTGAAGTCCAGCCAGGCGAGGTAGGTGCCCTCGGGCGGGAGGTACCGGGCGCCGGGGAGGTGTTCGGCGACGAGCCGGCCGAGCAGGGTGCGGTTGGCGGCGAGTCCGGTCAGCAGGTCGTCGAGCCACCGGGTGCCGTCGCGGAAGGCCGCGGTGTGGGCGATGACGCCCAGGTGGCTGGGGCCGTGGCCGACCTCCTCGGGCATGCGGCGCAGGTCGTCGGCGGCCTCCGGCCCGGCGACGGCGAGGGCGGCCTTGAGGCCGGCGAGGTTCCAGGCCTTGGACGCGGAGGTCAGGGTGAAGCCGTTCTCGGCACCCGGCACGGCGAGGAACGGGGTGAAGACGGCGCCGGGCAGCACCAGCGGGGCGTGGATCTCGTCGGAGACCACCCGGACGCCGTGCTCGCGGGCGAGCACCGCGACCGCCTCCAGTTCGGCGCGGGTGTGCACGGTGCCGGTGGGGTTGTGCGGGTTGCTCATCAGGAACGCGGCGCGTCGGCCGCCGCGTCGGGCGCGGCGGAACGCCTCGTCGAGGGCGGCGAGGTCGAGCCGCAGGTCGGGGCCGAGCGGTGCCTCGACGATCTCACGGCCGTCATGGCCGACGAAGGCGTAGAACGGCGGGTAGACGGGCGGGCAGACGACGACGGCGTCGCCGGGACCGGTGACCAGGCGGAGTGTCTCGACGATGCCCAGCATCACGTCCGGTACGAGGGCGGTGTGCTCGACCCGCAGGCCGTCCCACGACCAGCGTTCGGCGGCGAAGGCCGCGAGGGCCTCCGCGTAGCCGGTGCCGTGCGGGTACCCGGTGTCGCCGAGGTCGACGGCGGCGCGCAGTGCCTCGGTGACGGCGGGGGCGAGCGGGACGTCCATCTCCGCGACCCAGAGCGGCAGGACGTCCTCGGGGTGGGCGCGCCACTTCATGCTGGTGCGCTGCCGGAGCTGCTCCAGGGAGAGCCGGACGAGGGGGTCCGTCCGGGCGGTGTCCGCGGGTTCGGCGGGCGGTTGGTGGGCGGGTCCGGTCACGCTGTGCTCCCCTGCCCGGCGGGGCCGGGTGTCCGTTCGGGCGGCTGGTCGGATCGACCGCCTGCCGTCATGCCTTCCCCGTGGCCGGGAGCGAGAATCGACGGGAGGACGGGAACCCGGGCCGGGCGGGGCGGTGGCCGCGGCTCCGGTTCGTCCGGTGTTCACAGCGCACTCGCCTGTCGGAGGGCGGGCGTTCGGTCCGGCTCGGGACCGTGGTGCCGGCCTGTCAGATCGACCCCAGGACGGACATCGTGACCGCTCCCCGCATGCCCCGGTGGCGCCGCAGCCTCCGTGTCTTCCTCGTCGCCGTCGCCGGCCCGGTGCTGGCCGCCGGTACGCTCGCCGCGCCGTCGGCGCAGGCCGCCGCGTCGGACGACGTCCGGATCAACGAGGTGGTGACCACCGGAAGCGTCAACGACTCGATCGAGCTCTACAACAAGGGCACGGCCGCCGTCGACGTGTCGGGCTGGATCCTCAAGGACGACAACAACGGCTCGAATTACACGATCGCCTCGGGGACGGTGCTGGCGGCGGGCGGGTTCCGGGCGTTCGACGTCCACAACGCGTTCGGCCTGGGCTCCTCCGACAAGGCGCGGCTGTACCTGCCGAACGGCAGCACGCTGGTCGACAGCTTCACCTGGAGCAGCCACTCCGCCCCGTCCTGGTCGCGCTGCCCGGACGGCACGGGCGCGTTCGGGTCGGCGGCGCTGACCCTGGGTGCGGCGAACAGCTGCGGCGGCGGGGGCAGCCCTGCGGCGTGGCCGGGCGGCAGCTCGGTCGCCACGGCCGACGCCTCCAACGTCTTCGGCTCGGACCTGAGCGGCCTGTACCAGGAGGGCGGCGTGCTGTGGGGCGCGCAGAACTCCGGGAAGCTGTGGCGGCTCGTCCCGAACGGCTCCGGCGGCTGGACGCCGGACACCGCCAACGGCTGGACCTCCGGCAAGACGCTGCGCTTCCCGGGCGGCTCCGGCACCCCTGACAGCGAGGGTGTCACGGTCACCGGCGCGGGCTCCGCGGGCGGTGTGTTCGTCGCGAGCGAGCGCAACGGCGACGCGTCCGGCACCAGCCGGCTCTCGGTGCTGCGCTACGACGTCGGCGGCACCGGCACCTCGCTGACCTCCACCCGCGAGTGGAACCTGACCGCGGACCTGCCGTCGGTGGGCTCCAACCTCGGCTTCGAGGGCATCACCTGGGTCCCGGACACCGCGCTGACCGCCGCCGGGTTCAAGGACGGCTCGACGGGCGCCGCGTACGACCCGGCCGGGTACGGCGCGCACACCGGCGGTGTGTTCTTCGTCGGTGTCGAGGGCACCGGCAGTGTCCACGGCTACGTCCTGCAGGACTCGGGCGCCTTCACCCGGGTCGCCTCGATCAGCAGCGGGATGGCCGGGGTGATGGAGGTGCAGTGGGAGCCGCAGGCCTCGCGCCTGTGGGTGGTCTGCGACGACACCTGCAACGGCCAGCACCGGACGATGCAGGTCGACGCCTCCGGCGTGTTCGCCACCACCGCGGTCTACAACCGCCCGAGCGGCATGGCGAACATCAACAACGAGGGCTTCGCCCTGGCCGGGGCCGACGAGTGCGTCGCCGGTACCAAGCCGGTGTACTGGGCCGACGACAGCAACACCTCCGGCCACGCGCTGCGCCGGGGCACCGTGTCCTGCTGACACCGTGCCGGAGGGCGGCGGTCCCGGCCGGGGCCGCCGCCGCAGCACGGACGGCGTCGGCCCGCAACAGCAGCACGGGGTGCCGCCCGCCCGGCCCCGTTGTAACTTGCACCTGACAGGCCTCCCACGGCCGCGCGCACGTGCCAGGCCTCCGTACCGGGGCCGCGGCCGCCGCACCCCGGGGCGCCACCTCGTCCACCCGGCACCGCAGAGGCCCGTCCCCGACCGTCTCCCGAGAGCAGGAGAACCGGAGATGACGACACGACAGGTGGACGCGCTGGTGATCTTCGGCGCGACCGGCGACCTCGCCAAGCTGGAAACCTTCCCCGCCCTGGTGGGCCTCGTCGAGCGCGGCGTCCTGGACGTCCCGGTGGTCGGCGTAGCCAAGGCCGGCTGGGGCCTGGAGCAGTTCCGCGCCTACGCCGAGGCCTCCCTCACCCTCAACGGCATGGACCCGGGCAGCCCGTCGGCCGTGAAGCTGCTGGGCCTGCTGCGCTACGTCGACGGGGACCTCGACGACGACGCCACCTACGCCGCCATGTCCGACGCCATGGGGCCCGGGCAGCGGGCGCTGTACTACCTGGAGGTGCCGCCGCCGCTGTTCGGCCGGATCGCCCGCGGCATCGCCACCGCCGGCCGGGCCGAGAACGCCAGGATCATGGTGGAGAAGCCGTTCGGCACCGACCTCGACAGCGCCCGCGCGCTCAACGCCACCATGCACGAGTACTTCACCGAGGACGCGATCTACCGGGTCGACCACTGGCTCGGGCTCGACCCGGTGGAGAACGTGCTGTTCGCACGGTTCGCGAACTCGGTGCTCGAGCCGCTGCTCAACCGCACCCACGTCGAGTCCGTGCAGATCACCATGGCCGAGGCCTTCGACGTGGCCGACCGCGGCCGGTTCTACGACCGCACCGGCGCCGTCCGGGACGTCGTCCAGAACCACATGCTGCAGGTCCTCGCCACCGTGCTCGCCGACCCGCCGACCGGCCGCGGCCTGCAGGCCTGGCGGGACTCCAAGGCCCAGATCGTCTCCTCGCTGCGCCCGCTCACCCCCGAGACCGTGGTGCGCGGCCAGTACGAGGGGTACCTCGACGTCGACGGCGTCGCCGCAGGATCCACGGTCGAGACGTACGCGGCGATCCGCCTCGCCTCCGACTCCTGGCGGTGGGCCGACGTGCCGATCGTGATCCGCGCCGGCAAGTGCCTGCCGGTCACCGCCACCGAGGTCGCCATCCGCTTCCGGCGGGCGCCGCACGACGTGTTCGGCCTCCGCCCGGCGCCCGCCACCAACACGCTGCGCTTCCGGGTCTGGCCGGAGACCCAGGTGGTGCTGACCCTGGCCGGCAAGAAGCCCGGCGGCGGCTGGGAGCCCGAGCACGAGGAGCTGGCCTTCAGCGAGCGGCCCGGATCGGACATGCGGCCCTACGACCGGCTGATCGGCGCGGCCCTCGACGGCGACCGGTGGCTGTTCGCCCGCCAGGACACCGTCGAGGCGGCGTGGCGGATCGTCGACCCGATCCTCGGCGACGCCGTCCCCGTCCACCCCTACGCCAGGGGCACCTGGGGGCCCAAGGAGGCCGACGCCCTGCTGCCGAACGGCGAGTCCTGGCTGGACCCGGCGGGCTGACCGCACCGGCCGGGACGGCCCGCCTGCTACGCGCCGCGCAGCAGGCGGGCGACCGCGAGCGGGTCCTCCCCCAGGGCCACCAGCCGCTCGCCGAGGCGTCTGATCTGCGCGTCCTTCTCGTTCTCCGCGGCGGCGACGTTGGCCAGTGCCGTCCGGGCCCCGTGGGCCGCGCCGCCCTCGAACACCCGCCGGACGAAGGCGTCGGCGGCCGGCCGCTGCAGGCCGCCGACGAGGGCGAGCAGTTCGTCGGTGTACGCGGCGGCGGGATCGGGCTCGAGCTCCATGGCTTCATCAAACCGCCGGGGCCCGCCAGGCGCGACACGGGCGGGCGCGGTACGGGCCCTGCTGTCGCGTCGTCAGAGGCGTCCCGCCCGGCGGCGGAGTGGACCGTGGCAGGCTTGGCCGTCATGGGCGAGTACGACGAGGGCGGGCCGGCGGCGGGTGTGCCGCTGCTGGTGGTGGACGCCGCCAATGTGGTGGGTTCGGTCCCCGACGGGTGGTGGCGGGACCGCCGCGGCGCGGCCGAGCGGCTGCGCGACGCCCTGGTGCCGCTCGCCGAACACGGCCTGGGCGACCGCGCCGACCTGCCCGACTGGGTCCGCACCGGCCCGCTGGAGGTGGTCCTCGTCGTCGAGGGCGCGGCCCGCGGCATCGCCGCCCTGCCGCAGGTCCGCGTCGAGTCCGCGCCCGGCAGCGGCGACGACCGGATCGTCGACACCGTCGCCACCGCCCTGGCAGACGCCCCGCAGCGCCGCTGCCTGGTGGTCACCGCGGACCGCGGCCTCCGCAGCCGCGTCACCGCCCTCGGCGCCGACGTCGCAGGCCCCCGGACGGTCCGCCCGTCCTGACCGCGTCACTCGGGCGGCCCTTCACTCGGCCGGCCCAGGGCGACCCGGGCGGGTTCCTACCCTGGTCCGGGGCCGGGTCGCGGCCGGGTCGCGGACGGGTGCGGGAGTGCGGGCGGTCGGCGGGTACGGTCCGCGGGTGGCGGTTCGCCGGGGAGGCCGTAGCGTCGCGACCGTGACTCCGATCGGCCGTCGCGGCCTCTTGCGTGCAGCGGGGCTCGGCGCGGTCGGTGCGGCCGTCGCGGCGTGCGGAGCGCGGCCGCGTTCCACCGCCGCCGTGCCTTCGCACCCGCCCTCACCTGTCCCGTCCTCACCTGTCCGGCCGTCGCCGACCGCGAGTCCGTCGGAGCCGGCCTCGGCGAAGGCGCTGCCCGCCGATCTGCCGTTCCAGGTGTCGTCGGGGCCGCGGGACGGCGACCGGGTGGCGCTGACCTTCCACGGCCAGGGCGGCGCGGACGTCGCGGAGGCGCTGCTCGCCGGGGCCGCCGCGGCCGGGGCGCGGATCACCGTGCTGGCGGTCGGCACCTGGCTGGACGAGCAGCCGGACATCGCCCGCCGGATCCTGGACGCCGGTCACGAGCTGGGCAACCACACCCTGACGCACCGCAACATCTCCGCGATGGGCGCGGACGCTGCTTACGCGGAGATCGCGGGCTGCGCGGAGCGGCTGGAGCGCCTCACCGGTTCGAGGGGCCGCTGGCTGCGCCCGTCCCAGGCCGAGTACTGCACGCCGACGCTGACGGCGCAGGCCCGCCGCGCCGGGTACGAGCACTGCCTCGGGTACGACGTGGACTCGCTCGACTACACGGATCCCGGTCCGGCGGCCGTCCGCAGGAACGTCATGGACCGGATCCGGCCCGGATCCGTGGTGAGCCTCCACTTCGGCCACCACGGCACGGTGCTCGCGCTGCCGGACATCCTGCGGGACCTCGAGGCCCGCGGACTGCGCGCGGTGACCGCCTCCGAACTGTTCTCCTGACCGGCCGTCACCGGGTCCGGCCGGCGGGCGGTGCCCGCCGGCCGGACCGCGACCGTTCGTACGGTGGTCAGCACCGCCGGACGGTCAGTGCCGCCGGACGGTCACGCCGGGAACGGGTCGGCGTCCGGCTTGAGGAGCTGCCCCGGCCGGGGTGCGGCGCGGTCCACCAGGTACGAGGTGACCACCGCGTTGAGTGCGGCGCTGCGGCCGACCGCGCAGTGCTCGACGACGTCCACGGTGACCAGGACGGCGTTGCCCAGCTCGCGCTGCATGCGCTGGGCGAAGGCGTACCGGGTGGCCGGGTCGTAGGTGTTGCCGATCACCATGACCGGGGTGGCGGTCCGGTGGTTCCACGGGCCGGTGTAGCGCTCGGACCACAGGGCCGGCGCGGGCCAGGTCGCGCACGGCGGCGCGTCGAAGGCCTGGTAGCGGCCGAAGGTCGGCGACTCCAGCTCCCAGGCGCGGGCCACCAGGGGGAAGAGCTTCGGGGCCGGCGGGAACGGCTTGTCCTGGCAGTTGACGCCGTAGTAGGAGTCGTCGGAGCTGTACGGAGTGTCCGCCGGGGCCTCGCGCAGGGCCGCCGGGGCGAGCACGGCCAGCAGCTTCGCGTCACCGGTGGCGGCGGGCGCGCCGAGGGTCTGCCGGGGGTTGACCACCTGGTCCAGGGCCTCCAGCGAGCGTGCCAGCGGTGCCTGGCGGCTCTGGGCGTACAGGGCGTTGGCGACCTGGCTGGTGAAGGTGGACAGGGTGACGGTGGAGCCGTCCGGCAGGGCGACCGGGGCGGTGCGCAGGTGGTCGCGGAGGGCGTCGAACTTGGCGCGGGTGTCCGGCGCGGCGAAGGCGCAGCGCGGTGCCCCGGCGGTCTGGCAGCGCTTCAGGAACTCGCCGAGGGCGAGTTCGAACCCGGTGGCGCGCTGCCGGTCGTACTCGAGGCCGTTCTGCAGGCGCAGTTGCGGGTCGACGTTGCCGTCGATGATCAGTGCGCGGGTCCTGTCCGGGTACATGTTGGCGTAGGTCGCGCCGATCAGGGTGCCGTAGGAGAAGCCGGCGTAGGTGAGTTTGGCGTCGCCGACGGCCTGGCGCATCCGGTCGAGGTCGCGGACGACGTTCATGGTGGACATGTGCTTGACGAGCTCGCCGGCGTTGCGCCCGCAGGCGTCGGTGTAGTCCTTGTCGGCGGCGAGGGTGGCGTCGATCTCGGCCGGGGTGACGGGGACGCCGACCATGCGGTCGAAGACGGCGGCGGCGTCCTCGTCGGTGGTGAAGCAGCGGAGCGGATTGCTCCTGGCCACGCCGCGGGGGTCGAAGCCGACCAGGTCGAAGCTGTCGGTGACCCGCGGTTCGAAGCGGGTGGTGGTGGCCCACAGGTATCCGCTGCCGCCGGGGCCGCCGGGGTTGAGGAAGAGCGAGCCGATCCGCTTGGCGGGGTCGCCGGCCCGGCGGCGCATCATCGCGATGCCGATCTTCTCGCCGGACGGGTTCGCGTAGTCGAGCGGGACGGGGTAGACGGCGCAGTCGTAGATCTTGGGGTCGGGCTTGGACGGATCGGGGTTGCACGGCGTCCAGTTGACCGGTTCCACCTTGGCCGTCGCAGCCTGTACCGGTGCGGCCGAGGCTGTGGCGGCCGTACCGGTGACGAGGGCGAGCGCGCTGGTGAGCGCCACGGCCAGGGTCGACAGACGTAACAAGGGACCTCCCTGTGTCGGCAAACCCACACAGCGTGGCAGCAAGAAGGCCGAAGGGGAAGACGCGTACACGACATGCTCGGTGACGGACCGTCGACCCAGCGCGGCGCGGCCCGATCCGGCGCCGCGGCGGGACGGCCGGCCGGGCCGCTGCGGTGCGCACCTGGTGCGAGCGCCTCCCCGGGGGCGCGCCCCGCCCGTGGTGGCGGGCGGGGCGGCGCGGGGTCGGCGGCGGGGTCAGTGCTCGGCCGGGCAGAGGGTGTCGTGCGCGGGCCGCCGGCCGTCGACCAGGAAGCTGGTCACCAGCCGGTCGCCGCAGGCGTTCCCGTGGGCGGCGTAGGCGTCGTGGCCGCCCGAGTCGACGCTCACCAGGCGGGCCCGGTCGCCGAGGGCGGCGCGCAGCCGGAGGGCGCCGCGGTAGGGCGTGGCGGGGTCGCGCAGGTTCTGCACCATCAGGATGTTCGACGGCCCGTCGGAGGTGACCTCGGTCGGCGGCTCGGCCGGGTCCGAGGGCCAGAAGGCGCAGGGCATGACGTTCACCGGCATTCCGGCGGTGAGCGGGTGCGCGGTCCGGTCGGCCGCGACGGCGCGGGCGTAGCCGTCGGCCGAGCGGGGCCAGCGGACGTCGTTGCAGAGGGTGCCGACGGAGACCGCGACGGTGTTCTGCATCGCGGCGTCCGGCGGGGTGGCGGCCGGGGGCAGCGCGGCCCGGCCGTCGGCGGCGAGCATCAGCCGGGCGAGACGGGGGAAGCGGGCGTCGTCGTAGAGGGTGTCGAGCATCGCCGCGCGGAGCGTGTTGCCGTCCAGGCGGGCCGGGTTGGCGCCGGGCCAGGGCAGCGGGGCGGTGTCCAGCTTCGCGGCGAGCCGGAGGAACAGCTCGCGGACCTGCTGCGGGGTGTCGGCCAGCCGGTGCTCCGGGTGGCCGGGGTCGGAGGCCCAGGCGGCGAAGTCCGGGAACCGGTCCTCGGCGCCGGTGGCGTAGGCCGCCAGCCAGCCGCGCTCGACGCGGCGCGGGTCGGGGTCGTCGTTGCTGTCGAGCACGATGCGGTCGGTGCGGTCGGGGAACATGGTGGCGTAGACGGCGCCGGCGTAGGTGCCGTAGGAGACGCCCCAGGCGGAGATCCGGCGTTCGCCGAGGGCCTGCCGGATGCGGTCCATGTCGCGGGCCTCGTTCCGGGTGCTGATGCTGCGCAGTACCGGCCCGCCGTTGCGGGTACAGGCGTCGGCGATGCGCCGGGCGGCGGAGAGGTTGCCGGTGATGGAGCCGTCGGGGGCGGGCCAGGGCAGCAGGGTGGTCATCGACAGGTCCTCGTGGGCGAGCCCGCAGTCGACGGGGGTGCTGCGGCCGACGCCGCGCGGGTCGAAGCCGACCAGGTCGTACTGGTCGAGGACGGACTGCGGCAGCCGCCGCGCGGCGCCGGTGGGGCCGTTCAGCCCCGGGTTTCCGGGCCCGCCGGGGACCATGAGCAGGACGCCGCGGCGCTGGTCGGGGCGGGCGGCGGTGATCCGGGAGACGGCGAGGTTCAGCTGCGGACCGTTCGGATCGCCGTGGTCCAGTGGCACGGCGAGCGTGGCGCACTGCTGGCGGGCGTCGGCGGCGGTGTCGGCGCAGGGGCCCCAGGAGAGCGCGGCCGGCCGGGCGGCCGCCGCGGCGCCCGGCGCGGCGGCGGTCGCGGCCGGGACGGTGCTGACGAGGGCGAGGACCGCGGTGGCGGCGGCGGTGAAGTGGGCGATTCGCATGCCGAGAAGTCTTCGCGGCAGGGCCGTCCGGGACGATCCGGCCGGCACCCGGGTCCGTTCTGGTGCCGGCGCCACCCCCGCCCGGGGGCTCTCCCCACCCTCCGCCTCCGGCCCGCAGGCCGGCCTGCCTGCCCGCGGCCTCCGGCACCACGGGCTGACCGCACCGGGCCCGGCACGCCGGAGCCACCGCCGAGCTCGGGACGGGCACACCGGTGACGCCGTCCTCGGTCGCCGGACGACCGTGCCCGTCACGGGACGCGGCGGTCCGGCGGCAGGGGCTTTCGCATCAGGTGCTCGCGGGCCGTGCCGTCCGGCAGCGGGCGGCCGGGTTCGTCGGCGTCGACGAAGCCGTGGCGGCGGTAGAGGGCGAGCGCGGCGGTGTTGCCGGGCAGCACCGCGAGGTTCAGCACGGTGGCGCCCGATGCCGTGGCCCAGCGCTCGACCCCGGTGATCAGCAGGCCGCCGACCCCCCGACCGCGGCCCTCGGGCGCCACCCACAGCGACCGGAGTTCGACGGCGCCGGGACCGCCGGGCATGCCGCTGGCCAGGCCCACCGGGCGGCCGTCCAGCAGCGCCGCCAGGTGGTGGCTGCCCGGCAGGTCGATCCGGGCCCGCCAGCGTTCCTCGGCCGTCCGGTCCCAGTCCGCGAGCCGGGAGGTGAAGGCGTGCGGCGCCTCGGTCAGCGCGGCCAGCCGCAGGTCCCGCCAGAGCGGCCAGTCGTCCGGTCCGAGCTCCCTCAGCAGCATGCGGGCGCGGGCTCCGCTTCAGGCCTTCGGCTGGGTGAAGCGGATGTTGTTGCCGAAGGGGTCGCGCAGCCCGCAGTCGATCCCGTACGGGCGGTCGGTGGGCTCCTCGGTGAACTCGACGCCGCGGCTGAGCAGCGTCTCGTAGGTCTTGCGGCAGTCGTCGGTGCTGAAGATCAGCGAGCCGCCCGTCGCGCCCTTGGTGACGAGTTCGCGGACCTGCTGCGCCGTCTCCTCGGACATCGCCGGCGGGCCGGGCTTCTCCAGCAGGATCTGGCGGTCGGGGTGGCCCGGGACGTTGACGGTCAGCCAGCGCATGAATCCCAGGTCGACGTCGGCGGCGACCTCCAGGCCGAGCTTGCCGACGTAGAAGTCGAGGGCCTCGTCCTGGTCGAGGACGTAGATCTGCGAGTGCGTGATGGAGGTGAACATGGGAACCACGCTAGTGGCCGGGCCCGGCGATTTCTTATCCGAAACTGCTCTGTCGGAACTGCCATGTCGGAGCCGCTGCGGGCGGTGCGTCCGGTCAGGCGCTCGGCCTCGTCCAGGCCATCGTGAAGCAGGTCGGGACGTCCGCGGGCACCGAGCCCCGGCGGTACTCCCGCGGCGACCGGCCGACGATGTCGCGGAAGGTGCGGCTGAACGTCCCCGGGCTGCCGAAGCCCACCTCGAAGCAGATGTCCGTCACGCTGCGGTCGGTCTCCCGCAGCAGGAACATCGCCCGCTCGACCCGGCGGCGCTGCAGGTAGCGGTGCGGTGTCTCGCCGAACACGGCCCGGAAGGTGCGGGCGAAGTGCGCCGGCGACACATGGGCGATCCGGGCCAGCGCCGGGACGTCGAGCGGCTGCGCGTACCGGCGGTCCATGGCGTCCCGGGCCCGGAGCATGCGGCGGTTGGTGTCTTCGGCTGCGCGGCTCACGGCGCCATCCCATCACGTTCCCGGGCCGTCGGAACAGCGCGGACCGCGGGGCCCGGAGCCCGGGCCCGGACGCGAACCTGCTGATGGCCCGTCACCCGTTGGACGCCCCCGTCCGGGATTTCCGTCCGGACCGCCGCACACCGCCGTCACCTGCACAGACGGCCGATCGGTGGCGTGGGACACGCCCGCCCGGACGGCCCGGCCGACCGTCCGTCAGGTTGCCGCACTGACGGACCGTCGGTTTCCTCGGGCTGAGGGCACGGCACCGCACCCGGCAGACCGCCCGACCACGTGCCCGTCGGAGGACATCCATGCAGATTGCACGCGCCGCCATCGGTTCCGCCCTGGCTCTCGGCGCCCTCGCCCTGTCGGCCCCCTCGGCGGCCGCCGACGACTCCGGGATCCGCATCGCTCCCGGCACCGCGAGCCCGGGCTCGACCGTCACCGTGAGCACGGAGGCCTGTGGTCCGGATGTGACGTACGGCAAGGGCGAGTCCGAGGTCGGCGGCCAGTTCCACCTCTTCCAGGGCGACCGCGCGGGCATCCTCGTCGGCACCTTCGAGGTGCCCGCGGACGCCGAGCCCGGCAGCAGCAAGGTCACGGTGAAGTGCCCGCCGCGGATCCAGATGACGGACACCGTCGAGATCAGCCGCCGTCCCAGCGGTGCGGTCGCCGCCGGCGGCGGAGGCACGTCGGGCGCCGACGGCGCCCGGGTCGCACTGGGCGGCGTGCTGCTGGCCGGTGCGGCGGCGGGCGGTGCGGTCAAGGTCCGCCGCCGGCTGCTCCTCGGCCGGGCCTGACCGGCCGGCCCC
>NZ_JBFBJZ010000094.1:0-20325 GCF_040686255.1 Kitasatospora sp. NPDC085879 | reverse complement strand
TACCGAACTCCCCCGCCCGGCCGCGGGGGGCCCGCCCGGGGGGGGGGGGGGGGGGGCCCGGGGGGCGGGGGGGGGGCGGCCGCCCCCCCCCCCGACTCCCCCGAGGCCGGCTTCGCCCGCGACATGGCGGCCCACCACCAGCAGGCCATCGACATGTCCTTCATCGTCCGCGACCGCACGCAGGACGAGGAGGTGCGCAACCTCGCCTTCGACATCATCAACACCCAGGCGAACCAGCGCGGCATGATGATGGGCTGGCTCGACCAGTGGGGGCTCACCCAGAGCTCGCCCGCCAAGCCGATGGCGTGGATGGGGCACACCTACACCGCGCACGACGGCTCGCTGATGCCGGGCATGGCCACCAACACCGACCTCGCCAAGCTCCGGACGCTCGGCGGCCGCGACGCCGAGGTGCTCTACCTGCAGCTGATGATCGAGCACCACAAGGGCGGCGTGGCGATGGCCCAGGGCTACGTGGACGTGGCCCGCAACGACGTCGAGAAGCGGCTCGCCCAGACCATGGTCAACGGGCAGAAGTCGGAGATCGACCTGATGACGGCGATGCTCGCGAAGCGGGGGGCGCAGCCGCTCTCCTGAGCCGCGGCGCCGCCGGAACAACCGCGGCGGGCGGGTCGGACGGGAACGTCCGGCCCGCCCGCCGTCGTTGCCCCGCCCACCCGGTCGGGGCGTTCAGGTGCGGAGGACGGGTCGGGGGCGGCCTGCACCGCACAGCCGGACGGCGGCCAGCGCGGCCGCGACCAGCACCAGCAGGACGGCCCGGCCGCCGGCGCCGGCCCCGGCCAGGTGGACGCCGAGCACCGGCAGCGCCGTGCCCAGGGCGGTGCCGAGGCTGCGCACCATGTTCACCATGCCGCCGCCGACCGCGGAGCTCTCCGCCGGGACGGACCGCATCACCAGGGCGTTGTTGGCCGGCAGCAGCAGGCCGAGCCCGTAGCCGGCCACCGCCAGCGGGACCGGCGCGAGCAGCGGCGACAGCGGCAGCAGGGCGAGCAGCAGCAGACCGGCGGTGGTCACCAGGGCGCCCGCGCGGCCTCGGCGGGCGTCCGACCAGTGCCGCGGCAGCAGCGCGCCGCCCGCCGTGGCGGCGATCGCGAAGGCGGCGGGCAGCGCGGTGACGACCAGCCCCGCGGTACCGGCGGACACGCCCGCCGAGTCCAGCATCACCGGCCCGAGCACCAGCGGGCAGAACAGCAGCAGGTAGCCGATCAGCGCGACCACCAGCCCGGCCCGTACCCCAGGGGTGTTGACCAGGCCGGGGGCGATGATCGGCCGGTCCGCCCGCTGCTCCTGCCGGGCGAGGGCGACCGAGCACAGGCCCGCCGCGGCGAGCAGCACCACCACCGCCCAGCCGGGCAGCGGCAGGCCGGAGGCGGTGGAGAGGGCGAGCAGCAGCGCGGAGGAGGCCGCCACCAGCAGGACCAGCCCGAGCAGGTCGAACCGGGACTCGCGGCGGGCCACCGCGACCGCGGCCGGATCGGCGGAGGACGGGGATTCGGCCCGCCGGGTTCGGGCCGCGTCCGGTCGGCTGCGGGGCAGCAGGAACCAGCCCGCCAGCAGGCCGAGCACGGCGATCGGAACGTTGATCCAGAACGCCCACCGCCAGGAGGTGTGCGCCACCAGCAGCCCGCCGACGGTCGGGCCGAGCGCCAGCCCCAGCGCCTGGGCGGCCGCCTGGATGCCGAGCGCGGTGCGCATGGCCCCGGCCGGTACCCCGCGGGCGACCAGTGCGACACTGTTCGCCTGCATCATCGCCCCGCCGACCGCCTGGACGGCCCGGCAGGCGACCAGCACCCACAGCCCCCCGGCGAGACCGGCGGCGAGCGAGGCCAGGGCGAAGACCGCGAACCCGCCGAGGTACATGGTCTTGCGGCCCACCGTGTCCGAGAGCCGGCCGACCGGCGCCAGCAGGGCGACGAGCACCAGCAGGTAGGCGAGCGACACCCACTCGACCGCCGCGAAGCCGGCGTCGAACTGCCGCTCCAGGGCCGGGAAGACCAGGGCCGTGATGCTGGCCGTCAGCTGCCCGAGGAAGGCGCCGAGGCAGACGGTGCCGACGGCGAGCCAGTGCGCGTGCGGCCAGGCGGCGACGGTGCGGGGCCGCGGCCGCTCGGCCAGCAGCAGGACGCTGTCGACCAGGCGGGGGCGGTGGGCTGGTACAGGCACCTCCCAAGAATACATCGGCAGCAGACATATTCGCTAACAGACCATGTCGGTGGACAGAACTGTCCGCGCTGCGGAACGGCCGTGAACGGTGGGGCGGGAGGCCATCGGCGAGCCGATACGCTGTCCGCCATGTCGGAGCCGTCCCACCCCGTACCGCCCACCGCGACCGCCCCTCCCCCGCCCGGCGACGCGGCCCCCGTATCCGCCTCCGCATCCGCCTCCGCGGACACCGTGGCGGACGAGGCACTGGCGATCGAGCGGGCTCAGCGGCTGACCGATGTGATCACCCGGCTGCGCCGGGCGCTGCGCAGCAGCATCCGCACCGACTACCCCTGGGAGTCGCTGCCGATGGCCCAGGTGGAGCTGCTGCAGACGCTCGCCGTGGCCCCGATGCGGGTCGGCGAGCTGGCCGCCCGGCAGCGGCTGGCCCCCAACACCGTGAGCGGCCTGGTCGGCAAGCTGCTGGAGGCGGGCTTCGTCGACCGCCAGGCCGACCCGGGCGACCGCCGCACCGCACGGATCGCGCTCACCGAGGCGGGCCGCAACCAGCTGCTGGACTGGCGCCGCGCCCACGAGCGCCGCCTCGCCGACGCCCTGGAGAGCCTCTCCCCGACCGATCGCGACGCGGTCATGAACGCCCTCCCCGGCCTCGAACACCTCGCCCGCACCCTCGCCGGCGACACCGCGGCCTCCGACGACCGTTCCTAGCTACGCCGGGCCGCTGCGGGCGTACCGGCCCGGAGTCGTACCCAGGACCCGCTTGAAGTGCCGGGTGAGGTGGGGCTGGTCGTAGAAGCCGACGGCGGTCGCCACCTGGGACGGTGGCTGTCCGTCGAGGAGCAGGCGTCGGGCACGATCGACGCGGCGGGACATCACGTACTGGTGGGGTGCGATGCCGAACGCGGCGCCGAAGGCGCGGACGAGATGTGCCGGGTGGGCGTGGAGCAGGCCGGCGGCCTCGTCCAGAGTGACGCCTTCGAGCAGCCGCGCGTCGAGGAGGTCGCGCAGGTTCCGGGCGACACCGCGGTCGCACGCCGGGGAGTCGACGGCCGATCTGGGGCGCAGGTGCGCGCGCAGGCGCCGGCCGACGAGGGCCAGCCGGCTCTCCGCCTCGAGTTCGTCCCCCCGGTTGGCGAGGGCGGTGTGCAGCCGTCCGATGTGTCTGCGCAGCACGGGATCGGCGAAGTCGGGGCCGTCGACCGCCGGCCCGATGAGGCTCTCGTCCAGCTGTGTCGTGTCGAGGTAGAGGACACGCTTGCGGAAACCCTGGGCGGTGGCGGGTGAGCCGTTGTGCGGGACGTGGGGCGGGAGCAGGCTGACGGTGCCGTCGGGGGTGCCCCGTTCGTGGCGGTCGAGGTCGTAGCGGACCGCGCCGTCGTCGACGATCAGCAGCGTCCAGGCGTCGTGCACGTGCATCGGGTACGTGTGCTCGGTGAAGCGGGCGTGCAGGACCTCCACCACGCCCGGAACCGACGGGCGCCAAGCAGAGATGTCCTGCCGGGATGCCATGCAAAGAACGTACAAGACGGCGGGGGCGCGCATCCCGCAGTCTCGGAGCATGAGAACGATGGATCAGACGGACGCCCGGTCCGGAGCCGCGACCGCTGCGGCGGCCGAGAGCGCGCCGGTCCGCTTCGACACCAAGATCGCCGTCCTGCTGCGCGACGACCTGGAGCCCTGGCAGCGGTTGAACGTGACCGCCTTCGTGGTCAGCGGCTTGGGCACGACGTCGCCGGAGGTGATCGGCGAGCCGTACGCGGACGCCGACGACACCGCGTACCTGCCGATGTTCCGCCAGCCCGTCCTGGTCTTCGAGGGGACGAGGGAGATGCTGGCCCTCGCGCACGGCCGTGCGCTGTCCCGCTCGCTGCCGACGGCGGTGTTCACCTCGGAGCTGTTCGCCACGGGCAACGACCGGGACAACCGGGCGGCCGTACGGGCCGTGGGCACGGACCGGCTCGACCTGGTGGGGATGGCCGTCCACGGACCGCGCAACGCGGTGGACAAGATCCTCAAGGGTGCGCGGATGCACCCCTGACCGGCCGGCCGGTCAGGGGTCGGGCCGGTCAGAAGAGCGTGGCCCCGCGTTCGTGCTCCAGCAGCCAGCGCTTGCGGTCGATGCCCGCGGCGAAGCCGGTGAGGGCGCCGCTCGCGCCGACGACGCGGTGGCAGGGGCGGATCACCAGCAGCGGGTTGGCGCCGACGGCGCCGCCGACCGCGCGGACGGCCGTCGGCGGCAGGCCGGCTGCGGCACCGAGCTCGCCGTAGGTGACGGTGCCGCCGTACGGGATGTCGTCCAGCGCCTTCCACACCTGCCGGCGGAACTCGCTGCCCTCGGGGTCGAGCGGCAGGTCGAAGGAGGTGCGGGTGCCCTCGAAGTAGGCGGTGAGCTGCTCGACCGCCGCGGCGAGGGCCGCCGGGTCGGGCAGCCAGTCCGGCGCCGGCTCGACCGGGCCGCCGCGCTGCCCGGGGGCGGTGACGGAGACCAGGGCGACCGGCCCGTCGCCGTCCGCCCGGCCGGCCAGCAGCAGTTGGCCGAGCGGGCTCGGCATGGTCGTGAACACCGTCGTCATGACGCCACCTCCGGGGCGAGCGCGGCCGCCGGCGCGGGGGTGTCCGAGGTGCCCAGCCAGAGCCGGTGCACCGCGTACGAGCGCCAGGGCGACCACGGGCGGGCGGCGGCCTCGGCGGCGGCCGGGTCGCCGGGCAGGCCGATCCGCAGGAGGCCGTGCCGGACGCCGGCGTCCCCCGGCAGGAAGACGTCCGGGTCGCCGAGTGCCCGCATCCGCAGGTAGCCGACCGTCCAGGGGCCGATGCCGGGCAGGGCGAGCAGGTCGGCGGCGGCCCGGTCGCGGTCGACGCCGCCGTCCAGCCGGACGGTGCCGTCGGCGAGGGCCGCGCACAGGCCGCGCAGGGCGCGGCGGCGGGCCGCGGGCATCGCGAGGTCGCCGTCCTCGGCGGCGGCCAGGGCGCCCGCGGTCGGGAAGAGCATCCGCAGGCCTCCGCTGGGCGCGGGCAGCGCGGCACCGTACCTCTCGGCGAGCCGGCCGGCCAGGGTGCGGGCCGCGGCGACGCTGACCTGCTGGCCGAGCACGGCGCGGACGGCGAGCTCGTGCGGGTCGACGTGGCCGGGCGAGCGGACGCCGGGCCGGGCGTGGACGGCCGCGCCGAGCCAGGGGTCCGCACCGAGCTGCTCGTCGACGGCGTCCGGGTCGGCGTCCAGGTCGAACAGCGCCCGCAGCCGGTGCACGGCCGTGGTGAGGTCGCGCAGGTCGGTCAGGGCGAGCCGGCAGTCGAGCCAGCCGCGGGTCGGCGGGTCGGCCGCTGCTAGCCCGTCCACCTCGGCGACGGCGTGGCCGTACGGCAGGGCGAGGGTGCGGCGGTAGGTGCGGACGCCGGGCCGGCCGCCGGGCACGACCTCCTCGATGCCGGGGACGGCGCGCAGCGCGAGGAAGTCCAGCAGGTGGTCGCTGTCCAGGGCGCCGCGGTAGGCGAGCCGCAGGGCGAGGGTGCCGGCCGCGGCGGTCCGGGTGCGGCGGCCGGTGGCCTCGGCGCGCAGGCCGCTCGGGGTGCGGTCGTACACCTCGCGGACGGTCTCGTTGAACTGCCGGACGGAGGCGAAGCCGGCCGCGAAGGCGATCTCGGTGACCGGCAGCTCGGTGGTCTGCAGCAGCAGCCGGGCGGCCTGGGCCCGCTGGGCGCGGGCGAGCGCGAGCGGTCCGGCGCCGAGTTCGGCGGTCAGCTGGCGCTGGAGCTGGCGGGCGCTGTAGCCGAGCCGGTCGGCGAGGCCGGCGACGCCCTCGCGGTCGACCACGCCGTCGCCGATCAGCCGCACGGCACGGCCGACCAGGTCGGCGCGGTGGTTCCACTCCGGGGAGCCGGGGACGGAGTCCGGGCGGCAGCGCCGGCAGGCGCGGTAGCCGGCGCCCTGGGCGGCGGCCGCCGTGGGGTAGAAGGTGCAGTTGACGCGCTTCGGGGTCACCGCCGGGCAGCTGGGCCGGCAGTAGATGCCGGTGGTGCGGACCGCGGTGAAGAAGACCCCGTCGAAGCGGGAGTCGCGGCTGTCCACGGCCCGGTACCTGGTCTCGTCGTCGATCACGCCCTCCAGTCTGCGCCACCCCGACGCCCCCGACTGGCGGAAATCGGACATCGCCGTGCCGGCCCGCCCGCGCCGCCCGTCCGGACCGCTCGTCCGGACCGTGGACGTTTCCGCGGCCACGGCGGCCGGTGTCCGGGACGACCCGATTCCTGGGAGCGCTCTCAACTCGCTCGACGTACCCGATAGGCTCTGATGCGAACAGATCCGTGAGAGGAGCCCAGGGTGTCGCAGCAGCAGCCCACCGGCGCCGGAGCCGCCGCCGGGCCCTCCGGCGGGCATTCCGGCAGCGCACAGACCCGCGGCGGATCACACCCCGACCCCGGCGGCGGGCGGGGCGAGCCCGCGAGCACCCCGCCCAGGCCGACCCTGGAGTCCGTCGCCGAACTGGCCGGGGTCTCCCGGGCCACCGCCTCCCGGGTGGTGAACGGCGGCGCGGGCGTCCGCGCCTCGCTGCGCGAGAAGGTCCAGCGGGCGGTCGACGAACTCGGCTACGTCCCCAACCTGGCGGCCCGCACCCTCGTCACCCGGCGCAACCACGCCGTCGCGGTGGTGGTCTCCGAGCCGGAGAGCCGGCTCTTCTCCGACCCGTTCTTCGCCCAGCACCTGCGCGGCATCTCCCGCGAGCTGTCCTCGGCGGACAACCAGATGGTGCTGCTGCTCATCGAGGACCAGGCCGACTACCAGCGGGTCGGCCGCTACCTGGCCGGCGGCCACGTCGACGGCGCCCTGCTCTTCTCGCTCCACCACAGCGACCCGCTGCCGGACATCGCCCGCCGGGTCGGGCTGCCGTTCGTGATAGGCGGACGCCCGGGCTGGCCCGGCGCCGAGTCCGACCGGGAGCTGACCTACGTGGACAGCGACAACCGCGGCGGCGGCCGGATCGCCGTCCAGCACCTGCAGTCCCTGGGCCGGACGAGGATCGCCACCATCACAGGACCGCTCGACCAGACCTCCTCGACCGACCGCCTCGACGGCTACCGCGACCTGCTGCCCGACGGCGACCCCGACCTCATCGCCGAGGGCGACTTCACCCCGGACGGCGGCGGCCGCGCGATGGCCGAGCTGCTCGCCCGCCGCCCCGACCTGGACGCCGTCTTCGCCGCCTCCGACGCGATGGCCTCCGGCGCGCTGCGGGTGCTCCGCGCCGCCGGCCGCCGGGTGCCGGAGGACGTCGCAGTGGTCGGCTTCGACGACGTCGAGCAGATCGCCGCCTGGACGGACCCGCCGCTCACCACCGTCCGCCAGGACATCGAGGAGATGGGCCGCCTGATGGCCCGTCTGCTGCTGCGCCGCCTCGCCGGCCAGGCCGACACCACCGGCCGCCGCGGCCCGACCTCGGTGATCACCCCGACCCGGCTGGTCGTCCGCGGCACGGCCTGACGCACCGCCACTATCCGCTCGCAGAACGGTTCGTACCCATGCGATGATGGCGCCATGTGGTCACGACTGCCCTTCGGGGAGCGGCTCAGGACCGAACTCGGCACACCGCGCGGGGCCCGCAGGCTCGGCAGCAGCCCGCGGTCGCGGGTTTGGCGGGCCGAACTCTCCGGCACCCCCGTGGTGGTCAAACAGCTCCGCGCCGGGCCGGAGGCCGACGAGCGGTACGCCCGCGAGCTGGCCGCGCTGCGGCTCACCGGCCGGGCCGACCCGCCGGTGGCGCCCCGGCTGCTCGCCGCCGACCCGGACGCGCGGGTGCTCGTCCTGGAGCACCTCGAGCACCGAACTCCGCGCGAGGACTGGGTGATCGACTACGCGGCCGCCCTGGCCCGGCTGCACGCTCTGGCCGGCGGTGGCCACGGCCACGGCCTGCCCGCCTGGTCCGGGCCCACCGGCGAGGACGTGGAGGCCTTCCTCCGGCTGGCCAGGGAGCTCGGCGCCGTCGTACCGGCCGGCGCGCACGCCGAACTCGACGGCCTCGTCGACCGGCTGGCCGCACTGCCCGGCCGCGCCCTGCTGCACGGCGACCCGTGCCCGGGAAACGACATGCACACCGGGGACGGCATCCGCTTCGTCGACTTCGAGCAGGCCTCGCTCGGGCCCGGGATCGTCGAACTCGCCTATCTGCGCATCGGATTCCCGACCTGCTGGTGCGCCACCGCCCCCGCGTCACAGCGGCTGGCGGCCGCCGAGGCCGCCTACCGCGCGCAGTGGCGCGCCGACACCGGCACCGACGTCCACGGCGACCTCGCGGATGCCTGCACCGGGTGGCTGCTGCGCGGCGACGCCCTCGTCCAGCGCGCCCACCGGGGCACCACCGACCACCTGGCCCGGATCCCCCACCGCGACTGGACCTGGGGCACCGCCACCGCCCGCCAGCGGCTCGCCCACCGGCTGCGGACGGTCGACCGCCTCACCGCCGACAACCCCGCATCCAGGGACCTGGGCCGGCTGGCCACCGCCATGTACGAGGGCATGCTCGCCCGCTGGCCCGGCATCCGCCCGCTGCCCGAACGGCGGCCGTAGGAGCGCGCGCCGACCGTGACGGACGGCCCTCCGTCGACGACGGCGGGCGCCCCGCGCCCGGCGGGGGGAGCCGGGGGCGGGGCGCGGCAGCAGGAGGGATCAGCCGATGGTCCACTTCTGGTTGGCGCCGCCGCCGCAGGTCCAGGTCTGCAGGCGGGTGCCGTCGGCCGAGGAGTTGTCCTTGGCGTCCAGGCACTTGTTGGCGCCGACGTTGGTCAGGTCGTGCGCCGCGGTGTAGGTCCACTTCTGGGCGTTGGTGCCGTTACAGGTGTACAGCTGGACGACGGCGCCGTCCGCGGTGGAACCGCCCGCCACGTCCAGGCACTTGCCGAGGGCGCGGACGGTGCCGTCGCTGCCGACCGTCCACTGCTGGGCCGGGCTGCCGGTGCAGTTGTGCAGCTGGATGGGGGTGCGGTCGGCGCTGGAGCCGCCGGCCACGTCGACGCACATGCCGCCGATACCGCGGATCGGCCCGGCCGCCGGGCTGCTGCCGGAGCCGGAGGCGCGCACGTAGTCGACCACCATGGCCTGCGGGAAGGCGGTTGCGCCGTCCGGGCTGCCGGGCCAGTCGCCGCCGATCGCCAGGTTGAGGATGACGAAGAACGGGTGGTCGAAGACCCACTTGTTGCCGTTGGTGTCGGCGGGGGTGCGGGTCTCGTAGGGGGTGCCGTCCACCGACCAGACGATGGCGCTCGGGCTCCAGTCCACGGCGAAGGTGTGGAAGTCGTCGGCGAAGGCCTTGCCGCCGGGCAGGCTGTACGCGGCGCCGAGACCGCCGGCGCCGGAGTAGCCGGGTCCGTGGATGGTGCCGTGCACGCTGTTCGGCTCGCGGCCGATGTTCTCCATGACGTCGATCTCGCCGCTGTTCGGCCAGCCCGCGGTGCCGAGGTCGTTGCCGAGCATCCAGAAGGCGGGCCAGACGCCCTGGCCGCGCGGGATCTTGATGCGGGCCTCGAAGCGGCCGTACGCCTGGGTGAAGGTCCGGGCGGTGTTCAGCCGGGCCGAGGTGTACTGGCACTGCCCGTACCAGCAGCCGAGGCCGGGGTCGGTGTTCTTCTTCGCTGTGATGACCAGGTGGCCCTGGCCGTCCAGTGCGGCGTTGGAGGTGCTGTTGGTGTAGTACTCCAGCTCGTGGTTGCCGAAGCCCGAACCGCCCGTCTCCAGCGTCCACTTGGCGGCGTCGGGGCCGCGGCCGGCCGGGCCGTCGAACTCGTCGGACCAGGTCTGTGCGGCGACCGCTGCGCCGGCCCGCGGGGCCACCGCGTCGTTGGCCGACACCAACGCCGCCCCCACGAGGGCCGTGGTGAGCGTGAGCACGAGTCCGCCGAGCGACCAGCGGCGTTTGCGGTGGGAGGCCATGACAGGCACACCCCTTCCTGGGGTACGGGCGTGAGCAGAGCAGGGAGGACCGCACGTACCCGAAGGAGCGAGAGCGCTCTCTTCGCGACCGGGGCGGCTCCGGTGGGCCCACACGCTACCGACCTGACGGCCCGCCGACAATGCCGACCTCCGCCACCGGCAAGCCCCTGACCTGCGGCGATACAAATCTCCGCAGACCCTTAAGCGTCTCTTAGGGCTCACTTGACCTGTGGACATCATGCGGAGGACCCGCAGCGCCGGAAATCGGTTGCCCGACGCCTCGGCGGGTGACAGCGTGCCGGGTCTCCTCCGGAAAGGGACGGCGGGCATTGACGATCCGATTCCACGGCGCCGACGAGGTCCCGTACGGCTGCTTCTCCAACTTCTCACCGCACGGCGTCGACCTGGGCGGCACGCACTGGCCCACCGTCGAACACTGGTACCAGGCACAGAAGTTCCCGGGCAGCCGGTACGCCGAGCGGATCCGGCGGGCCGACTCCCCGCTGCGGGCCGCCGACCTGGGGCGCGATCCGGCGACGGCGCCGCGGCGGGACTGGCTGCGCGTCAGGGACGAGGTGATGCGCCGCGGCGTCGAGGCCAAGTTCCGCGCCCACGAGGACATCCGGACCGTCCTGCTGTCCACCGGCGGAGAGCAACTGGTCGAGGACACCTTCGCCGACGACTACTGGGGCTGCGGACGCAACGGCACCGGCCGGAACATGCTGGGCCGCATCCTGATGCGCACCCGCAGCCGCCTCGCCGCCGAACAGGCCGCGGCCCCCGGGCGACGCGGCCGGAACTCGGATGCCGCCGTCCGGCTGCGGGGCTAGCCTGGCCGGATGGACCACTCCCACCATGGCCTGCCCAAGGCCGAGTTCGCCTTCCCCGGGCCGCTGCGCGACGCACTCGTCGCCGCGATCCTGGACGGCTCCAAGACCAGCACCACCGGCCTGGTCGCCGAGTACGAGAAGCTGGGCGAGCCGCTGCCGTCGGCCGGTCTGCGGGAGGCCGTGGTGGACTCCGACGAGCGGGTGGTCGCGGTGATCGAGCTCACCGAGGTGCGGATCGCCCCGCTCGCCGAGGTCGACCTCGCACACGCCGTCGCCGAGGGCGAGGGCTACGGCTCGGTCGCCGAGTGGCGGGCCGGCCATGAAAGCTTCTGGCACAGCGAGGAGTTGCGCGCGGTCCTGGAGGACCCGGCCTTCACCGTGGACGCGTCCACCCCGCTCGTCCTGCAGCGGTTCCGGGTGGTCGAGCGCTTCGGCCCGGTCGGCGACTGAATGCCTTCCGGACGGCCGCCGTGACCTCCTTCCTCACCCACCGCCTGCTGGTGATCGACTCCTCGCTGAGCACCGTGCGCCGGCACTCGGCCCTGCGGACGTGCCTGACCGAGTTCGCGCCCTACGGGCTGCGCGCCACTTACCACCACCTGACAGTGAGCGCCGCGATGCCCCGCGATCTGGCGACCGACCCCGGGTCGCTGACGCGCGCGGTGGAGGAGCTGCACGAGGCACGCCGGCTCCGGCTGGCGGACAGCGAACGGTGGATCGAAAGGCGGCGCGCGGACAAACGGGCCGGCCGCCGCACCCTGCCGCCCGGGGAACCGTGGTGGGAACACCCGCTGCCGGCCGCCCGGTGGGCCGACCCGCAGGTCCACCCGCCCCTGACGCTTCCGGCGTACGTCCGGCGGCAGATCGCACTCGCCGCCGGCCTGGCGCTGCCGGGCTGCCGGTGGTGCGGTGAGGAGCCGGACCGGAAGACCGGGCCGGCCGGCCCCGGATGCACCCGGTGGTGCCGCGGCTGCGGGGCCCCGGGGCGGATCTGCCCGTGCGGCTGCGCCGCGGTGGGCCGCCCGGACAGCGGCGGCGCCGCGGAGGCGTGGCGCCGGGTGTGGCGGCGCGAGCACCGGGAGCAGGGCGGGTGCGACGGTCGACGTCTGGCTGCCCTACGACTTGCCCGAGGCTCGGATCGCCGGCGGCCGCCTGGTCAATAGCGCTCTCGCCCCCTCCCACTCGGTGCTGGCCGACCCCGAGGGCAACGAGGCCTGCGTCGGCGCGGCCGGCTGGACCGACCGCGAGCGCGCCGACCGGTAGCCCACGGGGCACGGGGGACTCCTCGTCCTCCCCCGGCGGTGTGCGCGCGGGGAGGACGAGGAGCGTGGGAGCCGGTCGCTAGTTGAACGGGATGCGCAGCACCGAGGCGCTGCCCTGGGTCTGGGTGGCGCCGACCCTCAGTTGGGCGGGGGCGGAGCCGATGGCGGACCAGATCTCGATGCGGACGGTGCCGTGGTCGAGGGTGCCGAGGCTGCCGGTGACCGAGCTCGGACCGGCCGCGGCGGCGGAGTAGCGCTCCCAGCCCGCGACCGGGTCGGTGGCGAAGTACCGGTAGGTCTCGACCCGTTCGAAGGTGCCGTCGCCGGTGAGGTCGTAGGAGACCCTGGCCTGCTGGCCGAGGCCGACGGCGCTGCCGGCGTCGACCCAGAGGTCGAAGTCGGTGGCCGCGCCGGGCTTCACGGTGCCGCTGAGGTTGCGGATCTCGTAGACCTTCGCCTGGTAGGGCGTGCCGTCGTGGTTGGTGCCGCCCGCGGAGGGCAGGGTGTCGGTGGCGGCCGCGCTGCCGTAGCCGGTGGTCAGGGTGCCGCCGGGCTGCAGGTAGAAGGTGTTGCCGGTCGTGGCCGTCGCCGTCGGCGTGGGCGTCGGAGTCGGGGTGGGCGTCGGAGTCGGCGTCGGGGTGGGCGAGCCGGTGGGCGTGGGCGACGGGGTGACGCCGCCGCTGCCGCCGTCCTGCCGGCTGCCGTGCTCGGTGGCGGTGGAGCGGGCGGGCACGGTCAGCGTGTAGCCGTCCGTGAAGTGCACGGTGCGGGCGGCGGTGGTGTAGTTGTGCGCCACGTGGGTGCGGGTGCCGCCGTTGGTGAAGACGGCCGCGGTCGGGGTGTCGGCGGTGGTGGCCGCATCGAGGGTGCCGAGCGAGGCCAGGTTGTGGATCCAGTGGTAGGTGTGGGCCTTGGACTCGCCCTCCTCCGGGGTGTAGCCGGCATTGCCGGTGTCCCAGTCGGTCTTGGCGGCGGCCGGGTCGGTGAGGGCCTCGGTCTCCCAGAGGATGTCCCGCCAGTCGGTGAAGGCGCCGCCGTTGTTGGCCTTCAGTTCGGCGAGGTTGGCCCGCAGGTCGTCCTGGCGGCGGGCCAGGTAGAGCGATCCGCCGTTGACGGGCAGGAAGTTGATGCCGTGGATCATGCCGGGCGAGGCCGTCCACCAGGTGGAGTAGGCGGCGCCGCTGCCCCAGACCATGCCGACGGTGGCGTGGCCGAAGGTGCTCGGGAAGACGGTGTGGTCGGCGTCGAACCAGTACTGCTGAACGGCGTTGGCCTCGGTGGTGTAGAGGTAGACGCCGAGGTCGCGCAGGGCGGTGTCGCCGGTTGCGGAGCCGTAGAGGATCAGCCCGGAGCTGAAGTTGAGGCCCTCGGAGGAGGACTCCTGGTTGTTGCCGGCGGCGAAGCCTGCGTGGCCGGAGGCCCAGCCGTGGCCGGCGTAGACGTCGAAGTTGCGCAGCAGCGGGAATCGGGCGTCGGTGCGGTCGGCGTTGGCGGCGTCCTTGGCGAGCAGTTTGACCATGCCGCCCCAGGCGGAGTCGGCGGCCCACGCGGCGTCGTAGCGGGCGACGGTGGCGGCGGCCTGGACGAAGTAGCCGTAGTGGAAGTGGTGGTCGTTGAGTTCGGCGTCGGTGCCGTAGGAGGCGGGGTAGCCGATCAGCGTCTTCCAGGTGGAGTCGTAGGCGAAGACGGGTGAGCCGGTGCCCTTGAACCAGGTTTCGAGCTTGCCCTTGAGCAGGCCGATCAGCTTGTCGCGGGTGGCGGTGTCGCCGAGCTGGTCGGCGACGGGCACGAGCTGGGCGAGCCGGCCGAGGGCCTTGCCCGTCCAGTAGGTGTCGGTGGCGCCCTGCCAGGGGTCGGCGGCGTTCGCCTCGGCCTTGACCATGGTGTCCAGGGCGGTGCGGTCGTAGGCGCCGAGGTCGGGCAGCGAGGGCAGGACGCCGGTGACGGCCTGCGTGGTGGTGAAGGTGGCGCCCTGGCGGACCTTCATGGTGCCGCGCGGCGAGGTGTAGGTCAGCCCGGTGAGCGGGTCGGCGGTGGCCTGCCACTGGTGCGGGTAGAGGGCCAGCAGGGTGCCGGTCTCGCTGCCCTCCTGCGGGGTGGTGGTGGCGGTGTAGGTGGTGCTCAGCGCGCCGGCGGACTCCTGGTAGCTCCAGTCGGCCTTGGTGTCGGTGACGAAGCTGTAGGCGTAGGTGCGGTACCGGGCGAGGTCGGCGGGCGAGGGCAGCACGGCGACGGAGTAGTAGTCCTTGGCGCCGAGTGCGGCGGTGAGCGTGCTGCCGCTGATCGTCCAGTCGGTGCCGGTGGGGGCGAACAGGCCGTAGTGGTGGCCGCCGACGGTGATGCCGAGGACGTTGCCCTGGTCGGCGAAGACGGTGGGGGTGCCGGCCGTGGTGATCTGGGCGGCGCCGCCGGTGGCGTGCGCGTAGACGTAGGGCAGGCCGTGGCCGATGGTGGCGCTGAAGGTGTGGCCGGCGTCGGCCCAGTAGGGGGTGACCGTCCAGTCGGACCAGCCGTCGACCTTGGTGTCCGGGGAGCTGAGGCCTGCCACGCCGAGGGTGAGGTCGCGGGTGTGGGTGAAGTCGTACTGGCGGCCGTCGGAGGTGATCGTCGGCGTGGTGGGGTAGCCGACCTCCAGGCCGCTCGCGTTCGCCTTGAAGGTGAACGGGTGGGCGTACATGTTCTCGGAGTACGGGTTGCCCGCGTAGCGCTGGTAGATCAGCGAGGACCACCAGTCGTTGGTGGGGGCGGCCTTGCCGGCCATCCGCGCGGTGACCTTGGGGGTGACGGGGGCGCCGTCGGCGTTGCTCGGCCCGACCGTGCCGGCGGGGCGGGTGTCGGCGTATCCGCCGAGGCCGACCGGGACGGTCGCGGCGGCGGCGCTGCCGGCGGCGACGGTCGCGGTGAGTGCTGCGGCGGCCGCCAGGGCCAGGGCGGTGACCGCCGCGGCCGGGCTGCGCAGGGATCTGAGCTTCATCGGGCTCCACCTCGGGTGGGGGGTGGGGGACGGGTGAGTTCTTGAAAGCGCTCTCAGCGATCGGACCGTAGGGCCGAATCCGACGGAGTGTCAATGCGCTGAACGGAATCCCCCATCCAACCCTCCGGGCGGCCACGAAGGCCCGTAGGGCGAGGTGGAGCGGCACATTCCGAGGTTACGGTCAGGTTTCGACCCCTTGACGCCCACCCGCGCGCCCCGGCACTCTCCTTTCATCGCTGAGAGCGCTCTCAGAAATTCGGCACCCGGGCATCGACATGCCGCGGCCCGCGGGGAGCGCTCGCCCGTCAGCGCCCCCTTCGCAGACTCCAGCCACCCACCTGTCCGGTCAGGAGACATCCCCATGCGCCCGTTCAGAGACCGCCGTACGGCTGCCCTCGGTACCGCCGCCCTCGCGGCGACCATGCTGCTCACCGCCTGTTCGTCCGGCGGCACCGCCTCCAAGGACGCCGCCGACGGCAAGGTCGCCCTGACGATCGACCTCTTCGGCACCTTCGGGTTCAAGGAGACCGGCCTCTACGACGAGTACATGAAGTCGCACCCGAACATCACCATCAAGCAGTCGGACACCCAGGACGAGGGCCAGTACTGGCAGGCCCTGCAGACCAAGCTGGCCGGCGGCGGCGGCCTCGCCGACATCCAGGGCCTGGAGGTCGGCCGGGTGGCGAGCGTCGTGCAGAAGCAGTCCGACAAGTTCACCGACCTCAAGACGCTCGGCATCGGCGGCGTCAACGACGGGCTGGTGCCGTGGAAGGGCGCGGCGATCAAGACCGCCGACGGCAAGGTGCTCGGCGCGGGCACCGACATCGGCCCGGAGGCGATCTGCTACCGCACCGACCTGTTCAAGGCGGCCGGCCTGCCCACCGACCGCACCGAGCTGGCCGCCAAGTGGTCCAGCTGGCAGGGCTACCTGGAGCTGGGCAAGCAGTACACGGCCAAGGCGCAGCCGGGCAACGCCTGGACGGACAGCGCGGCGGGCATGTTCACCGCCGAGGTCGGCCAGCAGAAGGTGCGCTACTCCGACGAGGGCGGCAAGGCGGTGTACGAGACCAGCCCGGCGGTGAGGACGGCCTGGGACGACGCCACCAAGCTGGTCGCCGACGGCCTCTCCGCCAAGCTGCCGCAGTGGACCCCGGAGTGGAACAAGGCCTTCTCCACCGGCAAGTTCGCCACGCTGAGCTGCCCGGCCTGGATGATCGGCTACATCAAGGGCCAGGCGGGCGACGCCTTCGCGGGCAAGTGGGACATCGCCTCGGGCCCCGGCAAGACCGGCAACTGGGGCGGCTCGTACCTGGCGATCCCGCGGACTGCGAAGCACCCGAAGGAGGCCGCCGAGCTGATCAAGTGGCTGAACGCCAAGGAGCAGCAGGTGAAGCTGTTCACCAAGCAGGGCTCCTTCCCGTCGAGCACGGACGCGCAGGCCGAGATCAAGTCGGTGCAGGACCCGTACTTCAACAACGCGCCGATCGGCCAGATCTTCAGTGAGTCGGCCGCGGCGATGCCGGCCCAGGTGCTGGGCACGGACGACGGTGTGATCGGCAAGGCGTTCACCGACGCGCTGGGCGAGGTGGAGCGCACCAGCACCGCGCCGGCCACCGCCTGGCAGCACGCGCTGGACAACGTCAAGAAGGCCAACGGCAACTGACGACCGACCACCGGCCCCCGGCCCTTCCGGCCGGGGGCCCCGTCCGAGGACTCCCCATGGCCATCACCTCTCCCCCCGCCCCGGCGGCCGGGCGGCGCCCCGAGCGGCCGGCCCCGGCCGGTGCGGCGCGCCGGTCCGGTCCGCGTACGGCGGGGCGGCTCGCCCCGTACGGCTTCGTCGCGCCGTTCTTCGTCCTGTTCGCCGCCTTCGGGCTGTTCCCGCTGGTGTACACGGCGTACGTGTCGCTGCACCGGGTGGAGCTGCAGACCTCGGAGCAGATGGACTGGCTGGGCCTGCAGAACTACACCCGGCTGTTCGAGGACCCGTTCTTCTGGAACGCGCTGGGCAACACCTTCACCATCGGTGTGCTGTCGACGGTTCCGCAGCTGCTGATGGCGCTCGGCCTGGCGCACCTGCTGAACTACCGGCTGCGCGGCCGGACGTTCTTCCGGGTCGCGATGCTGATGCCGTACGCGACCTCGGTGGCGGCGGCGACCCTGGTCTTCGCCCAGCTGTTCGGCCGGGACTACGGCCTGATCAACTGGGTGCTCACCTCGGTCGGCGTCGGCCCGGTGGACTGGCAGGCGGACACCTGGGCCTCGCAGTTCGGCGTGTCGGCGATCGTCACCTGGCGGTGGACGGGCTACAACGCGCTGATCTACCTGGCCGGTATGCAGGCGATCCCCGGCGAGCTGTACGAGTCGGCGGCGATGGACGGCGCCTCGCGCTGGCAGCAGTTCCGCCATGTGACGATCCCGGGCCTGCGGCCGACGATCGTCTTCACCGTGGTGGTGTCCACCATCGGCGCCACCCAGCTCTTCGGTGAGCCGCTGCTGTACGAGGGCAACTCGGGCGGCGGCATCTCGCACCAGTACCAGACCCTCGGCCTCTACATGTACGAGCAGGGCTGGACCTTCTTCCACCTGGGCCGCGCGGCGGCCGTGGCGTGGGTGATGTTCCTGCTGATCGTGGTGCTCGCCCTGCTGAACGCGGCGATCGCCGCCCGGCGCAACCGTACGGACCGGTGATCGAGATGATGCTTGCCAAGCGCTCCCCCCTGCAGGGCGGTCCGCTCGCGTACGCGGTGCTGGGCGTGGCCACGCTGCTGTTCGTCTTCCCCTTCTACTGGACGCTGGTGGCGGCCAGCCGGACCAACTCCGAGCTGAGCGGGGCGACTCCGGCGTTCACCCCCGGGCCGAACCTGTTCCACAACCTCGGCGAGGCGCTGCAGCAGGCCGCGATCGGCACCGCGCTGTGGAACTCGCTGCTGGTGTCGGGCGCGGTGACCGCCGGTGTGGTGCTCTCCTCGACGCTGGCCGGCTTCGCCTTCGCCAAGCTGCGGTTCCGCGGTCGCGGGCTGCTGCTGGCGGTGACGGTCGGCACCATGATGATCCCGCCGCAGCTGGGCGTGATCCCGCTGTTCATGGTGATCGTGAAGATGGACCTGCAGAACAAGCTGCCGGCGGTGATCCTGCCCTCGCTGGTCTCGGCGTTCGGCGTGTTCTTCATGCGGCAGTTCCTGATCCAGGCGCTGCCGGACGAGCTGATCGAGGCCGGCCGGGTCGACGGCGCCTCGGCGCTGCGGATCTTCTGGTCGATCGTGCTGCCGGTGGCCCGGCCGGGCATGGCCGTGCTGGGCATGCTGACCTTCATGGCCACCTGGAACGACTTCTTCTGGCCGGTCGTGGCGCTGAGTTCGCAGAACCCGACGGTGCAGGTGGCGCTGAAGTCGCTCGGCCAGGGCTACGTGCCGGACCAGTCGGTCGTGATGGCCGGCACGCTGCTCGGCACCCTGCCGGTGCTGCTGGTCTTCGCGCTGCTCGGCCGGCAGATCGTCGGCGGCATCATGCAGGGCGCCGTCAAGGGCTGAGCCGTGCCCTCTCCGTCCGTGCTTCCCCAACCACCCCTTCCGGAAGGCGACATGTCCGTCGAAGCCCTCCCCTCCCCCGTCCGCACCGGTTTCCCGGCCGGCTTCGTCTGGGGCGCGGCGACCGCCGCGTACCAGATCGAGGGCGCCGCCGCCGAGGACGGCCGCACGCCGTCCATCTGGGACACCTTCAGCCGTACGCCGGGCAAGGTCCGCAACGGCGACACCGGCGACATCGCCGCCGACCACTACCACCGGTTCCGCGAGGACGTGGCGCTGATGGCCGGGCTCGGGCTCGGCGCGTACCGGTTCTCACTGGCCTGGCCGCGGATCGTGCCCGGCGGCCGCGGCCCGGTGAACGAGGCCGGCCTGGCGTTCTACGACCGGCTGGTCGACGAGCTGCTGGCGGCCGGCGTCACCCCGGTGGCGACGCTCTACCACTGGGACCTGCCGCAGGAGTTGGAGGACGCGGGCGGCTGGACGAACCGGGACACCGCATACCGCTTCGCCGAGTACGCGCAGGTCGCGGCCGAGCGCCTCGGCGACCGGATCGGTACCTGGACGACGCTCAACGAGCCGTGGTGCAGCGCCTTCCTCGGCTACGGCAACGGCATCCACGCGCCGGGCCGCACGGACCAGGCGGACGCCCTGGCCGCCCATCACCACCTGCTGCTGGCGCACGGTCTCGGCACCGGCGCGCTGCGCGCGGCGCTGCCGTCGGCGGCGCAGGTCTCGCTGACGCTGAACCTGGCGGCAGTGCGGCCGCTGACCCGGGACGCGGCCGACCTGGACGCGGCCCGGCGGATCGACGGCCTGGCGAACCGGATCTTCCTGGACCCGGTCTTCCACGGCCGCTACCCGGCGGACGTGCTGGCGGACACCGCGGAGCTCACCGACTGGTCCTTCGTCCACGACGGCGACCTGGCGGAGATCTCCCGTCCGATCGACTCGTTGGGGATCAACTACTACACGCCGACCGTGGTGGCCGCGGACGACCCGGAGAACCCGGCCGCCCGCCAGGACGGGCACGCCGGCGAGCTCTCGCCGTGGCCCGCCGACCGCGGGGTGCGCTTCCTGCCCGCGGAGGGCAGCCGCACCGCGATGGGCTGGCCGGTGGACGCCGACGGCCTGTACGAGCTGCTGACCCGGCTGCGCGACGACGTGCCGGGGCTGCCGCTGCTGGTGACGGAGAACGGCGCCGCGTACGAGGACTACTGCGACCCGAGCGGCGCGGTGCGCGACCCGGAGCGGATCGCCTATCTGCACGGCCACCTGGCGGCGGTGCGCCGGGCGATCGCGGACGGCGCACCGGTGCAGGGCTACTTCCTCTGGTCGCTGCTGGACAACTTCGAGTGGGCGTTCGGCTACAGCAAGCGGTTCGGCATCGTGCACGTGGACTTCGCGAGCCAGCGGCGCACCCCCAAGGAGAGTGCGCGCTGGTACGCGGAGGTGATCCGGACGGGCGACCTGCCGGCCTGACGGGCCGGCCTTGGACGCCGTGCGGCTGCCGGGGGCTGTGGGGGCTCCGGCCCACCTCACGCTTGAGCGAGGCCGCGCGGGCCTCGGTGTCCTTGTAGTCGTCGGCGTTGATGATCAGAGCGGTGCGCCGCCCCTCGCCCAGCAG
>NZ_JBFBJZ010000093.1:0-20851 GCF_040686255.1 Kitasatospora sp. NPDC085879 | reverse complement strand
GGACTGCACGGTTCACCATGATCGTCACAGCGGAAGATCATGCCGCCCCAAGCCAGGCAAGCCCAACCCGCCGCAATCACGCACCAGCTCGTAAGGCGGACACGCAGGGCCAGGACATCACCCGTCGTTGACCACGTCCAAGTGGACATGCACGTGCGTGACTTCGGTTTCCCGAAGGCTTGGCGGGACGCGATCTGTCGGCGGTGGTGGGAGGGCGAGTCCCCCAGCCTGGTGGGACGGGCTCTTGGCGTCCCGATGCAGCATGTCCGGCACCTCCTGGCCCGGCGGCGTCCGCCAGACGGCCCGGTGCCGGGCCAGGAGGTGCCGGACATGCTGCCGGGCGCCAGGCGATCTCTCGCGGCCCGGTGGGCGGACACAGCGCCTGGCGGGCTCCGGGGTTCTGCGTCGACGGTCTCGCGGGAGATCGCCTGCAACGTCCGCCTGGTGCACCACGGCGCGACCAGCGCCGACCGTGACGCCTGCGAGCAGTTGTTGTTGGTGCTCTGCTGATCAGGCTGTGCGTTCACAAGCCCGCTCTGCTCGCGCGGGGTCCGAGCGGTGGTCCCAGACGTTCCGCAGTTGCGCCTCCCGTCACAGGGATCGTCGGCCCCCATCTCCCCATGTGTTGATCAGGTAGACCGGGCGCTGCCACGCGGCATACTGAGGGGGTGAACTTCAGGGCGGGGGCAGGCGAGCGGCAGTGGGTCAACGGGGTACTCGGGGAGGTGTTGAGGCGTACAGCGGAGAGCCTCGGGGTCGTCCTGCCCGAGCCGGACAGTGAGGCTTCGGCCATCGCGACGTATGGCGATGAGGGACTCGGCCGATGGGTGACGGTGTATCCGCCCTACGAGCAGACTGAGGGCTCGCGGCTGTTGTCGGTGTATCCGCCCGGCGAGCAGTGCGGGGGCTTCTGGATGCGCCTGCAAAGCCACGGCGTGACCATGGCCGGTGGGTGGATCGCGGAGCCGGCCGAAGTGGTCAGGGCAACAGCGGCGTGGATCAGCGGTGCGGGGCTGATAGAGACCAAAGCCCAGGCCCGGTGCATCGAGTTCCGCCCGTGGGCCCTGGCGCACGAGCAGGAGCCGTTCGGCGCAGTCGAGTTGGTGTGGCACGTCAAGCTCGACCGCTTTCACACATCGTCGTGGGGCCGGACCCCTCGCACGAACGCGCTGTTGGTGGCGGCGTACGCCCAGCCGGCGCTCCGCAGGCTGACGCCGATCACCAGCCACTTCAACGTGTGGTTCTCCACCAGAATCGAGCCCTCGGAGAACAAGCAGGTCGGGTACGGCCACTGGGCGGGGCAGATCGGGTACGGCCTGTTCCCGCACGACGAGCGACTCTACGGGGTGCGGCGCGGAGGTGGGGAGTTGGTCGCGCGCACCGAGACGCCGGAGGAAGCCGTCGCCCTCGTGGTGGCCGCCCTCCCTGAGGGGCTCGGCATCGGCCTTCGCCCGTAGGCGCCGTAGTTGGTGCCAGGTGGCGAACCGGTGCAGAAGCTGGTGTCGCGCGGGGTCATCGACGGCTGCGAGGCGTTCGGCGAGCCAGCGTTCGTAGAGCAGGAGCCGCCGGTCGGCCGGGGGCAGAACGTTGCTCTCATGGGCAGGTCGCGCAGGTGGGCGGCCGTGCGCCAGTGTTCCTGCTGCTGCAGGCCCGCATGGGTGAGCGGGACGCGGCCGCGCGCCAGGTCCTGCAGGAGATGGATGACGTTGGGGCGGCGGAGCCAGATCAGCCTGCTCTTTGGACGGTCGAGCTCCAAGGTACGGAGACATACCCGGGCGACAGGTTCCGCGCGAGCTGCTGGTTGCGCCAGCCCTGGAGCATCGCCTCGAAGACCTGCTCGTCCGGCCGCAGCATCGGCAGCCTGTCGACCAGGTGCAGCCGAGCAGACCGCGGGGCAAGGCCGTCCTGACCCATCCGCCATCACTCTCCGTCGATCGCATTGGACGCGAGTTTTTCGCATCTGATGCGAGCCGACGGCGTTTCCCCAGCTCAATCGCTCAGTGGAGTGAAGGGGGCCCGCGCCAGGCCTCCGCAGTCGCTACCGTGGCCGATGTGCTGCCAGGTACAACGATCCTGGCAGCACCAGCAGGAGCCGACGGCCGACGAGATCCAGGACCGCTGTCGCCTATTCACATCGGATGCGATGGGCGTCGGTTGGAACATCGGTGCAGCGGTTGGCGCTGAGAACGATCATGGTCAGGGCGTGAGTGCGCTGACCCGATTCTCGTACGCGCGGCGGGCCTTGCGCTGGGCCGGGACCACTGGGACGCCCTGGGTGTCGTCGAGTGGCTGGCAGCAGGCGAGGAGCCCGCGGAACTCGCGATAGTCGATCTTTGAAGGGTGCAATGAGCGCGTTACGTGTACTGGATGGCAAGGCGTTTATGGACAGGGACTTCGAGGCGGTGAGACTCCCCACTCGGTCGCAGATGTACAGCGGCTGCAGAAGCTTCATCCACCCCGATCCTGAAGTCCAGGCCTTCCGCAACACTGCTCCCGTCCGAGCTCGCGGAGACTACCAGCTCCACGCCAGCTGCCTGCAGCGGGAAAACATCCCCGATGTAAGCTTCGAGCATTTCATCGCACATGATCTGCGCGAGTCACTGCACTGGTACGGCAGGCCGGAGCCCAAGGACGCCCCGAAGCAGTTCCACTTCCGCGAATGGCACCAGACGCTGGCGCACATGCCGGCGGCGGAACAGGCGGCTTCCTACGTCAAGTCACTTCCCTATTACCGTGCTCCGGTCGAAGTGCTGTGGGATTTCTCGAACTTCGGCGATCTGCGGTGGGACAGGCAGGAAAGGTCAGTTCAGCTTCCGGGCCGCCCCGCCCCAAGGACGGGCAGTACCGACACCCTGGCAGTGGACACCTCGATGCTGATTCCCGCAATTTACGCCGATGTCGAACCCGATGTGATGCAACAGGACATCGAAGCCATCCGTGAAGACCAGCTGGACCGGCTGAACCATCTGCCACGGATGCGCCGTGGCAGCTTGCTGCGCCACGCCATGGCTGAGGCGATCGACAAAGAACTCGAGCCGCTTTCTGCGCTGTGCCGCAAGCACGGCACTTTCGGCGAAGCCATTCTGCCAGGAGCATTCAACCCCATCACCGGCTTCTTCATCAGAGCATATGACGGCAACTTTCAAGAGGCGTTCATCGAGACAGAGACACACTTCTACTCCATCTCACTGGCCACCTCCTGACCAGGAGATCAGCCTAGAATGGCTCAAGAAGCGCGGGCACTTCAGTTCACGCAGCGGGCGCAGGGCGCCAGCGGCTGGGGTAGGGGCGGTGAAGTGCTTGAGCGGGCACAGTCGGGCGATTTCCTCGTGACGGATTTCGTGGCCTTCGGCGCGGAACTGTTCGACGGCAGCGTCGATGTGCTTCGTGGTCCACAGCACGATGGCGTTGAGGACCGGCCTGAGCGCGCCGAGCTGGTCCGCCATCCCGTCCCGGTACGCCTGGTGGATGGTGCCGCGCTTGCCGTGGCACACGTCCCGGGCAAGCTTGTGGCGGGATTCCTGCGCGTGAGCTGTCGGTTCATCTGACGGCGGTAGGTGAGGCGCGCCGGCCGGGGCCCCCGCAGCCGGCAACCCACCTGGCACTGCGCGCCGTGGTCGATGAGAAGCCCGCTCCGCACTGGTCGGTCGATCAAGACGAGTATCAATTGCTCATGATGTTGACGCCACCAGGCGGGATTATTTCCTCGACGGGCAAGTGGCGAAATGGCAGACGCGGTGGACTTAAAATCCACTGTCCTATGACGTGCGGGTTCGAATCCCGCCTTGCCTACTCAGATGCTGTGGTCAGATCGCTTCCGCCGGCAGGACCACGGTCAGGTGATCACGGGATTCCGCACCGTGGTGCGGACCGGCTTGCCACTGTGCATGGATGTGTGGTGGCGTGCCACGCCATGTCCTGGCGAAGGCGATCGACGAGGACGTCCGCGCGCTGTCCGCGCTGTGCCACAAGTACGGCACCTTCGGCGAGGCGGTCCTGCCGGGGGCATTCGATTCCATAACCGGCATCAGAACATCTGCCCGGCGTGCACCTGGAAGTGCCCGCACCGGGCTCGGCGGGACGGCACGAAGCTCCGTTGGGACAAGCGATTCTTCAAGTCGCTTGTCACCATCGGAGCTTCGATGCGTTGCCTTCCAGAGCGGGCGGCTCGGTGGCCGTGTTGTTGGCGGCTGGGCGGTGATGCGAAGGCGGAACTTCCGAGGTTGGTCTCGGGGGGCGGCCGTCCTTGATCGGACCCGCCGCGACCTAGCGTGGCGGGCACCGTCCGTAGGCATTGTCAGAAAGGTTCCCTCATATGCGCTCCGAATACCTCCTCCGCGCCTCCAGGAGCCTGTCTTCAAAGTCTTTTGAACATTCATCCCAGGTTCTCTCGAACAGCTCAGAAAACCTGGAGGATTGGGGCTTGGCATCGTAGCAGACGCCCTCGACCAGCGTGTCGCACACAGCCACCTCGAATCCTTGAGCACCCATTCCGGAGAGGCACCTAAATGACCCGGGGCCAACGTATTCGACTCGCTGCTCCGAGAGCATTCTGATTTCCACGGGGAGGATTCGCAGACCGGCCAGAACGTAGTCCAGCTGGTCGAGCATCACGCTGGCGCCACCTACGGTTCGCGTGAGGGCCGACTCCTGAAGGATGAGTCGGAACCGCGGCGGCCGGACGAGAATCAGCTCTCGAAGTCGCGATTCGGAGACTCGGCCCGCGGCCTCGGCGCAGGCGGTGCCACCGCCGGCCGCCATGGACAGCGCGGCCGCATAGGCGGGTGTCCGGAACGGCTCAGGAAAGTACGAGTCGGCAAAAATACGTATTTCTGTCGCCTCGTACTCCAGGCCCAGCAGCGGGCTTAACCAAGTCTGGACGTCACGATTGCCGACCCACCATCCGTCTCTCGATTCCCGCGCCAGGGAAACGGTGGACTCGACCTCGTCAGGTCCGCATCCGCAGGCCGCACACATCTTCTCCACCAGGCGCCAGCTGAGGCGCTGCGAACTCCTCCAATCCTCATATCTACTTATCGTTGAAGTGCTCACGCCTACCGCCCTCCCCAGCCCCCCCTGCGTCAGGCCGGCCCCTTCTCGAAATCGAGACAATATTTCGGCGATCTGCATTCGGGGAACAGGCGGCAGGCGCCGGCGGGTCGACGGCGGGGACAGCGCCGACCCACGCTCGTTGGGGAGTTGCATTCTCTCCCGAAGTCCAGACGTTTCCACTTGCACCCCCATGGCCCACCAGGGCCGAGAACAGCATCCTGCGAAATCACACCATTTACCAATAAATGCACCTTTCGCAGTGAGAGTATGAGCTACTCAATTCCTCCGCGACTACCCGTATGTCCGCATTTGTCGCTTGCAGGAGAAGTCTGCAGTGCGGAATGGTGTGCGCTCTGTCAGGCCCTCGCGCCGTTGGGGCGCACGCCGCCCGTTCACCGAGCCGGTCCGAGTCCGCCAGAGGCGGCTACAAGGCCGGCGTCTCCCGTGACCAGCAACGACGGAGGCAGGCGGCAGAGGGCATGTTGCGCCCGTACGGTCACGGACGGGCACCGCAGGAAGGAAACCATGTGACTCGGCTCTCGGTCAGGGGAGTTGCCGTCGCCTCCGCCACCGCCGTCACCGCCGTCACCGCTGCTGTCGGCGCGGCCGCGGGTAATGAGGACAAGACTGCTCGGGCGGCCGATGACGTGAGCGCGACGCTGCTCACCGGCATCCCCTCGGGTTCCCAGGCGCAGACCGTCAGCGACAACCTCGCCCGCCAGGCGCACGCCCAGCAGGTCTCCGCCGACGCCGCCGCCAAGAAGGCCTCCGAGGAGGCCGCCCGCCACAAGGCCGCCGCCGCCGCGCGGGCCAAGGCGGACGCCGAGAAGACCGCCGAAGCGGCGAAGCGCAAGGCTGACGAGGAGGCCGCCAGGCGGGCGACCGCGCAGACCGCCTTGGCCCTTCCGGTCGGCTCGCTGCAGGTGATGGCCGCCCGGATCGTCGGCGACGCCAACCAGTTCTCCTGCTTCAGCCAGATCGTCAAGCGCGAGAGCGGCTGGAACTACACCGCCACGAACAAGTCCTCCGGCGCGTACGGCCTGGTGCAGGCCCTGCCCGGCTCGAAGATGGCCACCGCCGACGCGGACTGGCGCACAAACCCGGCGACGCAGATCAAGTGGGGCCTCAAGTACATGAACAGCCGCTACGGCAGCCCCTGCGGCGCCTGGTCGTTCTGGCAGTCCCACCACTGGTACTGAGCGTGCCGTGAGGCGGTGATGACGGGTCGGCGCCCGACGCTCTCTTCCACCCCGGGAGGGCCTGCCCGACCGGGCTTCGCGCCAGCCGGTGGGGGCCCTCCGCCCCACCGGCGGCTACCGGGAGGATGCGAGCTGTACGGCGGTCCTGACCAGGCCGGCCAGGGCCGGTGAGCGGCTGTGCGCGGGCCAGGCGATGTGGGTGACGACAGGGGGCGCGTCGGTCACGGGGACGGCGGCGTGCTCGGACCACAGCCAGGCGCGCGCGGAATCCGGCACGACGGCGACGGTGCGTCCCAGGGCGACGAGTTGCGCCAACTGCGTCTGATCGCGGATCTCGGGGCCGGGGCCGGGCGCATAGACGCCGTGACGGGGCCAGCGCGCCGGGGGGAGGCCGGGGACGTCGCTGATGTCGGCCAGGGACAGGGTCTCGCGCGCGGCCAGGGGGTGTCCGGCGGGCAGGATGGCGAACTGGTTCTCGGTCATGAGCTCCTCGCTGTCGAACCCGGCGAGGGAGTTGAACGGCATGTGCATCAGCGCGACGTCGGCGCTGCCGTCGCGCAGCCGTGCCTCCTGGTCGCACATGCCGCACTGCAGGACCTCGACCTCGGCGGCGTCGGGCTCGGCCGCGTAGGCGTCGAGGAGCTTCTGCAGCAGTTCGTGGGCCGCGGCGGTCTTCACCGCCAGCACCAGACGGGTGCGCTCCCCGCCCGGGTTGTCCGCTCCGCCGGCGCGACGGGTGCGGCGTGCGGCGGCGGTGGCCGCGTCGAGCGTCGCGCGGCCCTCGTGCAGCAGCACCGTTCCGGCATCGGTGAGCGCGACGCCGCGGCGGTTGCGTTCCAGGAGGCGGACGCCGAGACGCCGTTCGAGCTGCTGGACCGCCCGCGACAGCGGCGGCTGGGCCATGCCCAGGCGTTCGGCGGCCCGGCCGAAGTGAAGCTCCTCGGCGACGGCCACGAAGTATCTCAGCTCGCGGGTCTCCAAGGCGTCCACGGCGACAGCGTACCCCAGCGATACCTACCGGGTATCACAGCGAACCCGATCGGTGTTGGCCGGCGCGCTCACCTGGGCACGAGCATGGACGGCATGAGCGAAACGAAGATCGCACTGGTCACCGGTGCGAACAAGGGAATCGGCTACGCGATCGCCACCGGCCTCGGGGCCCTCGGATACCGCGTGGCCGTCGGAGCGCGGGACGCCGGCCGACTCGAGACCGCCGTCGAGAAGCTGCGCGCCGCCGGGGCCGACGCGTTCGGCGTGCCGCTGGACGTGACCGGCGACCGGAGCGTCGCCGAGGCGGCGGAACTGATCGAGCGTGAGGCCGGAGGGCTGGACGTGCTGGTCAACAACGCGGGCATCCCCGGAGAGATGGGTCCGGGCTGGGTGCAGGACCCGACGACCCTCGACCTCGACCTGGTCCGCACGGTCGTGGAGACCAACGTCATCGGCGTCATCCGGGTGACGAACGCCATGCTCCCGCTGCTGCGCCGCTCGCCGTCGCCGCGCATCGTCAACATCTCCAGCAGCGTCGGCTCCGTGACCCGGCAGGCCGACCCGGCCATCGAGCTGGGAGCGGTCATGGCGGCCTACGCGCCGTCGAAGTCGTACCTCAACGCCGTGACCGTGCAGTACGCCCGGCAGTTCGCCGACACGGACATCCTGATCAACGCCGCCTGCCCCGGACTGTGCGCGACCGACTTCACCGGCTTCTTCGGGAACCGCACCCCGGAGCAGGGCGCGGCCACGGCGATCCGGCTCGCCACGCTGCCGGACGACGGCCCGTCCGGCGCGTTCTTCGACGACGAGGGCGTCGTCCCCTGGTAAGGGACGAGTTGTCCCGGACGCGGGATCGCATCAGAGGCACAAGCGCGATGGCGAGGTCGAGTCGCGGGTCGGACCCGCGACGGAGCCCGCCCGTGTCGGCCCCGTCCAGAACGACGCGCACTGCGCGCCGCACCCCTGTCCTGGGCCATGGAACAGCCAGGACAGGGGCAGGCCGCGTGTCTATGGACGGGTCAGTACGACGATCTCGCCCCCGAAGCTCACGATCAGGTGGCCGGTCGGGCTCACGGCCACGGCGGACACCAGTGCGGGGAAGACGAGTTCGGGCCCGGCGGGCCGGCGGGTGGTCAAGTCCCAGACTCGTACCGTCCCGTCCGCGCCGCCGCTGACGGCGATGCCGGTCGTGTTCACCGCTGCGGTGGCCAGGGAGGTGACCCAGTCGTCGTGACCGCTCAGCGGTTCACCCAGCTGCCGGCGAGTGGCCAGATCCCACATCCGCACGGTGGAGTCCCTGCTGCCCGTGAGTGCGACCGGCCTCCCGTCCACCACTGCCGTCGCCACCGAGCAGACCGCGTCGGCATGGCCGAGCATGGGCTCACCCACCTGCTCGCGTGCGGCCAGATCCCAGAGGCGCACCGTGTGGTCATGGCTGCCGGTGACGGCGACCGCGCGTCCGCCCACCACCGCTGTAGCCGCCGCAGTGACCGGCGCGGTGTGACCGAGCATCGGCCCACCGATGCGCTCCAGGGTGGTCAGATCCCACACCCGCACGGTGCCGTCCTCGTCGCCGGAGACAGCGACCGGTCTCCCGTCCAGCAGCGCGGTCGACACCGACCGCACATGGGCGGTGTGCCCCGGCATCGGCTCACCGACCTGCTTCCAGGTGGCCAGGTCCCACACCCGCACCGTCTTGTCGACACCGCCGGTGACGGCGACCGGCCTGCCGTCCACCACTGCGGTCGCTACCGACGACGCGTGGCCGGCGGGGCCGGCGAGCGGCTCGTGCAGCGGCCGGCGGGTGGCCAGGTTCCAGGCCACCAGGGTGGAATCGATGCCACAGATGAGGGCGACGGGTGTCCCGTCAAGAGCCGCAGTCGCCATCGACGGAACCCAGTCCGTGTGACTTCTCACTGGCTCACCGACCTGCCCGCGCGTCGTCAGGTCCCAGACCCGCACCTTCTGGTCCCGTCCGCCGGTGATGGCGACGGGTCGTCCGTCGACGACCGCGGTCGCCACTGCTTCCACCGCGTCCACGTGGCCGGTGAGCGGTTCACCGATCTGCTCGTACGTGGCCAGGTCCCAGACCCGCACCGTCTCGTCCCGTCCGCCGGTGACGGCGACGGGTCGTCCGTCGACGACTGCGGTCGCCACTGCTTCCACCGCGTCCACGTGGCCGGTGAGCGGTTCACCGATCTGCTCGTACGTGGCCAGGTCCCAGACCCGCACCGTTTCGTCCCGTCCGCCGGTGACGGCGACGGGTCGTCCGTCGACGACTGCAGCTGCTGCGGCGAACACCAGGTCCGTGTGCCCGGAGAGAGGGCTGCGCGGTTGCTTGCCTCTCTTCAGGTCCCACACTCGTACGTCTGCGGACACACCTCCTGTGACGGCTACGGACCTTCCGTCCACGACGGTGCTTGCCATGGCCAGCACCAGGTCGGTGGGATCGGTGAGAGGTCCACGTCTCCTGAGGGCCTGGAGGGACTGGAGGGACTGGCGAATTCCGCTGCGGACGGCCAGCGGCCTGCCGTACGGCTCGCGGGTCCGGAGATCCCACATCCGGATCTTCTTGTCGACCCCGCTGGTGAGAGCGATCGGCCTTCCGTCGACAACGGCGGTCTCCACCTTGTGGATCCGGCCTTCGGCTCCACCGACGCGATGGCTGCCCATCATGCCGATCCGCTGGTGGATGGTCAGGTCCCACACGGTCACCTTGAAGGTGTCACAGCAGGTGAGTGCCACCGGCTTTCCGTCCACGACCGCGGTGGCCACGGACATCGGCCAGCTGCACGGGAACGGCGCATAGATCGGCAGCATTCCGACCTGCCGGCCGGTGGCGAGGTCCCACACCCGCACCGTGAAGTCCCTGCTGCCGGTGAGGGCCACCGCTCTGCCGTCCACGACCGCCGTGGCTATCGACTGCACCTTCGCCGTGTGCCCGGTCAGCGTGGACCGAAGCCGCGGATCCACCTTCGATCCGGTGGCCCATTCCACCTCCCACTGCGGGCTCGCAGCGTCGGGCACGGGCACCGCGCCGAGGCGTGCTGAAAGCTCGGACGCCCCGTAGCGCGCCGCGTCCAGCGCGAGCAGCTGCCGGCGCGTTTCGGGACTCGCGGTGCGGTGCCGGTGTGCCGAGGACCGATACACCGCCGCCGACAGCACCTCCTCCGCGCCCTTCGCGGCATCGGCGACCGCCAGAACCTGTTCCGGATCGCCGTGCACCAGGAACCGCGGATCCGTGAGATCACCTGTCACAAGCTCTTACCTCCGTCATTCAGGTGGGCGCAGTGCCGGAGCCTGCCCGACCTGTGAAATCAATCCGGACGTGCACATCGATCCGGGGCCGCTGAAACGGGCCGGGGTCGCCGGCGACGGACTGGCGGGGGGAAGGAAGGATGGCGTCCTGTCCCGGTTCCGTGCCGGCGCGCGGGCGAGGTCAGGCGCTCTTGCGGCGGGGGGTCAGTAGGGCGATCTCCCGTCCGAATGCCACCAGGAGGCGTCCTCCCGGGGCCTGCTCAAGACGCGTCACCGGCCATGGGAACGCCAGGTCGGGGCCTGCCTGCTGCCCGGTCAGCAGGTCCCACACGCGCAGCGTGCCACTCGGACCCTCGAACTGCCCGGCGCCCGTGACCACGCACGGCCGGCCTTCGACGACCGTTCCCACGGGGAGGGTCCACTCCTCCCCCGCGGAGTAGGGCGTGAGGGAGCCGCCGAGGGCCCGGCCCGTGAGGAGTTCCCATGCCTGCACCGTGGTGTCCTTGCCCAGGACGACGGCCAAGGGCCCCTGTTCCGTCGCCGCCACGGTGATGCCCCATGTCTCGGCGCCGCAGTTCACGGTGTCACCGACCTGGCGTCCGGTGGCCAGGTCCCACATGGCCACCGCGCCCTGGGCGCTGCCGGTGACGATGACGGGCCGATCGTCCACCACGGAGGCGGCGAGCGACTTCACGCCGCCAGGGTCCCCATGGGTGATGCTCCGTACGTGCTGACACGTGGCCAGGTCCCACACCGAGATCGCGTCGCCGTCTCCGGCAGTGACGGCGACGGGCCGGCCGTCCAGTTCGGCGGACACGCACGTGGCGGCGTGCGGGATGCGGCCGAGTTCACGGCCGGTGGCCACCTCGGAAAGCTGTGTCCCGCGCTTGTCCGAGACCAGGACGACCGGCTGTGCATCGACGTGTGCTGCCGCTCCGCCGGTGACCCAGCTTCCGGCGGCGTCGTACGGTTCGGTGACGCGCCGTCCGGTCTCCAGGTCCCACGCGATCACCGTGGCTCTGTTGTAGCCGACGCTGACGACGACGGGTCGGCCGTCCCGGCCGCTGGTCGTGTCGAGGACTTCGACCTCCCAGTCGGCGATGTGCCCTCGCTGGGGATCTCCCAGCCTGGTGCCGGATCCCAGGTTCCACACCAGTGTCCTGCCACCCTCGTCCTGGGTGATGGCGAAGGGCCGGCCGTTCACCACGGCGGTGGCCGTCCGCTCGACGGGGCGGCAATCGTGGGTGTAGTCGTAGCGGTGACCGAGCATGGGCTCGCCGGTCACCGAGCCGGTCGCCAGGTCCACCATCAGGACGGTCTCGTTGTCCGCGGTCACAGCCACGGGACGGCCGTCCACCACCGCCGTCGAAATCTCGTGACACAGGTTCGGCTCCCCCACGAACTCGGAGACCGGCTGCCTGTCGAGCAGGCCCCAGACCTGGATCTTCGCCACGTCGTTGCCCTCGGCGGACACCACCACGGGACGGCCGTCGACCATCGCCGTCGTCACTCGCCAGGAATAGGTGTCCTCGACGTCGACGGCGTGGGGCTCACCCACCTGCTGCCGTGTGGTGAGGTCCCATACGCGCACGGTCAGGTCGTCGCTGCTGCTGACGGCCATCGGGCGGCCGTCCACCACCGCCGTCGCCACGCCCACCACGCGTTCGGTGTGTCCGGTGAGTGGACCGCCGACCGGCTCGCCGACCACGAGGTCCCATGTTCGCAGCGTCCCGTCACCGTGGGCTGTGACAGCCATGGGACGGCCCTCCACTTCGAAGGTCGCTACGTCGTCTGCGGGAGCCGTGCGGATGTCGCACAACTGCTCGCGGCTGGAGAGGTCCCAGACCTGCAGCGCGCTGCCGGCACCCTCGCTGGGCGCTGCGCTCAGAAGGACGGCCACCGGGCAGTTGTCGCGCACGGCCGTGGCTGTGGCACAGACACGGCCGTGCGCGGTCAGCGGATCACCGGTCTCCACCCCGGTCTCCAGGTCCCAGACGCGCACCGTTCCGTTCTGTGCTCCCGCACCGACGGCAACCACGCGCCCGTCCACGACGGCAGAGGCCATGGAGCTCGGACCGTCGGAGCCTGCCAGCGAACACACGAACCGCTGATCGACCCAGGAACCCGTGGCCCACTGCACCTCCCACGCGGAGGCGGGCTCACCCTCGATCTTCACGGCCGTGAACCGCGCGGCCAGTTCCCGGTCCCCGAACCGCGCCGCATCGAGCGCCAGCACATGCCGTCGCGCTCCCGGGCCCAACGTACGGTGCAGCGCGGCCGATGCCCGGTACACCGCTGCCACGAGCTGCGCCTCCGGACTGCTCGCCCTGCCCGACAGCCGCAGAACACAGGCCGGATCGGCGGACACCACGAAGCTCGGGCTGGTCAGCCGGTCGTCGACCTGCCGGGCATCAGGAGCGGGATCATCATGCACGTCACACATAGCCGTGGAGAGTAGCGCCTGCCAGAGCACCTGCTCAGAGCATTGTCTACTCATTCCCGTCCGTGCCGTGCCGGTCGGCCTCCGGGTGCGCCGCGGACGAGGTGTGCTCCTCGAAGGTCGGGCCCATGGCTGGGGACGGGTAGTGCGTACGCTTCGGGCAAGCGGGCACAGAGGTGACCGCTGTCCGGGAGGGAGCCGTATGGCGCTGCCGAAGAAGCACTCACGATCGATCACCGTGGATGGCGCTGTCTATCGCTGGCAGGTAGGGAGACGCGAGTGCCCGGTCTGCTGGATGGGCGAGGCATTCGTGGTTCAGCAGGTCGAGCCCCAGGGTGCCGTGTTGATTGCGGATGCGGCGATCCACGGGTCCCTTGCCCTTCCGGCCGAGGTCGGGCGCGCTGTCCGGACCGCCCTGGGGCAGGGTTGGCGGCCGTCACACCCGGGCCGTCCCTTCACACTCGACCGGACCGCTGACCGTTCGAGCACGTCGGACAGCGGGTCCTGTCGTTGAGCGGCCTCAGCCACAACCGCTCCTTCTGCCTGTCCGGACCGGCGGGCAAACGGCAACGCCGGCGCTGTCATGAGTGTTTTCTGCTCTTGAACCGGTCGACAGTCGCGTGCCATTTGCCAGGGGATTCGGATGCCTGAGATGTGGTGTTCCTGGTGCTGTTAGCATCTCCTGGGCCGAAGACCCGGCAGCTAGGGTCTTGCGGGCGGCAACTGACGACCAGTGAGGGCGGGGAGAGAAGATGCGAAGCCAGGGTCAGGCCGGCCCGTTCGGGGTGCGCCTCGTTATTGAGACGGACGGAAAGAAGTGGGCGCGGGTCGCGGACCTGCCCTTCGCCCCTTTTCCCGGAATGGGTATTCGTGTCGATGCCTACGAGGTACTGAACGTTGTCACGGTCGTGGTGGACGAGCCCGGCGGCGCCGTGACGTGCCTTGTGGTCGACGATGAGGGCCGCTCACTCACCGCGGAGAAGTGCGCATCGCTGGGCTTCGTCGCATGCGGACCCTCTGATCCGACGGTGGCGCCTGCGGCTTCTCCGGTTCGGGTCAGCGTCATCACCTTCGCGGACAGCCGTCAGTGGAGCAAGGTGTGCACCCTGCCTTTTTCTCCTTTCGACGGCCTGCGTGTCCGAATGAATGAAGAAAGGGTGCTCAAGATATTCACCACCGTGGTGGGGGACAACCACACGAGTGAAGTCGAGTGCTTTGCCGGCTTCGACGGCGAGGGGGCGGACACCGTCACAGGAGACGAATGCGAGGCCCTCGGCTTCGAGGAGGACTGTCGATAGGACGCACGGCTCTCCCCCGGAATCGCCTGCAGCCACTCAGAGGCGGTCGGCCAGCTCGGCCCGGGAGGTCACGCCGAGTTTGGCGTACACGCGCTGGAGATGATTGTCGACCGTGCGGACGGAGAGGGTGAGGATCTCGGCGATGCGCCGGCTGGAGTGGCCCTGGACGGCGAGGACGGCGATCTCGTTCTCCCTGGCGGTAAGGGGCTTCCACGGGGACGGCAGGGCGAGCCCGGGCGTCACCGCACCTTGGCAGGCGTCGGCCAGCCCCCTCGACGTGGTGGCCGCTGCCTGCGCCATCCGTGCCTCGTCCGCGCGGTGGAAGGCGTGCGCCGCTGCGGCCGCCGTCTCGGCCGCCATGAGCTGAAGTCCCGCCGCGCGGAGGGCCGGGACGGCCTCCTCCATCAACAGCTGGGGTTCCTTCACCGACATGGCCCGAGCGAACAGTGCCAAGGGCCGGGCGAAGGAGCTGTCCGAGACGACCTCGAGTTCGGCGAGTCGATCAGCGACAGCGGGCGCCGCGCCCAGCCGGGCGGCTTCCCCGAGGAAGAACATCTCGAAGGCGGTCTGCCCCGCTGCCCGTGCCCGCTGCGCGGCCTCCATCATCAGCTCACCGCCCCTACGGACCAGGCCGGTCGCCGCGAAAAGCCAGGCCTGGCCCAGCGATTCCTCGCCCCAGACCGGGGCCGCCTCGGCGTAGTCGTCGATCTCCCGGAGCAGTTGCTCGGCTTCGACGACGCGGCCCAGGACGGCCGCGCAGGCGGCGGCACCCGAGGTCGCGTCGCGGAGCGCCATGGGGACGCCTTCACGCAGGCTGATGGCGAGCGCTTCGGAGTACCAGCGGTGGGCGTCCTCGGGCCGTCCGCGCAGCCACGCGATGCGGCCGAGGAGAACGCTCAGCGAGATGACGACGAGCACGGCGTCGTCCTTGAGGGCCAGACGCAGGCCCTCCATGGCTGCCTCGGTCGCCGCCTCCAGGTCACCGCCCGCGAGACCGGCCGTCGCCTGGACCATCAGCGCGGCCGACGGGTGGGGCAGCACCACGCGTCGGCTCGCGTCCCGGTGCGTCAGATAGTGGTCCGCGGCGAGTCTTCGCGCCTCCTTCGTCTCGCCGATCGAGGCCAGCGTCATGACACGAATGCCTTGGGCGTAGACCCGGACCCGTTCGTCCTCGACGTGGTCCGCGTCCTCCAGCAGCCGTAGTACCGCTGCGGAAGGGTTCCCGGAGAAGGCGCGCAGTGAGGCTCCGTTGACCTCCAGGGCAGCGCGCATCGCTTCGTCGTTCGTGCGGTCCAGGGCCTCCGCATTCACGCGCAGGGCGGCGGCGCCCTGTCCCGACCAGGCAAGGTTGAGGGTACGGTCGACGGCGATGCGGAAGCGCTCGGCCTCGGTCGCGGCCTCGGCGTAGGCGCGGGCCAGCACCGCTTCCGCCTGATCGAAGCGCCGAACGAAGAAGTAGGCGGTGCCGAGCAGCCTGCGGGACATCAGGGGCAGCGCGTCGTCGGGCAGCGACTCCAGCAGGCGGACGGTCTGGAGGTGGTCGTGGCTGTAGGCCGCCAGCTCCGAGGCGCGAAGAATCAGAGGAGTGGACGCCTCGCCCGCCGAGGCCAGCTGCCAGCTGGCGACCAGCAGCGGGTCCTCCACCCTGCGGACGCCCTTGTGGAGCACATGGGCCGCGCACCGGGCGAGAATGGCCCGGTGGCGGGTGACCGGGATCCTGTTCCGGAGAACATCGCCGTAGAGGGGATGGGCCAGGACCACCGAGGTACGCGCCCGGGACGTCTGAACATGGACCAGGTCCCGCTCTTCCAGGCCGGCCACGACCTCGGGGGCCACCAGGTCCTCGAGGGCGGCGAGGCTGAGGGGCCCGGCCACGGCAAGAGTCTCAAGGACTCGCCTGGCCTCCGGGACGAGTTGTCCGAGGCGTGCTTCCACGAGGGCGTCGAGCCCCGGTGACTGCGACGCGGCGGTTCCGTGTTCGGACCGCGCCAGGCACCAGGCGGCGCCCTGACGCTGCAGTCCGTCGGACGCGAGCAGTCCGAGGACGATCTCACGGAGGAACAGGAGATTGCCGCCACTGCGCTCGTACAGCCGGTGGGCAGTGCTGCGTGAGACGACACCGCCGAGGGCACGGGTGAGCACGGCCTCGGTGGTGGGTTCGTCCAGCGCGGCGATCTCCACGCGGGCCGTCTCGTCCGTCCTGTCCAAGGCGGCAACGGCATCGGAAGCGGGAAGGTCCGAGCGCAGGGTGGCGATCAGGAAGACCCTGCCGTCGTCCAGCAGCTCGCGGACGAGCACGGCCGATGGGGAGTCCAGCAGGTGCAGATCGTCGATGAGGAGGAAGTAGCGGGGCCCGCGACCCGACAGGGAGGCGGCCACGGCACGGAACGCCGGGGCGGGATCCGTCAGATCAAGGCCGGGGGGCAACAGGTGGGCGATGGCGGCGAGCGGCATGGCGGCTGCCGCCGCGGTGGCGGTGGCGCGGCCGCCGGAGGCGCCGGAATCGCACAGGTGGCGCCACACCTCTTCGGCCAGCCGGGTCTTTCCTACGCCTGCTTCGCCCCTGATGACCAGTCCTCGGTACGACGGGTTCGCTGCGGCCTCGCGGCATACCTCGAACTGTCCGTCCCGCCCGGTAAGTGGCCACAGACGGTCGGCGTGATGGCGTACCGCATCCATCAGCGATTCCTTTGCACGATTTTCCGCCCCGAAAGGCGAATTTCGGGCGTGACAAATGGAGGCGATCAACAAGGGATCTCCTTGGTGCGGACTATACGCCACCATGCCCCGAGTCAAGCAACCGGCCGGATTTGGGGCCGGCAGAACCGGAACCGGCCCCAGGAGGTCTACACCATCTCCGCCGATCCGCCCGTCGACCGGCCCAGGAGCACCCGGGCCGCCCGGCGCCGGCCGTGCCATCCACCTCGCCGCCCCCGCCCCCGGCCGGACCGAATGGACAGAAGAGTCGAGAGTATCGATTACTCAAACTGGATAAAAAATTCCGGGCACCGCGAGGACGGCCAGCCCTTGCCACATGATTCAGAAGTGATGTAGCCTTTTCCAATGGGTGATGTGGAAATATTTTACGACCAGCTTGCAGCTGATTACCATCTGATTTATGGCGACTGGGACGCCACTGTTGACCTCCAGGGCCGGACCCTGGACGCGGTTATTCGTTCGACGCTCGGCCGAGATGGCGTCACCGTGCTGGACTGCGCGTGCGGCATTGGAACGCAGTCCATTGGACTTGCGCTTCACGGACACCAGGTGACAGGCACGGATATCAGCCGGATGGCGGTCGAGCGCGCGGGAGTCGAGGCAGCTCGGCGTGGCGTCGAGATGCACACGAGGGTGGCGGACATGCGCTCGCTCCCCTTTGAGGATGCGGCCTTCGACGTTGTCGTGTGCGCGGACAATGCCTTGCCCCACCTGCTGACCGCGGAGGATCTGCGCGCGGCGCTGGGCGAAATGCGCCGCGTGTTGCGCAGGCAGGGCCTGCTGTTGATCAGCACCAGACCCTACGACCGGATCCGTGAATCACGGCCCACCTCGACCGCACCACAAATCCACGGTTCCGGCAGCAGCCGGACAATCACCTTCCAGCTGTGGGACTGGCACAGCGATGGCGAGCGATACGACCTGGAACATTATCAGGTCATTCCCGACGATGACGATTGGAATGTCAAGGTGCGCCGGACGGCGTACTGGGCTCTCACGCAGGGCCAACTGACAGACTTTGCGAGTGAGGCAGGGTTTGAAGGCACTGCATGGATGACTCCCGAGCAGAGCGGCTTCTTTCAGCCCCTGCTCACAGCCAGAACACCTGCGTAGCATGAGCCGGCCCTTTCTCGGAGCAAGGCCCTCCAGGTAGCTCTGGGACGGTTCAATCGGGCCCGGGCGAGAGCAGATGAGTAGCCTCTGCTCATGTTTCACATGGCCGTGAGTGATTTCCTGGTGCGGCGGCCCCGCCGGTTCCGCGCTGTTCAAGTGGTACTGCCGCTCGAACCGGCACCGGTGGGCCAGCGTGATCTTTTCGACGATGATTATATCCGAATCAGGAGATTCATGACCGGCAATCGGCGAAGAAGCTTGTCCGGCACCGGACTTTTCGAGGTCCGTTCCATCGATCACATTCCGGCGGAGGAACGCCACGGAAAGGTTTGGCATCAGGGACCGTTCTGGTTCACCGGGAACTTCGTCCTCACGACCATGGTGACCGGATTCATCGGTCCGGCGATGGGGCTCGGCCTCTCCTGGTCGGTCCTGGCACTGGTTCTGGGGGCCTGCTTCGGCACCTTCTTCATGGCCTTCCACGCCAACCAGGGGCCGAGAATGGGCCTGCCCCAGATGATCCAGTCCCGTGCCCAGTTCGGAGTGCGCGGCGCAGTCGTCCCCTTCGCCGCCGTCACCTTCGTCTACATCGGCTTCAACGTCTTCAACGTGGTGCTGGCCACCCAGGGCCTCCGACTCCTCCTTCCGGGCGGAAGGGAACTTTGGTACGTCCTTCTCATCGGGGTCTCGATCATCCTTGCGGTGGTCGGCCACGACCTGCTCCACCTTGTCCAGCGGTGGCTCACCTACGTCCTGATCGCGATGTTCGGGATCCTCACCGTCGGCGCTCTGGTCAACCTGGACACGCCGGAGGCAGGGGTGGCCGACGGACTGTCCTGGACTTCCTTCCTGGCGGTGTTCTCCGTCGCCGCCGGCTACCAGATCAGCTACGCCGTCTACGTGTCGGACTACTCGCGCTACCTGCCCGCGAACGTGCCTGCCGTCAAGGTGATCTCGTGGACCTACCTGGGTGCGGCGGGGTCGGCCGTCTGGTTGATGTCGCTGGGTGCCCTGATTGCGAGTTGGATGCCGGCGCCGGATGCCATCACGAGCCTTCAGGAGGTCGGGAACGGCATCGCACCGGGCTTCGGGACCGCGGTCGTTCTGGTGTCGTCACTGGCGCTGATCACCGTTATGGCGGTGAACGCGTACGGGGCCATGCTGACAACGACGAGCGCCATCGACTCCTTCCGACCCGTGCGGCCGTCCGTCCGCAGTCGTGTGGTCGGGATCGTCTCCGTCGAACTGGTCGTCTTCGTGGTGGCACTCGTCCTGCCGGACGACTACCTCGGCAGTTTCAACAACTTCCTGCTGCTGATGCTGTACTTCCTGGTCCCGTGGACGGCCGTCAACCTGGTCGACTTCTACCTCGTGCGCCGAGGTGAGTACTCGGTCAGCGCCATCTTCGATCCCCGGGGCATGTACGGGCGCTGGTCGTGGCGAGGACTGCTGTCCTTTGCGGTGGGCTTCGGCACGATGGTTCCCTTCTTCGCCACCTCCTTCTTCACCGGCCCGGGGGCCGAAGCACTGGGCGGTGCGGACGTCTCCTTCGCCGTGGGCCTGGTGGTCTCCGGTTCGTTGTACTTCGGGCTGAGCCGTGGTCTTGTGGCGCAGGCAGCGCCGGCGGCGGGAGCCACCAGTGCCGGATAGCGCTGTCACCGTGGCTTGCTGTCAGGTGCCGCTGGCCGTGGCGGAGCCGGCACGGAACTGGAGGGTTCTTCGGGAGGCGGTCGAGCAGGCGGCTTCGGCAGGCGCCGACGTCGTCGTCCTGCCCGAGTTGGCCAACAGCGGCTATGTCTTCCGCGACCGGGCCGAGGCCGAGGCCCTGGCGGAGACCACGGACGGGCCGACGGTCGCCGAGTGGGCGGATCTGGCCGACGACCACCGTCTTGTGATCGTCGGAGGACTGTGCGAGCGGGACGCTGAAGGCCGGCTCCGCAACACCGCTGTGATCGTCGATCCGTCCGGCCTCAGGGCGGTCTGTCACAAGGCTCATCTGTGGGGCGCCGAGAAGCAGCTGTTCGTCGCCGGGGACGAGTTGCCGGTGGTCGTCGAGACGGCGGTGGGACGGATCGGGGCGATGGTCTGCTACGACCTCGAGTTCCCGGAGTGGGTGCGGGTGGCGGCACTTCAGGGGACGCAGCTGCTGTGTGCACCGGCGAACTGGCCCCGCTTCCCGCGTCCGACCGGGGAACGCCCTTCGGAGATTGTGCGGGTGCAGGCAGATGCAGCCGTCAACCGGATGTTCATCGCCGTGTGCGACCGGGTGGGTGACGAGCGCGGCACCCGATGGACCGGGGGGTCAGTGGTGGCAGGGCCGGACGGCTTCCTCGCCGCAGGACCGGTTCCGGACTACGGCAGCGGAATCGTCATGGCCCGTTGCGACCTGGCCGAGGCACAGGACAAGCGGCTCGGTGAACACAACCATGTGCTCTCCGACCGGCGCCCCGAGTTGTACCGCTCCCTGGTGATCTGACATCGAGGCGGATCATGTCTTCGGGGGCTCGGGCCGAGTCGCTGCGCTCTTGTGAGACGGCCGGCCGGCAGGGCTGACCGGACATGATCGAAGCTTCGTTGGTGGTGGCGATTGTTCATATCGTCCGCCACCAACGAAGCTTCGATGCGTTACGGGTCGTCCGTGGTCTGTGACGAACAGCCATCCGGAGGCCGCCGGAACGAGGTGTCCCATACTTCCGGCGCGCCCGTCCCGATCCGCCCGTCCGGATCCGTCCCTCGGCGGGCGCCACGGAGCCCCGGGCGGGCGGTGGATTCCCCCGTGT